>JBIOYQ010000089.1:0-16221 GCA_044870295.1 Actinomycetota bacterium
ACGCCCGGCGCGACCTCGAGGTGCTCGAACAGACGACGTAGTCAGTCGTCTCAGTCGCCGGCACGTCCGCGATTGCTCGGTGCCGTCGGAGCACTCGATGAGTAGGGTTTCGGTTGAGAGTTCGAGCACGCCGCGCAAGAATGAGCCGGGTCGAGCCAATGAGGTGGGTCCGATCGTTCGACTGATTTCATCGAAGAGACTCTTCGTCCTGACGGCCTCGTTTCTCGTGATGAGCGTGGCGCAACAGACTGGAGCCGCGAGTACCTCTCAAGCGCGACTCGGTCGAACCTATGGGCCAAACCGCTTGGCGCCAGCGCCTCGGGCCCTCATGGGGATGGCATACGACGACATACGGCATGAGATCGTGCTGTTTGGGGGCTACACCACTGGAATCCGAATGTTCGGAGACACGTGGACCTGGGAGGGCAGGGCGTGGACTCGGAGGAACCCTTCGGTTCATCCCTCACCGCGAAGCGCTGTCAGCATGGTGTTCGATCCGATCAGAGGCCGGGTCGTCCTATTCGGAGGGGTGGACGTCCACGGAGAGTACTTCGGAGACACCTGGACCTGGGATGGAACGACATGGACTCAACAACATCCCCTGACCCATCCCTCGGCGCGAATGGGAGCGAGCATGACCTTCGACGCCGCCAGGGGTGAAGTGGTGCTGTTCGGCGGGTACGCAGGCATTCTCTTCGGCGATACCTGGATATGGGATGGCACCAACTGGGTGCGTCGACATCCTCCCACCCACCCGAGCATTCGGAGGCACGCTGGCATGGCCTTCGATGCCGCCAGACACGAGGTAGTGCTGTTCGGAGGCAGTGATGAAACGCACTACTTGGGAACCACCTGGACGTGGGATGGCGCCGTGTGGACCCGCCGGACGTCCACACAGCCACCCGATGGGCGCAGTCAAATGGGCATGGCTTTCGACGAAGCGAGGGGCGAGACGGTGGTGTTCGGCGGATGCCCGAAATCACTGATTGGGCGGCATGACACCTGGACCTGGGACGGCAGTGACTGGACCCGCCAGACCCCGCCAGACCATCCCACCAGTCGCCTGGGTGCCGGCATGGCTTACGACTCTGGCAGCGCCCGCGTGATCCTCTTCGGTGGAGTTCAGAACCTGACAGGATCTGAGTACTTCGGCGACCTTTGGAGTTGGGACGGCGCGACTTGGACCCAAGAGGCCTGAAGCTGCCGGGCGAACGATCGAGGTGAAATGACCTGGGGTTGTGCGCCGGGCAGGATTCGAACCTGCGACCCGCGGCTTAGAAGGCCGCCGCTCTATCCGGGCTGAGCTACCGGCGCTGGTCGTCGATCGATTCTAGCTGCGGCCTCCGGCCTGGCGGCGAAGCACGTGCGGCAGAGCGGGTGAAGGGAATCGAACCCTCGTCACCAGCATGGAAGGCTGGAGCTCTACCACTGAGCTACACCCGCAGGCCACCCAACTGTAGCAAGCGGCCAAAGCCGTAGCATTGAGTTCCATGCACGTACCCTTCCGGCTGGTCGATGTGTTCACCGACCGCCCCCTCGCGGGGAACCAACTCTGCGTCGTGCCAGAGCCGGTCGCCCTGTCCACCGAGACGATGCAGGCCATCGCCCACGAGATCGGGTTCTCGGAGTCCACGTTCGTCACCTCCATCGACGCCGCTGCCTCCCGCTACGGTCTCCGCATCTTCACACCCACCCGCGAGCTGCCGTTCGCCGGGCATCCCACTTTGGGGACAGCCTTCGTCATGGTGGCCGAAGGCCTGGTCTCGAGCCCCCTGATCCAGCAGGTGGCGGCGGGCGATGTGCCCGTCGACGTCCAGGTGGGAGGGTCGAGCCCCTCGATGAAGGCCGGTTTCGCCAGGATGCGCCAGCTGGCGCCGTCCTTCGGCCCCGTCGTGGAGGATCGCGAGGGGCTGGCCCGGGCGCTCGGCCTGCACGCTGGGGACCTGCACCACGAGCTCCCGCCTCAGGTCGTCTCCACCGGGTTCCCCGAGTTGATGGTGCCGGTGGCGTCGGAGGATGCCGTGTCGCGGGCCACCCCGCTCGCTGCGCAGCTCGGGGAGATCCTCCGACCCCTCGGGACGGACGGTTGCTACCTCGCCTGGGTCGAGGGAACGACGGCCCACACCAGGTTCCTGTGGCCGGTGGGCACGATGGTGAGGGAGGACGCCGCCACCGGCGGAGCGGTCGGGCCGCTGGGAGCCTACCTCGCCGAGCGAGGGGTCCTGTCCGAGGGCAGGCTCTTGGTGAGCCAGGGAATCGAGATGGGCCGTCCCAGCAGCCTGATGGTCGAGGTTGAAGAGGGTGCCGATGGCTGGACCGTATTCGTGGGCGGCGGCGTGATCATGGTCGGCTCTGGGGCCTTCGAGCTGCCGGACTAGGCGCCCAGGGCGTCGCGCAACGAACGGGGAAGGGCCTGGGGCTTCGGCATGAGCTCCCGCCATCGGTCCTTGCCCGCCAACCGGTCCGGGACGTTCCTGATCGTGAAGTCCTCGGGACGGATGCGCCCCAGTTCGTCCCATCCCACCGGGAACGACACGGTCGCCTGGGGCCGGGCCCGAGGCGAGTAGGGGGCGATGATGTGGGCGCCGGGAGCGTTGCGGCCGGCGTCCAGGAACACGCGGTTCCCTCGCTCGGCGATGCGGAACTCGGTGGTGGCTCGATCGGCCGACGATGCTTCCACGCGGCGCGCCACCTCGATCGCCGCAACCCGCACGTCGTGATAGTGGTAGCGGCGCTGCAGCGGCACGTACACGTGAACCCCCTTGGCTCCCGAGGTCTTCGCCGCCGCCTCCAGCCCCGCCTCAGACAGCACGTCGCGCACGATGAACGCCATCTCCACGGCTCGGTCGAACGCGCCCTCGGGCGGGTCCAGGTCCATCACCAGGTGATCGGGCCTCTCCAGGTGATCGACCTTGGACAGCCACGGGTGCAGCTCGATGGTCCCCTGGTTCGCCAGCCAGATCAGCGTCCGCTGGTTGTTGCACAGCGTGTAGGCCACGTCGCGCTTGGCCGACTCTGCCCGGAGGGTCACGGTCTCGACCCACGGTGGCGCGTACTTCGGCGTGTTCTTCTGGAAGAAGGAGAACCCCTCGATGCCGTCGGGGTACCGCTTCACGGTCAGCGGCCGGCCGCGCAGGCAGGGCAGGATGAACGGCGCCATGCGGTCGACGTAGTCGATCAGATCGCCCTTGGTCAGGCCGGCATCCGGCCAGTACACCTTCTCCAGGTTGGAGAGCTCCACGCCGCCCGGCACAGGCGAAGGTTACCCGCTGTGCCGCGCCGGGGACCCTACGGGATGAGCGCCGGCGTCAGGACCACGCCGTTGTAGTAGTCGTGATCCACGCAGCCGGTGATGCCATCCACCTTGAAGCAGTTGTCGTTCTGCCAGAACGTCCATCCATGCCCGCCCCAGTTGTTGCCCGGCACCGTCGGCGTGGAGGCGAACCAATGGGCGATCCACAGCAGGCTGTAGCCGCCCCTGGCGAACTCGTCCGTGTCGTTCAGGTGGACCTCCCAGAAGTTGGGACTGGTGTAGATGAGTGCATGGACCCCGGTCCGAGCCAGGACCTGGTCCAGGAAGTCCCACAACCACGTGGTGAGCTTGTCGTCGGACAGGCCGCCTGAATCCTCCAGGTCGATGACCGGGATCAGCTCTCCAGACACGGGCTGGGCGGTGTCGATGAAATGGTCGGCCTCGTCGATCGCGTCGCCTTGGGTGGTGCTCGGTCGAGCGTAGTGATACGCCCCGAAGGCGAGCCCGGCTGCTTCGGCATTGGCCCGGTTGGTCTCGTAGGTGGGGTCGACGTAGTCGGTTCCCTCCGAGGCCTTCTGGAAGATGAACCGGATGCCGTCCGCCGCGACGGCGTCGAAGTCGATGGTGTCCTGCCAGTGCGACACGTCCAGGCCCTCGAACAGCGGCGCCCTGACCGGTTGCCAGCTCGGGCGGCGATCGGTGCCCGGATCGGTCGTGAGCTGCACCAGCTTCGAGCCGTCCGGGTTCACCTTCCAGATGTCGTCGTTGCCGGTTCGATCGCTGTCGAAGGCGATCTTGTCGCCGTTGGGCGACCACACCGGGTGGTCGTCCCTGGAGGGACCGTCGGTGATGTTCGTCGCCTTCGCGGTGAGGTTGGCGTTCTTCGTGTAGACGTCCTTGTCGCCGCCGCGGTCGGAGACGAAGACGATCTGGGTGCCGTCGGGCGACCAGTCGGGGTCGGTGTCCTTGGCGGCGTTGTTGGTCAGCTGCGATGCGCCCGATCCGTCGGAATCCATCACCCAGATGTCCCAATTGCCGGCGCGCTTGCTGGCGAAGGCGATCTGCGAGCCGTCGGGCGACCATGACGGTGAGTCGTCCTTGGACGAATCGTTGGTCATGTTCGTCTCGCCCTTGCCGTCGACGCCCATGACGTAGATCTCCTTGTTGCCGTCCCGGCTGGCGACGAAGGCGATCTGCTCGGCGTCGGGCGACCACGCCGGATCGCCGTCGCGGCTGGTGTTGTTGGTCAGTCGGGTCGTGCCGGTGCCGCTGGCGTTGGCGATGTAGACCTCGAGCTGGTCGGTGCCCTGGTCGCAGCAATTGGCGAACGCCAGAGCCGTGCCGTCCGGCGACCACGCAGGGGTGGAGCTCTTCTCGTTGACGCCGGAGAACTTGGTCTGGGACGTGCCGTCCCTCCACATGGTGTAGACCTGATTGGTGCCGCTGCGGTTCGATTGGAACGCAATTTCGCCGTTGGTGCCCGTGAAGGCCGCCAGGGCTGGAACGGGATGGGCCAGGATCATCAACCCTGACGTAAGCACGACCGTCGCGAGAACAGCCCAACCTGGGCGCCGGGTCATGGGCATCGCGCCAGTAGTCTCGGCCATTCGCGCCCAATGCTGAAGGGGTCAGGAGTGTGAGATTCGAACCAGAGATCGGTACCCTGTTCGTTGGTACGGGGCGTGGCGCAGTTTGGTTAGCGCGCCTGCTTTGGGAGCAGGAGGTCGGCAGTTCGAATCTGCCCGCCCCGACCAGTCCACTTCACGCCGGATACGCCACGGTCAGGTAGTCGTTCGTGTCGTAACCCGTGGGCGCGAAGGAGCCTGTGACGAAGACGCTCGAGCCGTCCGGGTCCACGGCCAGTCCCCGAACGATGTCGGTGGCATCCAGATCCGTGCGAGCGATCCAGAGGCGCTCCCCGGCGGAGGCGTTGTAGGCCATCGTCGTGTATTGATAGCGCGGGGTGCCGGCCTCACCGGAGACGTAGACCCTGGATCCGTCCGGGCTCACGCCGATGGCCGTGCCGATGGCGTAGGCGTTGAAGTAGCGAGCCAGCCATCGCTGGCCTCCCGTCGCCAGGTCATAGGCAATCGTGAGGTAGCCCACCTGCTGTCGGGCCCACGTCGCTCCCGTCACGAACACGCTCGAGCCGTCCGGGCTCACGGCGACGGCATTGGCCTGGTCCGAGCCGTAGCGACGAGATGTGTACCGTGCGAGCCAAGCCTGGTCGCCGGTCGAGCCGTCGAAAGCGATCGTCACGAAGTTCGTGGCGTTGTTGGTGGACCAGTCGGAGCCGGTCACCACCACCTTGGATCCGTCGGGGCTGACGGCGAACCCGTACGCGATGTCCTCACCGTCGTCCGGGTCGTTGTAGTCGCTGGCCCACAGCACGTGCCCGTCAGTCGCATCCAGACCGATGGCGCCGATGTCGCTCGAGGAGCCGATGGTCAGGTCGGCGACGAACACCTTCGATCCTTCTGGACTCGCCTCGACGAACGTGCCCTCGTCGAAGTTCCCCGCGCTGTACGAGGAGACCCAGGCCTGGCCTCCGGAATCGGCGTCATACGCGACGGTCGTTGCCTTGGTCAGGCCGTCCCAGCTCCAGCCGGTCACGTACACCACGGACCCATCCGGGCTCATGTCGACGGCCTTTCCTCCGGCCACCGGGAGCAGAGCGACCCAGAGCTGCGCGCCCGAGGCCGCGTCATAGGCGACCGTCGCCATGTTGCTGTCGCCGTCCACGTAGCTGGACCCGGTGACGAAGACCTTGGACCCGTCCGGGGCCACCGTCAGGGCGGCCGGCTCGTCGCCGAACCCCGATCCGTCGTAACGGGTCGTCCACAGCACCTGGCCGGTTCCGGCCTGGTAGGCGACGGTGGCGAAGTCGTCGTTCGTGACGAAGCCCGCGCTGGAGCCCGTCACGTACACCGCCGACCCATCAGGGCTGGCGGCCACGTCCACGGCCACGTCGGCCCCGCCGATGGGTCCGTTGTAGCGACACGCCCACCGAGACAGCTGGAGGTGACCGCACAGCATGGGTATGCGGGGGGCAGCGGCCTGGGCGGATTGTGCAGGGCCGAGGCCGATGCTCACTGCCACGACGGCTACGAGTGCGGCGCGTCGGGCGATGGCCGGTCGCATGGGCATGACACCTCCCTGACAGGCGCGGACGGGTCAGGTGAGGCTGCATGCTAGCCCCTGAGGCGCCCAAGGGAATCCGGGCTTTCCCTGGAACGGGGCTCAGACGTCGACTGGGCCCCCGCTCCTCCAATACCTCCCGCGGTCGCGTGACAGAAGGCCCTCGTCGACCAGGAACCGCCGGAGGCTGGCGAAGTCCGGATGGAACCGTTCGAGCACCTCGTTCACCGCACGCTCCGGGTAGGTCACTCCGGCATCGAACTCGAGGGCGATCCGGGTGAGCACGATCATCCGCTTCGACTGCTTGGCGGGGATCTCCACCAGCCGGCCGCCTCGGAAGTAGCTCTTGAGCACGGCCTCCTCTTCCTGGTAGGCCGCTCCCAGCGCCAGACCCGCTTCCCGGGGCGGCCCCACCTCGAGGGCGGCCTGCCGAAGGGCCTCCGGGATCAGGCGCCAGGTCCGCCGATCGGTCTCCACCTGGGCCAGGCCCACGCGGGACAACCGCGTGAGGTGGCGGCGAACCCGGGCCAGGGGCAGATCGAGGCTCGACGCCAGCTCCGACGCCGTGGCCGGGGCGCGGGCCAGGGCGCCCGCGACGGCCAAGCGCTCGGTGTCGGCCAGAGCCCGCAGCAGCTCGTCCGGAGTCATGGAGTTGCCGAGTGTAGCCAGGACGGTTGCGAACATCGCAGCACCCTCGTCAGGATGCGCGGGTGAGTGAGGAGAGCACCGCCGAGGTCTTCCTGGTCCCGCACACCCATTGGGACCGCGAGTGGTACGAGCCCTTCGAGGGATTCCTGAAGCGCCTGGTCGAGATGATGGACCTCCTGATCGACCTGGCCGACCGTGAACCGGGGTTCCGTCACTTCCACCTGGACGGGCAGTCGGCCCTGATCGACGACTACCTGGCGGTCCGTCCCGAGCGCGAGGCCGACATCCGGCGGCTGGCGAAGGAGGGTCGCATCTCGGTCGGTCCCTGGTTCACCCAGATGGACGAGTTCCTCACCTCGGGCGAGTCGCACATCCGCAACCTCGAGTGGGGGATGGCCCGGGCGCGGCAGTTCGAAGCGGAGCCGCCCGTCGCCGGCTACCTTCCCGACCAGTTCGGACACATCGGGCAGATGCCACAGATCCTGCGGCGAGGCGGTCTGGAGCGCGCGGTGGTGTGGAGAGGGGTCCCCGCGGCCGTCGACAAGACGGCGTTCTGGTGGGAGGCGCCAGATGGGAGCCGGGTCCTGACGGAGTACCTGGCGTTCGGCTACAGCATCGGGATGAGCGTCGGGCAGAGTCAGGACGCCGAGGCTCTGCGAACCTCGCTGCTGCAGGCGGTCGAGTGGCTCCGGCCGTCGTCGCCCCGCCGAAGGCTGCTGGTGACGGTCGGCACCGACCACACCCTGCCGGCCGCCAAGCTGGCCGCGTTGCTGGAGGAGGTCAACGCGGGCAACCAGATCCATGGCGAGATCGGTTCGCTCTCCGAATTCCTGGGCTCCCAGGAACCGACTGGGGAGCTTCCGGTGTGGCGGGGCGAGCTCCGATCGTCCGCGCGTGCCCATCTCCTGCCGGGTGTGTACTCGACGCGTGCTCACCAGAAGGCCCAGCGGGCCGGGGTCGAGGCGTTGGTGGAGCGGGTGGCCGAGCCGCTGGCCGCGCTGGTCCCCGGGTTCGATTGGCCGGAGGACCGCCTCCGTGAGATCTGGCGACGGCTGCTGTGGAACGGCGCGCACGACTCGGTGTGCGGCTGCTCGGTGGACGAGGTGGCCGCGGCGGTCGAGGCCCGATACGACCAGGCGGAGGAGATGGCCATGAGGATCGTCGGGGAGGCCATCAACGTGCTGGTCGATCGGATGTCCGGATACGGTCAGATGACGTTCAATCCTTCACCGTTCGAGCGTGACGGCGTGCCCGGATTGGGATGGCGAGTGAGCGCTCCCACGCCGGTCGACTATCCGGCGGAGATTGAGATCGACGGCGACCACTTCCACATCGGGGACCTGCGCTTCCGGCTGGTGGACGAAGGCGACGTGGGCGACCTGTACAACTTCGATCCCACCGCCGGTGAGCCCCCTTCCACACCGGCCAGCATGGAGATCGACGGCGACGCTCTCATCGCTCGGTGGCCGGGCCTCACCGTGGAGCTGTCGGCGTTCGAGAACGCCGACGCGGACTTCACCCGCCTGATCGCCACCATCAACAACGAGCGCCCCGACCACCGCCTGCGGTTGCACGTCGGCCTGCTCGAACCCGCCGAGGGCTCGTGGGCCATGGCGCCGTTCGAAGTGGTGGAACGCCCCCTCCGCGGAGAAGGTGGGTCCGAGATCCCGTCGCCCACCTGGCCGGCCCGGCAAGCCGCCATGGCAGGGGGCGTGGCCGTGTTCGGGGACGGGGTCTTCGAATACGAGGTTCATCCCGACGGTGAGCTGGCCGTGACCATGCTGCGGTGCGTGGGCACCATCAGCCGTCCGCAGCTGAGCACGCGAGCGTGGGCGGCCGGGCCCGACATCGCCACGCCCGACGCGCAGATGCTGGGCGAGCAGTATTTCTTCCTGGCGGTCGCCCCCGGGTTGCGTCCCGACGAGCTGCCGTCCATGTGGGAGCGGATCAATCTGCTCGGCGCCTCCGCTCAAGCCAAGCGGAAGGGGGATCTCCCCGACACCGGCTGTCTGCTGGAGGTGGAGGGAGCGGAGCTGTCGTCGATTCGCAAGGTGGACGGCAAGGTCCAGGTTCGCATTTGGAATCCATCGAAGGAACCGCGCGTGGCGAAGGTCGCCGGCCGCGACGTCCCTCTGGGACCCGCCGAGATCGCCACCATCGAGATCTGACGAACCCTCGAGGCCAGGCATGGGTTTGGCCCGCCATCCGGTACGCTCGCTCTGCGCATGCAGACCACCATCGAGGAAACCGACAAGCACGTCGTCCGGCTGACCATCGAGGTTCCCCCCGAGGAGTTCGCGAAGGACCTCGACCACGCGTACGGCGACGTCGCCAAGAGGGTGAAGATCCCCGGCTTCCGGAAGGGCAAGGTCCCGAAGCAGATCATCGACGCCCGGATCGGCCGCGAGCACGTGCTCCACGAGTTCGTGGACGAGTTCCTCCCGAAGTACTACCTGCGGGCGCTGCGCGACAACGACCTGGCCCCTATCGCCGACCCCGAGATCGACCTCGACACGATCGAGGACGGGCAGCCCCTGCGGTTCACCGCTGTGGTGGAGGTCCGGCCCCGCCTCGCGCTCGAGCCCTCGCAGTACCGGGGCCTGCAGGTCGACGCACCTGCCACCGAGCCGCGCGAACTGGAGATCGACGAATACCTGGACCAGGTGCGCGAGCGGTTCGCCGAGCTGGAAGCGATCGCCCGCCCCGCGGCGAAGGGGGACTACGTCCTGGCGGACGTTCGGGCGTCACTCCATGGCGCCGAGATCCCCGAGGCCTCGCGGGTCGGCTTCCTCACAGAGGTGGGCAAGGAGGAGTTGGTCCCCGAACTGGATCGCGAGCTCGACGGGAAACGAAAAGGCGACATCCTGAAGTTCAACGCGACCCTGCCCGAGTCCTTCGGGGAGAAGGCCGGGACCGAGGTGACCTTCCAGGTGCTGGTCAAGGAGGTCAAGTCCAAGCGGCTCCCTGCCGCGGACGACGAGTTCGCCAAGACCGCATCCGAGTTCGACACCATGGAGGAGCTGCGCGAGGACATCCGGGCGAAGCTCCGGACGTTGAAGGAAGCGGAAGCGCGCTCGCTCACCCGCGACCTGGTGCTGCGCAGGATCATGGACGGCATTGAGATCGATCTGCCGGACCGGCTCGTCGACGAGGAGACCCAGCTTCGCGTGGAGCGAGCCGAGGAACGGGCGAAAGCGGCGGGCATGTCGCTCGAGCAGGTCCTGCAAACGCAAGGGTGGGACGACCTCCGGTTCCGGTCCGACGCCAGATCCCACGCCATCCGTGCGATCAAGGCCGATCTGATCCTCGAGGGCGTGGCCAGGGCCGAGGGCATCCAGGTCAGTGCGGAGGACCTCGACCGGGAGATCCGCGACCTCGCACGGGCGACGGGGCGCGAGCCGAAAGAGGTTCGGAAGATCTTGGAGCGGTCGGGTCAGGTCACGACACTGGCCGGTGATATCATCCGAGCGAAGGCCCTTGACCTTCTCGTTGAGTCGGCCGAAATATCCAGAGAAGAGGCGCCGGCATCCCCGCCGGACCCATCATCGAGCCAAGAGGACCAAGATGAGTGAGATCAAGGACTACCTCGTTCCCGTCGTCATCGAGCAAACGAACCGCGGCGAGCGGTCGTTCGACATCTACTCACGGCTGCTCAAGGACAGGATCGTGTTCCTAGGGACGCCGATCGACGACGCCGTCGCAAACCTGATCATGGCCCAGCTGCTCCACCTGGAGAGCGAAGAGCCGGACAAGGACATCGCCCTGTACATCAACTCGCCGGGTGGTGACGTGTCCTCCACGTTCGCCATCTACGACACCATGCAGTTCATCCGGTCGGACGTCTCGACCATCTGCATGGGCCAGGCGGCATCCGGGGCGGCCGTGCTTCTGGCTGCCGGCAGCGCGGGCAAGCGCTACGCGCTCCCGCACAGCCGCGTCCTGATCCACCAGCCCCACGGTGGGGCCCAGGGGCAGGCCGTGGACATCGAGATCCAAGCCAAGGAGATCCTCCGCTACCGCACACTGGTGGACCAGGTCCTCGCCCAGCACACCGGGCAGCCGTTCGAGCGGGTTTCCAAGGACACCGACCGGGATTTCATCATGACGGCCGAGCAGTCCAAGGAGTACGGAATCATCGATGAGGTGATTTCTAGCCGAAAGACCCAGGCCGAATTGGCGTCACTTGAGGCCAAGGCGTCTTAGACTACGGGCACGTCGAAGGGGGGCCTTTCCGTGAACGAGGCCCGGGCGGGAGCGGAAGGAGCAAGGGTTCGTGGCGAAGTTCGGTGACTCCGACCTTCTGAAATGTTCGTTCTGCGGGAAGTCGCAGAAGCAGGTCAAGAAGCTCATCGCCGGTCCGGGGGTCTACATCTGCGACGAGTGCATCGACCTGTGCAACGAGATCATCGAGGAAGAGCTCTCCGAGACCACGGAGTTGAAGCTCGACGAGCTGCCCAAGCCCATCGAGATCTACGCCTTCCTCAACGACTACGTGATCGGACAGGAGCAGGCCAAGAAGGTCCTGTCGGTCGCGGTCTACAACCACTACAAGCGGATCCAGGTGGGCGCAGCCTCCGACGAGGTCGAGCTGCAGAAGTCGAACATCGTCCTGCTGGGCCCCACGGGGTGCGGCAAGACCCTCCTGGCCCAGACGCTCGCCCGCATGTTGAACGTGCCGTTCGCCATCGCCGACGCCACCGCGCTCACCGAGGCCGGCTACGTCGGTGAGGACGTCGAGAACATCCTGCTGAAGCTGATCCAGGCCGCGGACTACGACGTGAAGAAGGCCGAGACCGGGATCATCTACATCGACGAGGTGGACAAGATCGCCCGCAAGAGCGAGAACCCGTCGATCACGCGGGACGTCTCCGGCGAAGGCGTGCAGCAGGCCTTGCTGAAGATCCTGGAGGGGACGACCGCGTCGGTTCCGCCGCAGGGCGGGCGCAAGCACCCGCACCAGGAATTCATCCAGATCGACACCACGAACATCCTGTTCATCTGTGGGGGCGCGTTCGCCGGCCTCGAGAAGATCATCGAGTCCAGGATCGGCAAGCGAGGGGTGGGGTTCGGGGCCGACGTCCGCAGGTTGGAGGAGAAGGACCTCGGCGAGATCTTCCGCCACGTCCTCCCCGAGGACCTGCTGAAGTACGGGCTCATCCCGGAGTTCGTGGGACGGCTGCCGCTGATCACGTACGTGCACAACCTGGACCGGAGCGCGCTGATCGACATCTTGACCAAGCCGAAGAATGCGCTGATCAAGCAGTACAAGAAGTTCTTCGAGTTCGATGGGGTCGAGCTGGAGTTCTCGGAGGACTCGCTCGAAGCCATCTCCGACCAGTGCCTGCTGCGGGGGACCGGAGCGCGTGGCCTGCGGGCCATCCTCGAAGAGGTCCTGTTGAACGTCATGTACGAGCTGCCATCGCGCAAGGACGTCACCAAGTGCCTCATCGACCAGGAGGTCGTCCTGCGAGGGGTCAATCCGACGTTGGTGCCTCGCGGCAAGGAAGAGAAGGAGAAGGCCGCGAAGCAGCCGAAGGAGCGCTCAGCCTAGGCGCGTCGTCGCCTGGATCTGTGACCGTCTAAACACTTCAGCGCCAATGCGGGTTCATGCCGCAGATGATCAGGCTGGCGCAGGTCGTTTCCCCGGGCCGCCCGGGGCTCGATGATCTCCTCGTGCAGACGCGATCCTTCGAGGACTTCTATCACGACGAGCGGGACGGCCTGTTCGGGGCCCTGGTCCTGATCACCGGGAACCGACACGAGGCCGAGGAGATCACCCAGGACGCCTTCCTGGCGCTGTGGGAGCGATGGGACCGGGTTTCGGCGATGGAGGATCCCGTGGGCTACCTGTACCGCACGGCGATGAACGTCTTCCGGAAGCGCTTGCGCCGGGCCGCCGTTGCCCTTCGACGGGCGGTCGGCCGGAGCGAAGGACAGCAGGACGTCTTCGCCGCGGTCGACGCTCGCCATGTGGTGACCCAGGCGCTGGCAGGGCTGTCGCGGAGGCAGCGGGCCGCGCTGGTCCTGACGGAGCTGTTGGGCTACTCGTCCGAGGAAGCCGGGCGGACGCTGGGGATCAAGCCGGTGACCGTGCGCGTCCTGGCCTCGCAGGGCAGGGCGGCCATGAGGCAGAGCGTGGGAGCGAGCGATGAGTGACTTCAAAGAACGACTGGAGCAGGAGCGGAGGCGGTACGCCATGAGTGGAGACTCGTTCGGCGATCTGGAGCGGCGTCGTGATCGCAAGCGCCGGAACCGGCGGCTGGGCTCGGGGCTCGTCGCCTTGGCGATCGCGGCCGCCGGCATCGGGGCCGGGCTCTACGCGTTCCGGCCGACCGGCCAGGGCAAGCCGGCGGACAGCCCGACGCCCTCGATCCAACCGAGCGTGACCGCTCCCGAGCCATCGCCCAGCAGTACTCCAACCGGCGTACCTCCGGTCGAAGCCGCCGTCGCGCCGGCGATCTCGGGCGCCATCCAGTTCGTCGACGCCGAGCACGGATGGATGGTGGATGGCGGTGGACAGATCCTGGTCACGACCGATGGCGGCCGCAGCTGGATGGTGCAGCTCTCGGGACCGTCGAGCGTCACCGCGATCGACATGCTGAGTGATGGGATGCACGGGTGGGGCGTCTTCGATGGAGGGCTCGTCCAGACAGGCGACGGCGGCGAGCACTGGGTGACCTGGAGCAATCAACCGCTCTCGAGCATCCAGTTCATCACGCCCGAGATCGGTTGGGGAGTCGCTCCGGATGGATCCACGAACCAGCTCATGACGACCACCGACGGCGGTCGATCGTGGGCCGCGGCAGCCGCTTCGTTCTCCGTGGGCTCCGTGTGTTTCGCCAACGAGGAGCAGGGATGGGCCGCCGGCCTCGACCAGGGCGGAGACCCCACCTTCTATCGAACGGATGATGGGGGAGCGACGTGGAGCACGTCTCGCATGCCCGTCCCCGCCGGTGAGTGGGGAGCCGAGGATCCCAGCGTGCGATGCGCCCCTGACGGGTCCGATGCGTTCGCAACGGTGTTCGGAGGCGCAGCCGCGGGGAGCGTCGCCTACGCGGGCGTGGAAGCTACGTCGGACGCGGGATCGATCGACCAGCACGTCGTGTTCGTCTCGGGGCTCGCATCGGGGCAGTTCCATCCGGAGGGGGCGTCCGTTGTCGACGATCCTTACCCGGGCGTCTTTGCCGTGGTGGATCGGGGGGTCGCCTCCTTCATCAACTGGTGCCCGGCATGCGATGGCCGGACCTTCGTAACCAGGACGCAGGGTGAGCCGGCCGCGGTCACCGATCGGATCGAGCTTCCCAAGCCGGAAAACTCCGGTGGGCCGGAAGAGCCGCTGGGGGTGTCCTTCATCGATGCAGATCGAGGCTGGACCCTCCTGCAGGTGCCGGCTCCGAAGGGTCTGCAGCCGGTGATGCTGGTGCTCCACACCGAGGACGGGGGAGCGACGTGGACGGCGGTCTGTGACGCCTCGTCGGCGGGCTGCTTCGGAACGCAGTCCGTACCGTGACGAGTCAGGCGCGGGTCGAGCGGCCGGCAGGCTTCGGCTTGGCCCGCACCTCGTGGACGGCCTCCCAGCAGTACCAGGCCACCACCGTGCGATGGGGGCGGAACTTCTCGCCCTTCGCCTCGAGCTCCTTCGGCTTGAGCAGGTCGGGCAGCCGATGGATCAGCGACCAGCCCTGGCGGACGCCGTAATCGTCGACCGGCCACACGTCCAACCGGCGGAGCTGGAAGATCAGGAACATCTCGGCGGTCCACCGCCCGATGCCGCGGACCACCGACAGGCGCTCCACGATCTCGTCGTCGGTGAGCTTCTCGATGCGCTCCAGCGGCACGGTCCCATCGGCCACCTTCTGCGCCAAGTCCCGGATGGACGTTGCCTTCGACCCCGACAGACCCACCGATCGCAACTGCCCTTCGGGCAGGGCCAGGACGGCCTCCGGCGTGAGCTGGCCATCGAACAGCGCCACGAACCGTCGGTGGATGGCGGCGGCCGCGGCCCCGGCCAGCTGCTGGTACAGGATGCTCTCGGCCAGCGCGCCGAAGTGGTCGATGGTGGGCCGGGCCAAGCGGAACCGTCCCCTGCGCTCCATGAGCGCGGCGAGGCGGCGATCCTTGGCCGCCACCGTGGCGGCGGCATCGGCGAAGCTCGTTCTCGGCACGCGCCACAGCGTACCGGGCGGTGCCGGCCTCGGGCGGGGGCTACGCGCTGACCGAGAACGCGGTGTGCATCCCCTGCTGGTAGTGCGCCGGCAAGTTGCAGATCACCACGTAATTCCCTGCCTGGAGCGTGACCTTGAGCTCTTGGGTGGAGCCGACCGCGATGTCCTCGATCTCGTCGACCGCCTCGACCCCCTCGCCCTCCTCGTCGACGATGTCGATGTCGTTCTCGTCCTTGGTGAGTGGCAGGTTCTCCGGGGCGAGGTCCGTCTTGAACACCACGAACTCGTGGACGGACGGTCCGTCGTTCTTGACGCTGAACGTGATCTCGCCCGCGTTCCCAGAGGACGAGTCCAATGCGATGGAGAAGTCCTTCAGGGTCGCTCCCACCGTGTTGCTGCCGCTGCCGCTCCCACCTCCGCATGCCGTCGCGACCAGGGCGATCACCCCGGCCACGGCCATGCACGCGGCGATCCGGCGCCGCCGATCGATCATGCCCCCCCCTTCCTGTAGGGCTGGGGCGAGGGTATGAGGGCTGGTGGGTCGGTCGGCGGTTCCTGAACTGCTCCTCATGGGGTCGTCATGGGTCGTTCATCGTTTTCGAACGCATCCATGACAGTTCCGTCATCAGCTCTGTACGGAGAGGACCATCCTCCGTAGCATGTGCGCCGTGGCCCGGGTGCTGGTGGTCGATGACGAACCTCGCATCGTGAGCTTCATCTCTCGAGCACTGGCGGCCGAGGGCCTGGGCGTTGACAGCGCCTACGACGGAGCGCGCGCGCTGGAGCTGGCGCGGACGCGGAAGTACGAGCTGGTGGTCCTGGACCTGCTCCTCCCCGGCCTGGACGGCGTGTCAGTGCTGCGCGGCATGATCGAGTCCCGCCCGGAACAGCGGGTGCTGGTGCTGTCGGCGGTCTCGGACGTCGAGTCGAAGGTCCGTTGCCTCGAGCTGGGCGCCGCCGACTACCTCCCCAAGCCGTTCGCTCTTGCCGAGCTCCTGGCCCGGGTCCGGGCCCGCC
>JBIOYQ010000090.1:0-14877 GCA_044870295.1 Actinomycetota bacterium
CGCCGTCCACATCGAGCCGTGCACGCTGACCAACCCCAGTGAGGAAGCCCTGTTGGGCGATGCCGCCCTGCGTGAGGCGGTCGCTCGGGCCGTCACCGACGGGATCGAGCGCTTCTTCGCCGGAGCTGCCACCGAAGGCGCCGAAGGCGGCGCCATTCCCAGCCCCGCGATGACGGAAGCTCCCGACCGGTCCTGAGGCGAAGGCTCAGTCCGGCCCTCGCTCGACGTCCCGGCGCGCCCATCCCTGGGCGAACACCACGACCCACCCGAGCACGACCCCCAGCCCGAAGGCTCGCAACGCCCGCAGCACCTCGGCCTTGCGCCGGACCTCCGTCACGTCACCCCGCAGCTCGCCGCGCCGGCTCGGGCACGATCTCGTCCACCAATCGCTCCAGGTCGTCCCGGTCCGCGAACTCGATGACGATCCTCCCCTTCCGTCTCCCAGCGGTGACCTGCACGCGCGTCGAGAGGTGCTCGGAGAGGATGGCCTCGACCTCTCGCATGCTCGGATCCGCAGGGCGCCGGGCCGCCCGAACCAACCGACGGCCTCCCTGGACATACGTGCGAACCAGGTCCTCCACCGCACGCACCGACAGCCCCTCGGCGGCGGCCCGCAGCGCCACAGCCGACCTGGCGTCGTCGTCCGGCAGCCCGAGGAGCGCCCGCGCATGCCCAGCCTGGATACGGTCCTCCGCCAGGAGCCGCTGCACCGACGCGGGAAGGGAGAGCAGCCGGATCGTGTTGGCGACATGAGCGCGCGAGCAGCCGAGGTGATCGGCGACGGCCTCCTGGGTCGCCCCGAGCTCCTCGAGCAGCTCCTGGAACGCAGCCGCCAGCTCCAGCGGCGCCAGATCCTGGCGATGGATGTTCTCGATCAGCGCCTCACGAAGGGCGTCGCCATTGGCGCCTTGACGAACGACCGCGGGGATCGTGGCCAGCCCCGCCAACCGGGCCGCTCGCAGCCGGCGCTCTCCTGCCACCAGCTCGTATCCCCCGTCGTGCCGGCGCACCACCACGGGCTGCAGAACGCCGACCTCCCCGATGGAGTGGGCCAGCGCGGCCAGGGCCTCCGGCTCGAACGTTCGCCTGGGTTGCCGGGGGTTCGGAGCCACGGCGTCCACCGGCACGTCGATCAACCCTCGGTCTCCGGCCGCTCCCGGGATGAGCGACGACAACCCTCGACCCAGTCCCCCACGCTTCACGACGGACCTCCCTCCTCGACGGCCGACACCTGCGCCCTCTCCAGCTCGCGCCATCGCTCTTCCCCGCCTTCCGGCTGGGGTGGGCGCGTGGCGACCTCGTCGGCCAGACGCCGGTACGCCTCTGCCCCTCTCGACGTCGGGTCGTACCGAGTGATGGGCCTTCCGAAACCGGGCGCCTCGGCGACGCGGACGCTCCGTGGTATGACAACGTCATACACGAGGTCGCCGAAGTAGCTCCGGACCTCGCCCACCACCTGGTCGGCCAGGCGGGTCCGAGGGTCGAACATCGTGAGCACGATTCCGGTGACCCTCAACCCTGGGTTCACGTTCTGCTGCACGGCCTCCACGTTCTTGAGCAGCTGTCCGAGCCCCTCGAGCGCGTAGTACTCGCACTGGATCGGGATGATCAGCTCGCGCGCTGCCGCCAGGCCGTTGACGGTCAACAGCCCGAGCGACGGAGGGCAGTCGATCAGGACGTATTCGTACCGGCCATCCATGGCGCCCAAAGACCGAGCGAGCCGCGCTTCCCGCGAGAACTGGCTGACCAGCTCGATCTCGGCTCCCGCCAGGTCGATCGTAGAGGGAACCACCGACAGTCCCTCCACCTCGGTGCTCATGGTCGCGTCGGCCAGACTGGCCCCTCCCCCGAGAACGTCGTAGATCGTCACTCGCCGCGAGCCGTGGTCGATGCCCAGACCGGTCGAGGCGTTCCCCTGCGGATCGAGATCTATGACCAGGACGGGGTGACCACGCTCGGCCAGGCAGGCGCCGAGGTTCACGGCGGTGGTGGTCTTGCCGACGCCACCCTTCTGGTTGGCGATGGCGATGACGCGGGCGCCAGTCACGGCGCGGTTGGCTCCGAATGCACGGTCCGCGCCATCTTAAGCACGGATCCGCCCCAGACCTCGGAAGCGGGCGCGCACAGTTCCACGGATACACCTAGCGCGGCCAGCTCGGCCGCATCGCGCGAGCCCCAGGACTTTCCCGCCCAGTACAGCAGGAAGCCCTGCGGGGCCAGCAGCAGCTCGCTCAAGTCCCAGGCTTCGGGGGCGGGGGCCAGCGCACGGGCGAGGCAGACATCGACCGAGAGCGCGGCATCCTGGGCTCGCGCGGCGACGATGGCCGCATTCCGAAGGCCCAGGGCTTCGACGACCAACTCCAGAAAGGCCACCCTGCGAAGGCGGGGCTCGATCAAATGAACCATCAGGTCCGAGCGAGCGATCGCCAGGGGAATGCCGGGCAATCCACCTCCGGACCCGATGTCGGCGATCCTTGTGCCCTTGGGAACGCAAGCGGCCGCCCGAAGGGAGTCCACGATGTGGCGTTCCCAGACCCGGTCTCGATCCGACCCCGCTACGATGCCGAGCGCCACGCCCTTGTCGGAAAGCAGGCCCGCGTAGCGGCGAAGAGCGGCCATCTGCTCTGGCCGAAGACCCTCCACTGAGGGTTCAGGCTCGCGTTTCACGTGAAACGAAGACCGGAGGTCCTACCGGGAGGCTTTCCGAACCACCACGCGTCGGGAGGGCTCCTCTCCCTCGCTCGCCGTCTCGAGGCCTCCCACTCCTGCCACCGTGTCGTGCACGATCTTGCGCTCGAACGCACCCATGGGCTCGAGGGCCTCGGCCCGGCCTGATCGCTTGACCCTGTTGGCCACCTCGCGAGCTCGGCTGGCGACGCGAGACCGTCGTCGCTTTCGATAGTCCTCGACGTCGATCTGGACCAAGCAACGACCGCCGACCCGTCGTTGCACGTGACTCCGAACGAGTTCCTGGAGGGCGTCCAGAGTGTGGCCGTGCTTGCCGATCAGCAGCCCCATGTCATCACCCTCCGTGGCGGCCCAGACGTCCACGTAGGTGATCCGGTCCACGGTCTGGATCTCGACGTCGGCCTCCAGCCCCATGGCGTCCATCAATCCCTGGACGAAGTCGGCGGCGGCATCCGCCTGGTCCTCGCGATCCTCCTGATCCGGTAGATCCTCGCCATCTTCGCGTGGGTCGGACCCCTCATCGCCCTCATCGTGCAGCTCGTCATCGGCCGGGCCGACTGGCTTTGGCACCGGGCGAGTGGCGCGAACCCGGACCACTGCGGGTTGCGATTTGATCCCCAGGATCCCGCTCCGCGGCTCCTGGAGGATCTGGATCGAGGCCTCCTGCTCGCTGATGCCCAGTTCCTGAAGGGCGGCCTCGATGGCCTCCTCAACGCTTGCGGCGCTTCTTTCGATCTCCTCCACTGCGCCCTCCGCCGCCACTCCCCGGCTTCGATCCGGGACTCCGGCCGGGTTTCGGCCCATCCTGTGAACGACCGGTCTCCCCCTTGGGCTTCGGCTCGGCGCCGCCGCGACCCGGCTTCCCCGAACCCTCGACCAGCCGTCGAGCTTGTGCATCTCCCGTCCTGGCCGGCCTGCCGGATCCACCGGCCCGACCGGTCTTCTGCTGACCCTGGCTCGTCGCCGGCGCCGTCTTCGGAAGCATGAAGTGTTGTTGGGCGATCTGGACCAAGTTCGTGGTCGTCCAATACAGGATCAGGCTGGCAGGGAACCGCAGCCCGATGAACCCGAAGAACACCGGCATGATCCGCGTCAGCATCTGTTGCTGCTGGCTCTGGGCAGGAGTCGCCCGCTGCATCTGACGCTGCTGGTAGTACGTCGTCCCGATCATCAAGGCCAGCAGGAGGTAGAACGGGATGCGCACGGCCCCCCCGCTGCCGCAGTCGAGCGTGCTCGGAGCGTCGGGAACGCCCAGGGCCTTGGGATCGATCTCGACCTGGGTACCCGCCTGGATCGGCGAGCACAGCAGATTCATCCCCAGGAACTGCGTGTGCTGGTGGACCATGTCCACGTACAGCCGGCTGTCCTGAGGCCTGCCCACGACCGGGTTGCTCTCGCTGTGGGGGATGTGGGTCATCCCCTTGGGGAACTGCAGAACCGCGAACAGCGTGATGAGCACTGGGATCTGGAGAAGCATGGGGAGACATCCGCCCAAGGGGTTGACCCCGTGCTGCTTGTACAGGGCCATGGTCTCTTCCTGCATCTTCTGCCGAGAGGTGACGTCCCGGCGGCCCTTGTACTTCTGCTGGATCTTCTTGAGCTCGGGCTGGACCGTCTGCATGGCTTGCATGGATCGGATCTGCTTGATGCCCAGCGGCAGCAGGACCACCCGGATCAGCAAGGTCAGCAGGATGATCGCGACCCCGTAGTTCGGGATGATCGCGTAGAGGAACGCCAGCACCTGCCCGATGCCGTCCAGCAGGACCTGGAACGCGGAGGAGAGGGGGTTGTTGGCCGCGATCATGGTCGGGCCTGGGCTCCCTGGTGTATGTCACCGTCATACAGGACTGGCGCGGGGGGTCGGTCCACCCCGCCGGTGGACAAGGGTGAGCAGCGCAGCACCCGCCACGCCCCCAGCCCCACACCCCGGACCGCCCCCACGGACTGAATCGCCTGACGTGCGTACTCGGAGCACGTGGGGGAGAACCTGCACCGACCTCCCATGATCCCGGAGAACGTCCGTTGGTAGATCCAGATCATCCCGATCAGCACGCGCCGCAGCGGGGATCCCGCAACCCAGAGGGCTCGTCGAAGACTCTTCACGCGATCACCCCTGCCCGCGCCAGCACCTGCTCGAGATCCCCGACGACGTCGTCGAGGCGTGCCCCGGAGATCTCCGGCCTGGCGATCACGACGAGCGCGTGACCCCCCGTGGCTCGCTCGGCGAGTACTCGCCATGCTTCCCTCATCAGCCGCCGGGCGCGATTCCGCGCGACCGCCCCGCCCACGCTCCGCGACGAGACGAACGCCGCTGAAGGTTCGGCATCCGACGCCAGGACGCTGACGGAGACACGCCGGCCCGTGACCCGCCGGCCCTGTGAGAGCACGCGACGGATGTCACCTGATCGCATGCCATGCGCGGCGCGACCCGTCACGATCGAAGCGAATCCCACGGCGGCGTTCCCGTCGGCGGTCGTCAGGCCGACAGCTCGGCCCGGCCCTTGCTGCGCCGCCGCGCCAGGATCCGCCGGCCTGCCCGCGTCCGCATCCGTATGCGGAAGCCGTGGGTCTTCTTCCTCTTGCGGTTGTTGGGCTGGAACGTGCGCTTCACGTGACCTCGGCTCTCGGATTGGGCCGGGCAAAGAGACGGACCGGCCGTAGATTCGCTCGGGCGAGTATAGCGGTAAGGTGCGGCGCGCCGAGACGAGGCAAAAAGGTCGCCAAGACACGACCATTGCCTTGGCAGCGTCCAACAGGGCGGCGCTATAATCCGCCGCGCCTCGACGGGCCCCTCACCACTTCTTCCCCAAGGATGGGTTCGCGGTTTCCACACCTGTGGATAGAGCTTGGGGATAAGTGACATCTTCCACTACTGAACACGTACCACCCGAATTGGTACCGCCGGCGACGGCGGCTTGGGAAGCCATGATGGGCCGGGCTCGCCGGGAGCTTCCCGAGGCCGCCTTCAGCCTGTGGTTCGCCGACCTCACGCCGGGCGAGCTCCACGGGGACGTCCTGGAGATCATCGCCCCGAACGCCTACGTCAAGAACTGGCTGGCAGCCCACCATGTCGCGATGATGACGGCGGCCGCTCGAGAGGTCCTGGGCCGCTCCGTCACCGTCCGGATCAAGATCCTGCGGCCCCAGCGACGTGGCGAGGCCGCCGGGCCACCAACACCGTCCGGAACGCGGCGGCGACAACCTACGCTCGACGACGCCATCGGGGCGTCGCCCTTCCCCGACCGCTACACCTTCGACACCTTCGTCGCCGGGGCCAGCAACAAGTTCGCCCATGCCGCTGCCCTGGCGGTGGCCGAGGCTTCGCCCTCCAAGGCCTACAACCCCGTCTTCATGTACGGCGGGGTGGGGCTGGGGAAGACCCATCTCCTGTTCGCCGTCGCGAACCACATGTGGCGACTGGCCCCACACACACGCATCCGATACGCCACGTCCGAGAGCTTCATGACCGAGTTCATCAAGGCGGTCCGGGAAGGCCGGGGCTATCTGTTCCAGCGGCAGTATCGCGATGTGGACGTGCTGCTGCTCGACGACGTCCGGTTCCTGGCGCGCGCCGAAGAGACCCAGACCGAGTTCTTCCATACCTTCAATCACCTGCACCAGCACGAACGCCAGATCGTGATCGCGAGCGACCGCCCGCCTCAGGAGCTCGGAGGGATCGAAGAGCGTCTCCGGAGCAGGTTCCGGTCCGGCCTGGTGGTGGACGTCCAACCGCCCGACCTGGAGACGCGCATCGCCATCCTCCAGCTGAAGGCGCTCCGCGACAGCCTGGCGGTGCCCGACGACGTCCTGCACTTCATCGCTTCGAAGTTCGAGAACAACATCCGCGAGCTGGAGGGCGTCCTGCTCCGGGTCGCGGCATTCGCCTCGTTGTCCCGCCAAGGAGTGGACCTCTCGCTGGCCGAACGGGCCCTGGAGGACCTGATCCCGGAGTCCGACCAGGAGATCGCCGCCGGCCTCATCCTGGAGGAGACGTCGTCCTACTTCGGGCTGCAGCCGGACGATCTCGTTTCGAAGAGCCGGTCTCGACCCCTGACCACGGCCCGGCACGTCGCCATGTATCTGCTACGAGAGCTCACCGGCCTGTCGCTCATCAAGATCGGGGAGCACTTCGACCGCGACCACACCACGGTGCTGCACGGGATCAAGAAGATCGAGGGATTGATGGGCGCCAGGGGCAGCACCTATCGCCAGGTCCAGGACCTGACCAAGCGGATCCGCGCGCGCAGCCGCGGGGCCTGAGGCCGGGGGACATCGGTGGGGAAGCACTGGGGACACCAACGCGGTCGCGGCCTGGCCTGGATGCACCGGCCCGGGGATCCGTCACTCCGTCCACAGGGCCCGGGTGTCGTACCCACGCGCTACGCTGGGACTCCAGGCGTTCTCCACAGGTGGGCACGCACTACTACTACTGGCTCCAAGAACATCATCGTTCGAAGAAGAACCGTGCTTGGGGGAGGATCGGAATGAAGATCAAATGCGACCGGGATGTGCTCTCCGACGCGCTCCAGACCGTCCAGCGAGCCGTGTCCTCACGCCCTGGGATCCCGGCGCTGACCGGTGTCCTGATGAACGCGTCCGGTGCGGAGCTGATCCTCGCCACCACCGACCTCGAGGTCTCCGCACGCCTGGTCCTCGAGGTGCAAGTCCAGCAGGAAGGGGTGGCGCTGGTCCCTGCCCGGCTTCTCGGCGACATGGTCAAGAGCTTCGACCAGGCGCCGGTCATCGTGGAGGCCGAGGGCGGGCAGGCCCGCATCACGTGCAGCAACTATGAGGGGACGCTGCGCTGCCTTCCGGCGGAGGACTTCCCAGCCCTCCAGGATCCCGGTGGGACCAGGGTTACGGTCGAAGCCGCAGGGTTTGCCGAGGGGGTCGGCCAGGTGACCAGGGCAGCCTCTCGGGACGAGGCCAGACCCATCCTGACGGGCGTGCTGCTCGAGATCAGCCGGGAAGGGTTGACCATGGCGGCCACGGACTCCTACCGGTTGTCGGTGCGCGAGCTCACCGCGACCGCCGAGGGTGAGGCGCGAGCGCTGGTCCCCGAACGCGCACTCACCGAAGCAGGCCGAGCCGCGGCCGGTGACGAGAAGGGGCAGGTCGAGCTGTTCGTCGAGAACAGCCAGGTGGCGTTTCGAACGGGCCGGCTCACCTTGACCTCTCGCCTGATCGAGGGCGAGTTCCCGAACTACCGTCAGCTCCTCCCGGAGCGGTACGAGAACCGCCTGACCGCCTCACGACAGCAGCTGCTGGACGCTGTGCGACGCGTGGGGCTGCTCGCCCGCGAAAGTTCCCCGGTGAAGATGGAGTTCAACGCGCTCGGCGTCCGACTGTCGTCGTCCTCGCCGGACCTGGGAGGCGCGGTCGAGGTGGTGGAGGCCACGTTCGAAGGCGACGAGCTCACGGCGGCGTTCAACCCGACCTATCTCGTGGACGGACTCACCGCGGCGGTGGGGGACAGGGTGGTCGTGGAGGTCCGCGACGGCTTGAAGCCGGGCGTGATCAAGGGCGAGGCAGAGGCGTTCGTGTACCTCGTGATGCCGGTCCGTCTGCCCGCACCGGTGGGGTAGGACCGGCCTGAGCTAGCCTGGGCGGGTGCACGTCGCGTGGATCGAGGCGCGGGACTTTCGGAACCACGCGGACGTGTCCCTGCAGCTCTCCCCCGGGCTGACCGCCGTGGTGGGGCCGAACGGGCGCGGCAAGACCAACCTGCTCGAGGCCATCTACTACCTGTGCTGGCTGGTGTCCCCGCGGGTGAGCTCCGACCTCCCTCTGGTCCGGACCGGAGCGTCGTCGGCCTTCCTCAGGGGCGAGGTCCAGACGGGGCGGGCCCGAGTGCTGGTGGAGGTGGAGGTCCGGTCGGGTGGCCAGAACCGGGTGCAGGTCAACCGGTCGGCGGTCCGGCGCAAGCGCGATCTTCGCCGAGACGTGCGGGCCGTGTTCGCTGGGCCGGACGACCTGGCCGTCGTCCTGGGCGATCCCGCCGAGCGCCGAAGGTTCGCGGACGAGGTGGTCACCACCCTGTGGCCTCCCCGCGACGGCGTCACATCCTCGTACGAGCGGGCGCTCCGTCAGCGAAACCGCCTCCTCAAGGAGTGGGGTGGACCGGGGGCGCCTCCGGACCTCGCCGCGTGGGACGCAGAGCTGGTGAAGCACGGGGTCGCCCTGACCAGGGCGCGGGCAGAAGCCATCGCACGAGTGTCGGAGCCGGCCTCGCTCCGGTTCCAGGCCCTCTCGGGCGGGGAACAGGACGCCCTGGTGGTCGCGTACCGTCCATCCGTCGAGGAGGCGGTCGCGGAACCGGTGGACGAGTCGTCGCTCTCCGAGGCGTTCGTGGCACGGCTGGCGACCCGTCGCCCCGACGAGCTGGTGAGGCGCACCACCCTGGTGGGGCCGCACCGGGACGAGATCGGCCTGACTGTGGAGGGCCTCGCGGCGCGGGGGTTCGCCTCCCATGGTGAGGCGTGGGGGGCGGCCCTGTCCCTTCGTCTGGCCCAGGCCCAGGCGGTCGCCGATGAGATCGGTGAGCCGCCGGTGACGCTCCTGGACGATCCGTTCTCCGGGCTGGACCCCGACCGTCGCCATCGCCTCGCCGCCGGCATGGCCGGCGGGGGGCAGGTCCTGTTGGCAGTCCCCGAGGAGGCCCACATCCCGGCCGGAGCGACCGTGTTGTGCGTCGAGGAGGATCGGGTTGTCCCCCGGTAAGCCGAAGAGGGCTCGCCAGGAGAGATCCCAGGAGGCCCAGCCCATCGGCTCGGTCCTGGACTCCTTGACCGGCGGCCGCCCGCTGGCCGCGGGGCTGGCCCTGGGAGAGCTGGGGCGGCGGTGGGGGGCGGTCGTCGGGGATCGATTGGCCCAGGAATGCAGCCCCATCGGGCTGGAACGCGGGCTCCTCTTGGTGGGCGCGGGCTCGGCGGCGTGGGCGGCCCAGGTCAAGTTCCTTGCCTCCCAGGTCAGGGACCGGGCCAACGAGGTGCTCGGGATGGAGCGAGTCCGGGAGGTCAGGGTGGTGGTTCGCCAGCCTTCCCCGGAGGCCTGATCAAGCGCTTTCAGCTGCCAGCTGGATGGCAGTAATGATGGTATAATTTGACAGTAGTTGGACCTCCTCCCAATGGCCGGTCCTTCCCCGTGAATGGGTGCCACTCGCGTGGCGCGCCCCGGAGGTACGTGTGGCAGTCAGGCCAGTCGAATCGAACTACACGTCAGCGGACATCACCGTCCTGGAGGGCCTCGAAGCGGTCCGCCGAAGGCCCGGGATGTACATCGGAAGCACCGGCCCCCGTGGTCTGCATCACCTGGTGTACGAGGTGGTCGACAACGCCATCGACGAGGCGCTGGCGGGCTTTTGCACGCGCATCGTCGTGCAACTGATGGCCGACGGCGGCTGTCGGGTTGCCGACAACGGCCGCGGGATCCCCGTCAAGCCCATCCCCAAGGCGAAGGATCGCCGCCCGGCGGTCGAGGTCGTCCTGACCACCCTGCACGCGGGCGGAAAGTTCGACGGGAAGTCCTACGCGGTCTCCGGCGGGCTGCATGGCGTGGGCGTTTCGGTCGTGAACGCCCTGTCCAAGCGACTGACGGTGGAGGTCGCCAGGGACGGCTCGGTGTGGCAGCAGGCCTTCGAGCGGGGCAAGCCCGTCGGCCGGCTGCGGAAGGGGAAGGCCAGCAGCAAGACCGGCACGATCGTCACCTTCTGGCCCGACCCCGACGTCTTCGAAGAGCTCGTCTTCAAGCGCGAGGTGCTGGCCGAGCGGCTTCAGGAGCTGTCGTTCCTCACCCGCGGCGTGGAGATCGCGTTCGTCGACGAGCGCGACGAGCCGGCCCACAAGACGCTGTACAAGGCTTCTGGAGGGCTGGCCGACTTCGTGAAGCATCTCTCCGTTGGCAAGGAGCCCATCCACAACAAGGTCATCCACTTCGTCGAGGAGCGTGACGACGGCGAAGTGGAGGTGGCCCTGCAGTGGAACTCGGGCTACGCGGAATCGCTCCACACTTTTGCTAATACTATTAACACTCATGAAGGCGGCACCCACGAGGAGGGTCTGAAGAAGGCCCTGTCCAACGTGGTGAACCGGTACGCCCGTTCCAAGGGCCTCCTGAAGGAGAAGGAAGAGAACCTCATCGGCGAGGACATCCGCGAAGGTCTGACCGCCATCGTCGCCGTGAAGCTGCACGAGCCGCAGTTCGAGGGGCAGACCAAGACCAAGCTCGGCAACACCGACATGCGGTCCTTCGTCGAGACCACGATCAACGCCCACCTGATGACCTGGCTCGAGGAGCATCCGGGGGACGGCAAGCGGATCGTGGCCAAGTGCATGCAGGCCGCCAAGGCCCGAATGGCGGCACGGCAGGCCCGCGACCTCACTCGGCGGAAGGGGCTGCTCGAATCCACGTCGCTCCCGGGCAAGCTGGCCGACTGCCAGCTCACCGATCCCGAGGTCTGCGAGATCTTCATCGTGGAGGGAGACTCGGCCGGGGGCTCGGCGAAGCAGGCCCGCGAGCGATCGTTCCAGGCCATCCTCCCCATCCGGGGAAAGATCCTGAACGTCGAGAAGGCCGGGCTGCACCGGGCGCTCCAGAACCTCGAGATCCAGGCGTTGATCAGCGCCATCGGTACCGGCATCGGAGACGAGTTCGAGATCGCCAAGGCCCGCTACGGCAAGATCGCCATCCTGGCCGACGCCGACGTTGACGGGGCGCACATCCGAACCCTGCTGCTGACGTTCTTCTTCCGGAACATGCGTGAGCTCATCGAGGCGGGGTCCGTCTACGTCGCCCAGCCGCCGCTGTACCGGGTGAAGATGGACGGCAAGTACGTCTACGTGCACGACGACAAGGCGCTCGAAGACCTGCGGTCCAACAACGGCCAGAAGAAGATGGAGATCCAGCGGTTCAAGGGCCTGGCCGAGATGGAGGCCGAGCAGCTCTGGGAGTCGGCCATGAACCCGGAGACGCGCGTGCTGAAGCGGATCACGGTGGATGACGCCGCGGCCGCCGACAAGATGTTCAGCATCCTCATGGGTGAGGACGTGGAGGCCCGCCGCGAGTTCATCCAGCAGAACGCCAAGGTCGCCTTCATCGATGCGTGAGGGGGTGACCGGCTAGGTGGCGGCCACCGCGGAGCAGATCGAGCAGGTCGTCGTCGAGGAGGAGATCCAGTCCTCCTTCATCGACTACGCCATGTCGGTCATCGTGTCCCGGGCCCTGCCCGACGTGCGCGACGGCCTGAAGCCGGTTCACCGGCGGATCCTCTACTCGATGATGGAGGGCAATCTCACGCCCGACCGCCCTCGCCGGAAGTCCGCGGCCGCCGTCGGCGACGTCATCAAGAAGTACCACCCCCACGGCGAGGGGGCGGTGTACGACGCCCTGGTCCGCCTGGCGCAGGACTTCTCGTTGCGCTACCCCCTGATCGATCCGCAGGGCAACTTCGGCTCCGTCGACGGCGACCCGGCGGGAGCCATGCGGTACACGGAGTCCAGGCTGGCCCCGCTGGCCATGGAGCTGCTGCGCGACATCGACAAGGAGACGGTCGACTTCCAGCCAAACTTCGACGGTTACGAAGAGGAGCCAGTCGTCCTCCCCGCCCGGTTCCCGAACCTGTTGGTCAATGGGTCGCAGGGCATCGCTGTCGGCATGGCGACGAACGTCCCACCCCACAACCTGGGCGAGGTCATCGATGCCGCGGCGGCGCTCATCGAGGATCCGAACACCTCCATCGCCCAGCTCATGAAGAAGGTGCGTGGCCCCGACTTCCCCACTGCCGGCCTCATCATCGGCAAGGAGGGGATCAAAGAGGCGTACGAGACCGGTCGGGGGTCCATCAAGATGCGTGCCCGCGTGGTCGTCGAGGAGGGTCACCGCGAGCGACAGCGACTGGTCGTGACCGAGCTTCCGTACATGGTCAACAAGGCCAGGCTGGCGGAGAAGATCGCCCAGCTCGTGAACACCCGCAAGCTGACCGACATCGCCGACCTCAAGGACGAGTCCAGCCGCGCAGGCATGCGGCTGGTCATCGATCTCAAGCGTGGGGCCAACCCCCAGATCGTGCTGAACCAGCTCTACAAGCACACCCAGCTCCAGGAGAACTTCGGCGTGATCATGCTGGCCCTGGTCGACGGGGTGCCGCGCACGCTCAACCTCAAGCAGGTCCTCCAGCACTACATCAACCACCAGGTCGACGTGGTGACCAGGCGCAGCCGCTTCGAGCTGCGCAAGGCGGAAGAGCGCGACCACATCGTCCAGGGCCTGCTCATCGCGCTGGCCAACATCGACGAGGTCATCCGCATCATTCGCGCCGCGGCCGACGTGGACGACGCCCGCGCCAAGTTGATGAAGAAGTTCAAGCTCTCGGAGATCCAGGCCAATTACATCCTGGACATGCCCTTGCGCCGGCTCACGAAGCTGGAGCGCCAGAAGCTCGAAGACGAGCACAAGGAGCTGCTGGCCACCATCAAGCGCCTGAAGGCCCTGCTGAAGGACCCCAAGGCCATCCTGGCACTGGTCAAGGACGAGCTCCTCGAGCTGCGAAAGAAGTACGCGGACCCTCGGCGGACCGAGATCCGCGCGGCGGAGGGCGAGTTCAATGTCGAGGACCTCATCCAGGAGCACGACGTCGTCATCACCATCAGCCGCGGCGGCTACGTGAAGCGCCAGCCGATGGACGCGTTCCGCCGGCAGGGCCGGGGCGGCAAGGGCGTGATCGGGGCGAACCTCAAGCAGGACGACATCATCGCTCAGGTGTTCACCACCACCACCCACCACTGGCTGCTGGTGTTCACCAACAAGGGCAAGGTGTACAGGACGAAGGTGCATGAGGTCCCCGAGTCCTCTCGCCAGAGCCGAGGCACGTACGTGGCGAACCTGCCGGGGATGGGGTTCGGCGGGGACGAGCGCATCGCGGCCGTCATCGACACCAAGGAGTACTCGGACGTTCGCTTCCTCGTGTTCGCCACCAAGAAGGGGATGGTCAAGAAGACCGCCCTCTCGGAGTACGACTCACCTCGGACCGGGCTGGCCGCCATCAACCTCAAGCCAGGTGACGAGCTGATCGGCGCGATCCTCACGGATGGCAAGGACGACATCATCCTGGTGTCGAAGCAGGCCCAGGCCATCCGCTTCAGCGAGAAGGCCGTGCGCCCCATGGGCAGGCAGACGGCGGGTGTGATCGGCATGAAGCTTCGCCCCAAGGACGAGGTCATCGCCATGGTGGCCACCAGCCACGGTGATGGTCTGCTGACCGTGACCAACAATGGATTCGGCAAGCGGACCGACTTCGCGGAATACCCGCGCAAGGGACGAGGCGGCCTGGGAGTCAAGACGGCCATGCTGACCTCCCGGGTCGGCGTCCTTGCCGGTGCGTTCCCCATCCGCAAGGACCAGGACATCCTGGTCATCGCCAACGACGGCGTGGTGATCCGGGTACCGGCGGTTCAGGTCCGCAAAGCGGGACGGGCCACCCAGGGAGTTCGGGTCATGCGCCTGGAGAAGGGTCGCTCGGTGGCCGCCGTGGCCCCGGTCATCGTCCAGGCCGAGGAATAGCCCGGGGCCTGTTCGTCCACGTGGCCCAAGGGCGCAAGGCGCCGATGTTCGTCCACAACGACTCGGTGAACCACACCCGTCCATCCGCTCCGGCCGCCACACCCACCGGATACGTTCCGGGCGTGGGGATCGTGTAGTCGGTGACCACACCCAGGGGCGTGACACGCCCGATCTTGTTCACGTATCGCTCGGCGAACCACAGGTTCCCGTCGGGGCCGGTGACGATGTCTCGGGAGTCGCTGCGGGTCGTGGGGATGGGGAATTCCGTGATGAGGCCGCCGGTGGTGATCCTGCCGATCTTGTTGCCTTCACCCTCCGTGAACCACAGATTGCCGTCCGGGCCGGCAGTGATGCCGTTTGGTTAGCTGAAAGGGGTCGGTATCGGGAACTCCGTGACGACCCCTGCCGTCGTGATCTTCCCGATGTTGTTGCCGTAGTGCTCGGTGAACCACAGGTTGCCGTCCGGCCCCGCGGTGATGCCCGAAGGCCAACAGGTGTCAGCGGGAACGAGTGGGATTGGAGGGCACTCGTCCAGCGGGAACTCCGTGATGACACCAGCCGTGGTGATCCTGCCGATGTTGTTGCCGGTGGCCTCCGTGAACCACAGATTGCTGTCGGGACCCGCGGTGATGC
>JBIOYQ010000091.1:0-5504 GCA_044870295.1 Actinomycetota bacterium
AGGCGCGAGGGGGAACCCGCCCAAGGACTCTTGCGTCGAAGGGCCATCTCGAGGACATTCGGAGGACCGATGAAGCGCAGATGGCTCTCGGCGATCGCGATGGTGATCCTGGCCGCGGCGTGCGCGAAGGCAGGCACTCCGGCAGGCCCGGTTGGGACGGGTCGTCTGGTCGTGTCGCAGCAGCTGGCCAAGGGCTACTTCGAGGGGTACGTCGCCTTCGTTGAGGTACGGCGGGGAGGACAGAGCGTATTCAGCGATCGGTTGCATCTCGAGGACCCGCTCGTGCACGAACTTCCGACCGGCTCATACTCGTTGACCTTCGCCGTTCGGCCATGCGACGGCAGTTGCGATCGCCTCGATCCCGCGGCCGAAACTTGCTCCGCCTCCTTCTCGGTTGAGGCCGGCGCGACCGTGACGGCTCACGCGATCGAACGGCCCGGGAAGAGCTGCTCGATCGAGCTTCGTTCCTGACGGAACCGGCTACCAACCTCCGGTGCAGCCGGATGTCTTCTTGGCGTCCTGCTTGCCGTAGCCGACCGAGACCGCGCTGTCGACCACGCAGAAGACCTGCCCGCTCGCGCTCTTCGTCACCAGCAGGACCTCGTTCTTGGACGCGTCCCGAACGCTGACCACGCCGTCCGTCGCGGTCGATGACTTGTCGTAGGCGAGCGTCGGCTCGATCTTGCCGAGCATCTTCGGGCTGATGCCCCGGTACGAGCCGTGGTCGGCGAAGTAGACCTTTGCGGCGGCGAGGGCACTGCGCAGCGTCGCCTGGGCCTTCTTGTCGGCCGCCTCGGTGTTCGCCTGGCCGGCCGACGACGACCCCGTCGCCTGGATCCGCAGCGTCAGGTTCCCGGAGAACCCGATCTTCCCGTCGGGGATCTCGGCGGGCGCGGGCACGCCCTTCAACTGCATCGTCATATCCATGGTGCCGCTGATGTTGCCCTTGAGCAGCTCGTGCTTGGCGAGGTCGAGCCACGCGGTCTGGGTCATGTCCATGGTGCCGCTCATGACGAGCTTCGCGCCTTCGGGCTGGCTCGGGTCGGGGGGGAGACCAAGGTCCTTGCTGATCTCGTTGGGATCGATCGTGATGTCGAGCGGCACCTTGACCGTGCCGGCGATGACCGCGGCCTGGACGCCGCCGAGGTTCTCGTTGCGCAGGTAGGTGTTGCTGGACGTGTAGTGGATCTTGCCCTTGCCGAACGGGAACGATTGATCGAAGGTCTTCGTCCACGAGTCCCCCGGCTTGACCGGATGGTCGGGAAGCAGCGGCAGGAACTGATCGGTGCCCGGGAAGGCCTGGCCGCTGCTCGCGCTGCCCGTCACGGCGAGGTTGCCGGCGGTCAGGATCCGGCCGTCCTTCGCCACCTGGATCTGAATCGTGAACGGGCCCTGCGTCGGCTGGGTCGCGCCGTTGACCACGCTGGTGAGGCTCTCGATGGTCATGGTGACGGTGGCCACGCCGTCCGCGTTGACCGAGTCGACCTTCCAGGAGAACGTCTCCCCGAACTGAGTGGCGATCGGGGCCGACTGCCCGCCAACGTCGAGGTGGCCGTTGAAGGTCATGTCCACCTGATAGGCGTAGGTCTGGCCCTGGGTCAGGCTGAGGGCCAGGGCCGTCCCTCCGCCCGACTTGGAGCGATTGAGGAAGAAGTACGCCCCGGCCACTGCCACCAGGACCACGACCACCGCCAACGCGACGGACGCCCTGGGGCGCGGCAAGGAGACGGAGGTCTTGCGACCCGACCCTCCACCGAACGACCAGTCCGTCCCCAGCTCGTGCTGATAGCGCGGCTTCTCCAGCGTCGAGACCGGCGACGACCCGGGCTCCTCGTGCTCCGAGACGCCAACGTGCTCGGAATCGGCGGGCGGGGGAGGCATCGACGGCAGCCCGGCTGCGGCGGGAGGGGGCGGAAGCTCGTGGGGTCCCGGAACCGTCGAACCGAAGGGCGTGTGGTCGTCGTGGTCGCTCATGGCTCTCCTCCAGGCGCGTTCGGACTAACCATCGACCGAGGAAGCCGGGCGCTTTACGGGCGTCGGAACCGGGCGCGCCACCCCGGCTTGCGCTTTGGCGGCGCCGCCCAGGCGGGAGGGAGTCGGAACCGGACAGGCGCCGGCCGAGGGCGCCGGTTCGCATCGTCGGGTCGTTGCGGCTGGCCTTCCCAGAGATCGGGTGCCGGGTCACGTTCCTTCGGCTCGGGTCCCTCCGTGTCGGGTCGCGCGGGCCTGGCCGAGGAGCCCCAGATGTCGTGGATGGAAGGCCGATCGCCCTCAGCCTGCTCCTCGGAGGGAGGCTCCACCCAGATCGAGTCTGAATCGTTCGCCGCCTCGGATCGATCCTCGGTTGGCGAGTCGTGTCCTTCCATGGCTGCCCTGGCTGCCTTCCGCTCTGTCCAGGACGTCGGCGTGACGCCCTGGCGGGTTGAGGACCGGCGCATGTGAGAACATCGGGCGATGCCCGGGATCGACCTGCACAGCCACAGCGTGTACTCGGACGGCACGTTCACGCCTTCCGAGCTGATCACGCTGGCCGCGGATCGGGGCCTCGACGCAGTCGCCCTGACCGACCACGACACCACCGCCGGCCTGGCGGAGGCCCAGGCCGCTGCCATGGTGGCGGGGGTGGAGCTGGTGCCCGGCGTGGAGTTCTCCACGGTCCGCCAGGGTGACGGCGTCCACGTCCTGGCGTACTTCATGGACGCGGAGCACCCGGAGTTCGAGGCCGAGCTCCGCCGCCTCCAGGACGACCGGTTCGACCGGGGCGAACGCATGGTCGCCAAGCTCCAGGAGTTGGGCTATCCGATCACCTTCGAGCGCGTGCGCGAGATCGCCAAGGGCGGCAACATCATCCGGCCGCACGTGGCCCAGGCCCTGGTCGAAGCCGGCGTGGTCCCCACCATCAAGGAGGCGTTCTCCGACGAGCTGATCGGCTCGGGCGGCCGGGCGTATGTGGAGAAGCACGCGCTGCATCCGCTGCAGGCGGTGGAGCTGATCCACCGTGCCGGCGGCGTCTGCGTGCTGGCGCACCCGGGGACGTGGCGCGAAGCTTCACCGGTGCCGATCGAGGTGATCGAGGAACTGGTCGAAACGGGACTGGACGGGATCGAGGCGTCTCATCCCGAGCACACCCCGGAGATGGAGCTGGCCTACGTCGAGATGGCCGAGCGGTGGGGGCTCATCTGGACCGGCTCGTCCGACTGCCACGGTACGCGGTACGACCCGGTGCGACTCGGTTCGAGGTCCACCAATCCGGAGCAGTTCGAACGCCTGAAGGCCCGGGCCTCGGAGCTCCGGGCTCGTTCGGGCTGACCGACGTGCGCATCGAGAACGAGTTCCAAGTCGACGCGCCGCTCGAGCGCGTGTGGGCGTACCTGTTGGACGTGCAGAAGATCGCGCCGTGCGCCCCAGGCGCCGAGCTCACCGAGGTGATCGACGACCGCACCTGGAAGGGCAAGGTCAACGTGAAGGTCGGTCCGGTCGGACTGTCGTTCGCGGGCACGGTGATCATCCAGGACCGCGATGACGAGGCTCATCGCGTGGTGCTGAAGGCCGATGGACGGGAGCAGCGCGGCAAGGGCGCGGCGTCCGCGCTGGTCCAGTCCCGCATGGAAGCCGTCGACGGCGGTACAAGGGTCGTCATCGAAACCGATCTCACCATTACCGGCGCGGCAGCGCAGTATGGACGGGGGATGGTGGGTGACGTTTCCCAGCGCCTGACCCGAGAGTTCGCCGACTGCCTCCAGGCCAGGATCTCCGCCGAGGAACCGGGGCCCGCCCAGGAGCAGGTCCGTGCCGAGCCGCCCCTTGCTGCACCCCCCGTCAAGGGGATCCGGCTCGGCGTTTGGGCAGCCTGGCGCGCGGTGGTCCGCTTCTTCCGCCGTCTGTTCGGCCGTGCGTGACGTGGCAGACTGACCGCATGGACGACGCCGAACGACGGCGCCTGGCGGACGACGAGAAGCTACTGCGGCGCGCCGAGAAGGTGCTCACCGAGATCAAGATCGCCTCCGGCCTGTCGGAGGGACAGGCGGGGGTCCTGGCCGCGCTGCGCATCCGGCTCAAGGGCGATCCAGGCAAGTCCCTCGACGACATGATGTCCGCCGCCGGCGACCTGGTCGGCCCGGACCTGGAGGACCTGCTCACCAAGGGCGAGAAGCCGAAGAAGTCGCTCGACGACCTGCTGTCGCAGAAGCCCAAGCCGAAGCCCGACTGGCCCTCGTAGGGATCCGGCCCTAGGTCGGCCTCAGCCGAACCAGCCGAACTGATCCTTGTCCTCCGACCGGTCGACCGTGTCGTTCTGCGTCCACAGCTGGATCCGTCCAAGATCCAGGCCGGTCGCCGATCCGTAGATGACGTGGACGACGCCGGCCTCCACGACATCGCTCGGATCCCCTTCCAGGCGCTCCTTCCACGCCGAGATGGCCAGATCCTCGTACCCGTCGCCGTCGAAGTCGCCGACCTCGAAGTCCTTTCCGAACTCGTCGTACGCCTCCAGTGCCTCCGGAGGGAAGTCGTCCTGCGTGAAATATCGGTCGGAGCCGATCGAGACGCCCCCCGGCGAACCGCTCAGCACGTGCACGCCTCCGGTCAGGCACAGCCCCCCGGTGTCGGGGGGACAGTTCCCGTCGGCATCCTCGAAGTCGACCCCGATGGCGAGGTCCTCGTAGGCGTCCGCGTCGAAACGCCCCGCCTCCAACCCTCGGCCGAAGTCGTCGGTGGCCTCCGCGCCGTCGCCCCCGGCGAGCGTGGCCTCCGTGAGGAAGGTTCCGCCGGACGATTGGTTCAGCCCCTGGCCCTCCACCCCGACCATCACGGTGACGGCGCCGGCGTCGTCGTTCAACTGGACCACGTCCTCGCTCCGCGCGCCGATCACGAGGTCATCGATGGGGTGGCCGGTGGAGCTCATGTCCCCATTGAAGTTCCCAACGGCAAGATCCCGCCCGAACTGATCGTCGGTGTCGGCGCCGTCCTCGATCGCTCCGTCGTTGTCCTGCGTGATGAACTGGTCGTCCAACCCGAGGTCGCCACCCTGCAGCCCCGACGCCGACCCGTAGAGGACGCTGACGGCGCCGCTGTCGATGGTGGAGGCGTCGCGGTCCTCCGCCACGGCGCCCACGGCCAGATCGTCGAGTCCGTCCCCGTCGAAATCCCCGGCGGCCAGCGCCACGCCGAACCCGTCGCCATCCTCCGGCCGGTCGCGCAAGCCGAAGGCGGAGCCCTGAGCCCACAACTGGCCGCCTCCCACATCGAGGCCCGAGGCCGTTCCGTACAGGACGATGACGCAACCCGCTCCGGCGTGGCCGCCGCGGGTCTCCCCGTCGGCCCCGATCGCCAGGTCCTCGTACGCGTCGCCGTTGAAGAGGCCGGCAGCGAGCGCTCGGCCGAACAGGTCGTTCGCCTCCGGCCGCTCCGGCGTGCCGGCGCCCTCGGTGACGAACTGCTGTCCGGTCACCGTGAGCCCAGATGCGGTCGCGCCGTACAGCACGTGGACCGCCCCGGCGTGCTCG
>JBIOYQ010000092.1:0-9970 GCA_044870295.1 Actinomycetota bacterium
TCTCGCCCTCGTCGGGCACGATCCGGTGGGTGGTGCCCTTGGGCAGGACCAGGAAGTCGCCCTCGCGGTACCGCAGGGGGCCGTAGTCCGACTCCAGCACCCCCGCTCCTCGATGGACGAAGTAGCAGACGTCTCCGTCGGAGTCCCGCAGGTAGTACGGCATGGGCTCGGTGCGCTTCGACACGTAGATGGAGCAGTCCTCGTTGTGGAGGATGCGAAGCCACTCGCCCCCGGCGTCGGTCATGTCCGCCGGCTTCAGCCCGTTGAGGTCGTAGGCGCGGGGCCGGAGCGGACCCTCGATGCGAATCCACGCCGTCGGTGGATGAGTGCGATAGAGATGAGAGACCCGTCCGTCGAAGGCCTCGCGGCCGTGCTCCTCTTCGAACGTCCCCTCGGGCAGGCCGACGTGGGCCTGCCGTGTCACCTTGCCCTTCGACAGCGGGAACATGGCTCCTCCCCTACTTCTTCTTCTTGTCCCCGGCGCCCTCGACCGCCCGGCGCTTCTCGCGCTCCTTCTTCTTGCGCGCCCGGTCGTGCGCCCACCTGATCTTGTGCCGGTCTCCTCGTCCCATGTCGCTTCAACCCTCCTCTGGTTCGTGGCCCACGGCCAGCTCCGCGCTGCGCTTGCAGGCCGCGTCGATCGCGTTCAGGAACGCCGCCCTGACCCCCGCCTGCTCGAGATGGCGGATGGCCATGATGGTGGTGCCGCCGGGCGACGTGACCATCTCGCGCAGCTCCACCGGGTGACGCCCCGTGTCGCGGAGCATCTTCGCCGATCCGAGCATGGTCTGGATGATCAGCTCGGTGGCCACGTTGCGCGGCAGGCCGAGCAGGATGCACGCCTCGATCATGGCCTCGGCCAGCAGGAAGAAGTAGGCCGGGCCCGAGCCGCTGGTTGCCGTGACGGCGTCCTGGTGCTTCTCGGGGAGCCGGATCACCCGGCCCACCGACGACAGCAGCTCCTCGGCAACCGCCAGATGCTTGTCCTCCGCATGCTCGCCCGGCGAGATCACGGACATGGCCTCGTCCACCAGCACCGGGACGTTCGACATGACGCGCACGACGGGCATCCCCTTCGGCCCGAACTTCTCGATGAAGGAGGTCCGGATGCCGGCGGCGAACGAGATCACCAGGTGGTCCACCGTCAGGTGCTCGGCCACCTGCTCGAGGAGCGTCTCCATGTCCTGTGGCTTGACCGTGAGGACCAGGGTCGAGGCCCACTGGGCGGCCTGCGGATTCGACAGCGAGGTGGCCACGCCGAGACGGTCCGTCAGCTCAGCGGCCCGCTCTTCGCGACGGCAGGTGATCATCAGCTCCTCGGTGGTCCTGCCGGAAGAGCGGATGAGGCCCGAGACCAGCGCCTCTCCCATCCGGCCACCACCCAGGAAGGCCACGTTCCTGCGATCGCTCACGGCCTCACCCAACTCCCTCGGACGGCGTCTCCTCCGCGTTTCGGAGGAGGACACGTTACCGGCTTCAGGCATCCCCGACATCCACCGATGCTTGTTCCTGATCGGAGGTGTCCCGGCGCGCCCGCGGTCGGCTCGCGCATCCCCGGAGAGAAGCCGATGACCGGAACGATCCTGCAGTTCCCCTCCCCCCCGGCCTCGCGGGGACGGCGACGTGCGTCCGGCTCCCGCCGCCTCCGACGCTCCCTTCGTTCGAGACGCCGGCCGGATCGCGCTCCGGGCGCACCGTCGGACCGTACGTGGAGGGCGTATCTGGCCATCTGCCTGGCGGCCATCGCCGGGCACTACTTCTTCCGGGGGGCCGTCCAGCCCTACATGGACGAGGTCATCGTGGTCCTGTTCGTCCTCATCCTCATTCGCATGCGCTCGCTGCTGCGCCACGTCGAGCAGGCCAGCGTTACCGAGCGGCAGCTGGCCGCGATCGTGGGCACCTCCAGCGACGCCATCATCGGCAGGACGCTGGACGGCACCATCACCAGCTGGAACGCGGCCGCCGAGGCGATGTTCGGCTACACCACCGAGGAGATGATCGGCCGGCCCATCTCCCAGCTCGTGCCATCCGACGTCAACGACGACACCGAGACCATCGCGGACGCCCTGCGGCGAGGCGCACGGATCAGCCATCACACCACCTTGAGGGCCAGGAAGGACGGGAGGCGGATCCACGTCTCGCTCTCGGTGAGTCCCATCAGCGCCGATGACGGAACGATCACCGGGGCCGCGGTGATCGCCCGCGACATCACCGAGAAGGTCCGGTCCGACGAGAAGCTCCGGGTGCTGCAGTTGGCCAAGGCCCGGCTGCTGGAGCGAACCATCAGCGCCGGTGAGCAGGAGCGGAAGATGCTGGCCGCCGAGATCCACGACGGGCCCGTCCAGCACCTGACCGCCCTGGACGTCAAGCTGGAGACCCTGCACGACCGGCTCACCGCCTCCGGCCCCGACGCCAGCCGGATGGTCGAAGGCGTCCAGGGTGGATTGCAGAAGAGCATCCTCGAGCTGCGCCGCCTGATGGTCGAGCTGCACCCACCGGCTCTGCGGGAACGCGGGCTGGAGGCCGCCATCAGCGACTATCTGGGCGGGATGCAGAGGGCCGGCATCGCCACCCAGCTGGAGAGCTCGCTGGAGGGCCGGCCCGACCCCGACATCGAGATCACCCTCTACCGGATCATCCAGGAAGCCCTGATGAACGTGATCAAGCACGCCGAGGCAAGCTCGGTGTGGGTGTCCGTGCGCACGGTCGGCGGGGACGCCGTGCTGGAGATCCGAGACGACGGCATCGGGTTCGACGCCGAGAAGGAACCGACGTACTCGATCGGTGAGCACTACGGGCTCATCGGGATGCGTGAACGCGCCGAGATGGTGGGGGGCGAGTGGGAGATCCGCTCGCTGCCCAGCATCGGCACCACCGTGCTGGTCAAACTGCCAATGGAGGTCGGTCATGAGTGAGGTGGAAGAGCCTCGTCCCCGGGTTCTGATCGCGGAGGACGACAGCGAGCTGCTGGAGGCCCTGCGGGACATGGTGGAGGGCAAGGGCTACACGGTGATCGCGGGGACGACGCAGGGGGGAGAGGCCGTCGAGATCGCCGCCCGGGAGAGGCCCGACCTGGCCCTCCTGGACTACCGCCTGCCCGGGATCGACGGCGTGGCCATCACGCGAGCCATCAAGACCCAGTCGCCGGCCACGCAGATCATCATGTTCACCGCCTACGACGAGACGTCACTCAGCGTCGAGGCCACGCAAGCCGGCGTCTTCGCCTTCCTGGTGAAGGGCTGCCCGCCGTCGCTGATCCTCCAGGCCCTGGACCGGGCGTGGGCGTTCAAGCAGGAGTTCGAAGCGGTCGGGTCGACGGGGCCGAACGAATAAGACCCGAGGGACCTCCGGCTCGCTGCCGGCCGAAGCCGGCTGCCACCGTTGGCCCCTCGGGCCTAGTGCTCCGAGGAACCTACACCGCTGTCTTGGTTTCCGACCCGGTAGTCCCTTTCGTTGGGCTTTGGGGCCTCCCGAGCCTCCCCGACAGCACAGCTAGTTGGCCTTCCCAACCGTACTGCCAAGTGCGCCCAGTCAGCCTTACGGCTTTCCCAGGGGACCCCGATCCCGGTTCCCTGACTCAGCGGTTCCGGCTCCTCGGAGCAACCCGGATTCTACGGATGGCCCCGGCTGCGTCAAGGTGACAAAAGCGCTGGTGATCGATCATCGCCCCAGGTCAGAACGCCTGGGTGGCCCTACGAATCCTGAGTGACAAAAGCAGGCGCGTCTCCTTCCCACGTTGCGCGCGCCTCCTCGAACGCCGGCCGGTTGACGCTCATCACCACGTGATCGACCCATCGCCCCTGCTTCCACGACCGGTCGCGCAGCGTCGCTTCCTCGACGAATCCGCACCGCCGGTACATCGTCATGGCTCGGTTGTTGTCCGCCAGCGTCCACAGCTCGATCTGGTGGAGGTCGAACCGGTCGAACGCGTATCCGACGAGGGCCATGACCGCATCGTGCGCGTATCCCGCGCCCCAGAACGCGGGTTCGCCGATGAACATGTACATCGAGCAGATCCGGTCGCGGCGCCGGAACTGGTTGAGTCCGATCCTGCCGATGGGCCGATCCCCCACCAGGATGGTGAACGGCGCGCCCTCGGTCCGACTCCGCTCGATGTCGTCCTTCACGTCGGCGAGCGAATACGGCGCCTCGTAGTCCATGTACCGCCAGATCTCCGGGTGGTTCATCCAGGTGTGGATGAGCGGGTAATCGCTCTCCTCCGTGGGCCGGAGCACGACCTTCTTGCCGCGGATCATCCTGCCGGTCGCTCCAGGAGCTCCCGGTAGACCTGGCGGACCTCGTCGGCCGTGGCATCCCACGAGAACCGCCGGGCGTGCTCCGTTGCCGCCCGACCCATCCGCCGGCCGAGCTCGCGGTCGGCCAGCAACACCAGGATCCGGTCGGCGTAGCCCCCCGGATCGTGTCCCGTCACCAGGAAGCCCGTTTCGTGGTTGGCCACCACGTATCGCAACCCGCCCGTGGCCGCCGCGATCACCGGGGTGCCGCACGCCTGGGCCTCCAAGGCGACCAGCCCGAACGACTCCGAACGCGACGGGACCAGCACCGCCTCCGCCGCGGCATAGAAGTCGGCCAGCCGATCGTGGGGCTGGGGGGGGAAGAACACCACGTGGTCGGCGATGCCGATCTGGGCGGCCAGCTCCATCAACCTGGTGACCTCGTCGGGATCCGAGCCGTGGCCGGTGGAGCCACCGACCACCCCGAGGATCACGTCACGGGTGAGGTCCGGCGCTCGAGCCACCGCCTCCGCCAGCGCCCGGATGGCCACGTCGGGTCCCTTGAACGGCTGCAGCCGCCCCACGAACAGGAGCAGGCGGGCCGTCGACAGGTGGAGACGGGCGCGAGCCCGCTGCTTCGATCGAGGCCGGAAGACGGAACGGTCGACCCCCGGAGGGATCACGCGGATGCGGTCCGGGTCGGCGCCGTACAGGTCCACCAGATGGGCCGCCTCGGCCGGCGTGGGAGCCAGGATCCGGTCGGCGCCCTCGACCACACGCTCCTCCCCCGCCAGGCGCACGGAGGGTTCGGGTCGGTCCCCGTCGGGGAGGACCGAGTTCTTGACCTTGCCCAGGGTGTGGAACGAAGCGACCAACGGGGCGCCCCAGATCTCCTTGGCCCGGCCGCCCACCCATCCGGACAGCCAGTAGTGGCTGTGCACGACGTCATAGGGGCTGTGACGATGGGGGCTCGGATCCGCCGCCGCGGCCTTCTGCAGCACGCCGCCCAGGAACTGGGGCAGCAACGACGGCAGTTCCTCCTTGGCCACCGGTGCGCACGGTCCGGCCTGGACCTGCAACAGTCGGGTGCCCGGACCGATCTCCTCGACCTCGGGCCCGCCGTCCCCGTGACAACGGGTGAAGATATCCACGGCGACGCCCTGTTCGGCGAGCCGGCTCGCCACCTCGACCACCTCGACGTTCATGCCGCCGGAGTCGCCGGTGCCGGGCTGGTCTCGGGGAGACGTGTGGAGGCTGATCATCGCGACCCGCCCTGGCCGTCGCTCCCGCTCGTCGCGGCCGTCCGAGGCCTTCCGTCGCTTCGCCATTCCATCCTCCATGGTAGACCCGGGTCTCCCCCACAAAGAGAGAACCCGCCCCGGGGGGCGGGTTCTTCCCGGCTCAGCGCAGTTCTTGCCTCAGCGGACCTTCTTGGCCGCCCTGGTCGCGGTGGCGCGGGCGCTCGCGACGAGCTTCTCGCCGCGACTGGCCAGCTGACGTGAGGAAGCCAACAGCCGGGCTCGCTGCTGGAGCGCGCGGGCCCAAGCCCTCCGGGACAGCTCCCGGCCTTTCTCCAACAGGAGATCGCCTGCGCCCAAGGGCGCGTAGAGGTAGTAGTCGGCAGCGGTCATCGTCCGCTTCGAACTGGAGGTTCGCTTGGTGGTGGTGGTCGCCATGGGATCACACCTCCTTTCGACGGTGGGTGGTGGAGGGACGAGGGGGTGTGCCTGGGCGGCGAGCCGCTCGGGACTTCGACCCTCCACCAGATCTGGAAGGCGGCTCAGACGGTTCACCGCCTGCCTCTTCGCGGAATGCTCGATAGATCTCCACCAAAGCCTGCTTGTGCCGTTCACTGAGCGACGGGTCGGACAGGACGGCGCCCACGACGTCGGTGACGGGTCGGTCCTCCAGGATCCCGGCCTGCACGTACAGGGTCTCCGCGGAGATGCGCAGGCCCTTGGCGATGGCCTGGAGGATCTCCGCGCTGGGCTTGCGCAGGCCGCGCTCGATCTGCGAGAGGTAGGGGATGGAGACGCCGGCCACCGACGAGAGGGCCTTCAGCGACAGCCGCGCCCCGGTGCGTTGCGTGCGGATGTACTCGCCGAGCTCCCGGATCTTCATGACCTGAACCGTAGCAGCCACGTATAACAGTTGCAAACGCACTGGATAACCGCGGCAAAAGGCTGGGCTAGGGCCGATCCAGCTCGAACGTGGCCGTGACCTCCCCTACGGGCCGACCGCCCCCCAGCACGTCGGGCCTGGCGAAGGGCGTCAGGGCAGTCGTCTGGCCGTCGTCGAGCACGCCAAGTTGCCGGAGCGCAGAGATCAGCGCCGGCCCCGTCGCTCTGGACCCGCCGTCACCGACCTTGACGGCGACGCCGATCCCTCGGTCGATCACCGCCGAGCACATCAGGGCCTCCGCCCCACCCTTCGCGATGACGTCGCCGGCGGCCTCCATGACGGCGGTGTCGGGGCGGTTCCGCCCTGCGACCAAGTAGGGATGGGATCGCATGGCTCCCACCGCCCTACGGGCGAACGGAGCCAGGTCGCCCAGACGATCCGGCCGGGCCAGCGTTGCGTACAAGCGAGCGAGCGACCGCAACGGCATCGCGTGCACGACCACGCCGCACCCGTCGACGCCGGTGACCACGTCGGTCTCGCCACTGGCCGCGACCACGGCCGACAGCACCGCACGCTGCAGCGGATGGTCCGGTTCGCGATAGGTCTCCAAGGGCCATCCCTGGGACACACATGCAGCCAGCATCCCGGCGTGCTTCCCGGAGCAGTCGGAGTTGATCGGTCGCCGGGCGGGGTCGGCGGCCGCCGTGTCCTCGTCCCATGGTCGAACGCTCGGACAACGAAGGGCGTCCTCGGGCACTCCGCACCTGGCCAGCAACGATCGAACGGCCTCGACGTGAAGGGGCTCAGCGTTGTGCGAGGCGCACATCACCGCAACCTCGGGATCCGGCACGTCCGCCGAGATCAACGACAACGACACCGTCGCCTGCAGCGGCTTCATGCACGACCGTGCGAACAGCACGCGTTCGGGATCGCCCGCGGAGGCGACCACCCGGCCGTCGGCGTCGACGACCGCGACGTCCCCCGCGTGGACCGATTCCTCCACGCCCGACCGGATCACGTGGACCAGCGGCACCGAAGGCATGGCGACCGAGCAGCCTACCCCGTTCGCGACACCGGCGGAGGGGGAACACTCCCTGCGATGGCGACCGCCACCAAGCGCCGGACCACGAGCAAGCCCGTTCGTCTCTCCGGACGGGTCATGGACCACGTCCACCGGCGGCTCCCGCGACCGCTCCGGCACGTTGTGGACCATGCCCGGGGCCAGGACATCCTGCTGTACGCGGCCTCGCTCGCTTTCTACGCCGTCGTGTCCGTGGTGCCGCTGACCATCCTGGTCATGTGGATCGTGAGTGTGGTGCTGGGCGATCAGCGGACCCAGCACCTCGCGGACCAGATCCGGAAGGCGGCGCCGCCCAGCATCGGGGCCGATCAGGCCCTCGAACGGGTCGCCCAACTCGGCAGCAGGCTGGGACTCATCTCCATCATCGCCGCGCTGTGGCCCGCCACCGCGTACGGTTCGGGCCTGGAGCGGGCCTTCGATCGCCTGGGGCCTCGGGCGGACCGCAGCCTCGAAGGGCTCCGAGGGCGGGGCCTGTTCCTCGTGGTGATCCTTCCGATCTTCATCCTGGGAAGCCTGGTCGGCTCGTTCCTCGGGACGGTGGCCCTGGGAAGCGGCGGCGTGGCCAGGGTGATCGGCTACGTCCTGGCCCTGGCGACCGGGTTCCTGGCCGCCTCGATCTGCCTGGTACTCATCTACCGGATCTTCCCGCCCATCCGACTCTCCTGGCACCAGATCCTGCGAGCGACGGCGGTGGCCGCGGCCGGCAGCTCTGTGCTGTCCGTGCTGTTCGTGCTCTTCGTCGCGGTTGGTGCGAACTTCCAGGAGCACTACGCGACCAGCGGGCTGGCCGGACTCGTGTTGTTGGCGCTGTGGTTGTTCCTGTCGAACGCGATGATCTTGATGGGGTACCGGGTGGCGCTGAAGAGCTGAAGGCTAGGCTCACACCCCGGTCGGGATCTCAGCGTGGTCGTCCCGGTAGCGGCGCTTGAGCTCCTCCTGCAGGCGGTCGTGGACGCGGATCACGGCTGCCCGGCGCGACGACACGGCACGCTCGGCGGTGGTCAGTGACTGCACCGCCCGCTCCAGGTCGTGGTCGCCCAGCTCCTCGGGAGCATCGAAGTCGAGCTCGGGGAGCATCGCCTCGGCCTGTCGCCCCGCCTCCTCGAGGTCGGCGTCGGACAGCACCGTGCGAAGCGCCTCGCCCCGGGTGCCTTCCGGCTTGCCCCCCTTCGCCAGCACGGCGGTGAGGCGGTCCACCAGCGGTGCGGGTTCGCTGTGCGCGGCGCGTCGGCCCCGTTCGGAGGACAGGACGTCCTGGCGGACCTGGAGGAGCCGGCGAAGATAGGACAGGAACTCGCGCTCGGCCAGGCTCTCGTCCCGGCGCCGGCGCACCTCGTCCGTTGGCAGGTCGGGCAGTCCGTCCAGGAACGTTGGGTCGAGGACCGCGGCGGTGCGGCTCGATCCGATCGTGTTCGGTTCGCTCATCACTGCCTCCCGGCGTCGGCCCCGATTATCCCCCCGCCAGCAAGCCCCGGGCGTACATCGAAGCTATCGTCGCCGGAATCAGACGGACCGACAACGGAGGAGGGCGACACCACATGCGGGCACGGGAGCTGGGGATCGTGATCGGCGACGGCGAGCCGGGGCCGGTCAACGCCATCACGGACGTCGCTGGTGTGAAGGTCGGGCACGAGACGCTCATCGAGGGCGACGGGCCGCTCGTGGTCGGACGGGGTCCGGTCCGGACCGGGGTGACCGTGATCGTGCCCCACCAACGCGTGGGCCGGGCCCTGCTGTTCGCGGGATGTCATCGGCTCAACGGCAACGGTGAGTTGACGGGCCTGGAATGGATCCGCGAGTCGGGCCAGCTGACCTCGCCCGTCGCGCTCACCAACACGCACAGCGTGGGCGTCGTTCGCGACGCCATCATCGGCGGCCAGGCACGCCACGCCGCGCCCGGGGAGGTGTGGTGGAGCCTGCCGGTGGTCGGCGAGACCTGGGACGGCGTGCTGAACGACGTGAACGGCCAGCACGTGCGGCCGAGCCACGTCGAGTCTGCCATGGCGGCAGCCGCGGCCGGGCCGGTCGTGGAAGGCAACGTCGGCGGCGGCACCGGGATGATCTGCCACGGGTTCAAGGGGGGGATCGGGACCTCGTCGAGGGTCGTCCACCTCGACGCGGGGACGTACACCGTCGGCGTGGTGGTCCAGGCCAACCAGGGGCGACGGCAACGACTGGCGGTGGACGGCGTGCCCGTGGGCGTGGGGATCCCCCCCACCGAGGTCCCCCTCCCTGAGAGCCGTGGCCCGGCCGGCTCAGGATCCATCATCGTGGTGGTCGCCACGGACGCGCCGCTGTTGCCGCATCAGTGCGAGTGACTGGCCCAACGCGCCGGCTTGGGCGTCGCTCGGGTCGGAGGGGCCGGCGAGAACAGCAGCGGCGACCTGTTCCTGGCGTTCTCCACGGCGGCGGCGGACGCCGGCGCTGCGGCCGGCCCTGGTCAGCCCGTGGCAGTCGAGATGGTCCCGAACGACGCCATCACCCCGTTGTTCTACGCCGTCATCGAAGCCACCGAGGAAGCGATCGTGAACGC
>JBIOYQ010000093.1:0-13200 GCA_044870295.1 Actinomycetota bacterium
GCTCCAGCCAGTCGGTCTCCACCAGCGCATCCGGGTTGGCGTATCCGGTCATGACCTCCCCCTTCCGCCGAGCCTCGAAATCCGATGGTCGAAGTGGGAATTATGCGAGCCCGGCCGCCCGCCACGCAAGAGGGGGTTCATGTGACGGGTCCCCTCTCCACGGCCGTCCGCAGCCGTGCGCATGGCCTAGAAGAACCCCAGCGCCGCCTTTGCTTCCTCGGACATCATTTCGGGAGTCCACGGTGGGCGCAGGACCATCTCGGCCTCCACACGTTCGATGCCCTCGACGGTGGACAGGAAGCGTTGGATCTCGCCTTCGATGAGGGGACCGATCGGACACCCCATGGTCGTCAGCGTGTAGGTGACGTGGACGGCGTCACCTTCGATGTCCACGCCATAGACGAGACCGAGGTCGACGATGTTGATCCCGAGCTCGGGGTCGTGCACGTTGCGAAGCGCCTCCAGGACCTGCTCCTTGAGGGTCTCCGAGTCGGGCGCGCCACCATTGGAGGACGGGTTCGCCTCCTCCTGGCGCTCCTCCGAACCCAGTTCGCGAGCCTGGTTCACCTCAGCCATTCCTGGGTCTATTCTAGGCGCCGACGGCACATCGGCAGTTGGGGCCACTCCCCCGCGGCTCCCTCCAGCGCCCATAGGAGCCGACATGAAGGTGTTGATCGTCGATGACCACCCGGTGACGCGGGACGGCCTTCGTTCCGCCCTGTCCACGTCCGACGAGGTCGAGGTCGTCGGGGAGGCGGCGAGCGGCGAAGAGGCGGTCCGGATGGTCAAGGAGCTGTGCCCGGAGGTCGTGTTCATGGACGTTCGACTTCCCGGGATCACGGGCATCGAGGCGACGAAGCAAGTCCTGTCCCTTGCCCCGGACACCAAGATCATCCTGTTCACGGTGGAGGAGTCGCGCGCGGCCCTGGCCGACGCCATGCGGGCCGGCGTATCGGGCTATCTGCTGAAGGACGTGAGCGCGAGCGAGCTGATCCAGGCCGGCAAGCTGGCCCTCGAGGGCAAGGCGGTCATCCATCCCACGCTCACCCGCGCCTTCATCGAGGAGGCGCAGTACGTCGACACCCGACCCAACACTCCACTCTCGCGGCGCGAGTCGGAGATCCTGCAGATGGTCGCCTACGGCGCCACGACGAAAGAGGTGGCGCACAAGCTGGGGATCTCCCCGCATACCGTGAAGACCCATCTCGAACGGATCTTCGAGAAGCTCGGTGCGAACGACCGGGCCCAGGCCGTGGCCATCGCCCTCCGGAAGGGTCTGGTCGACTAGCCCCTCAGCTGGGATTCGGCGGGCAGCAGCCGGGTCAGGTCGTCGACCGTCCGTGCGATCCGTGCCACCTCGCGCAACGCCCGCCACAGCGACGTTGCCTCGCCTCCGGTGAAGTCCCGTTCCTCGATGGGCACCTGATCCAGCATCACCGTGGGTGTGCCGGCCCGGGCCGCCTCCAGGACCAGCTCGAGGTTGCGAACGTTTCCCGGGCCGAACGGGGGGTCGCACACGACCACGATCGCCGCTTCCTGGATGAGGGCACGGCAGTCCTCTGCGCTCCGGGCGTCGATCCCGGAGAAGGGTGGCACGGTGACCCGTTGCAGGTTCAGTCGCTCCGCGACGACCTCGTCGGTGTCGCTTCCGTGCAGCACGCCGACGCTGACGTCGAACCCTCGTTCCGCCAGCAGCCGCATCACGGGCGCGCCACGCCCCGCACCCCCGATGACGTGGGCCCGCCGCGCGCCGGGCCGGCGTTCTGCCGCGACCGGTGGGGCGACCACGACCGAGGGGCGCCCGGCGCTTCCCGACGGAGAGACGTCCGCCTCTACCCCGAACACGTCGCGGACCAGGTCGCGCGTGATCACGGCCTCGGGGGGACCGCTGCGAACCACCGCTCCATCCTCGAGGGCGACCACGTGATCGCAGTAGGCGGCGGCCAGGTTGAGGTCGTGGAAGATGGCGAGTACGGCCTTTCCCTGGTCCCTGGCCAGTCCGCGCACCAGGCCCAGCATCTCCACGACGTGTCGCAGGTCGAGGTGGGTGGTCGGTTCGTCCAGCAGCAACACGGGAGCGTCCTGCGACAGCGCCTGTGCCAGGACGACGCGCTGGCGTTCTCCCCCGGACAGATCCGCGAGCGACCGCTCGGCGAGGTGCTGGACGTTCGCCGCCGCCATCGCCCTGCGAACCTGCGCCCAGTCCTCGGCCCGTCCTCCACCCCAGGCCGTCAGATAGGGTGACCGGCCCATCATGACCATCTCCAGCACGGAGTAGGAGAAGGCCGGGGCGACGTCCTGCGGGACCACGGCCACCAGCTTGGCGACCTGGCGGGCGGACGCGGCATACGGATCGATCCCACACACTCGCACCGATCCTCGTCGCGGGCGCAGGCCTCGAGACGCCACCCGTACCAACGTCGTCTTGCCCGATCCGTTCGGGCCGATCAAGCCGGTGATCGACCCCGCGGCCACGGCGATGGACACGTCGCGCAGCACGATCGCGTCTCCATAGCCGGCCGACACCGCTCGAAGGACCACCCCGTCGGACTCGGGCTCGGGGACCAGCGACCTGCCGGGGTCAGGCTCGTACACCGGCCGTCCTCCGCTCTCGCCGCAGCAGGTACAGGAAGAACGGCCCACCGAGGACGGCGGTGACCGCGCCGACCGGGATCTCCTCCGGCCGGACCACGGTACGGGCCGCCAGGTCGGCCAGGATCATGAACGCGGCCCCGCCCACGATCGACGCCGGGAGCAGGCGCCGGTGATCGGCACCGACCACCAGGCGCAGGATGTGAGGAGTCATCAGCCCGACGAAGCCGATGAGGCCGGCCACCGAGACGGCCGCCGCCGTGAGCAGCGCCCCGGTGGCCAGCATCAGCACCTTGAACCGGTCCACCTCCAGCCCGAGCTGGGAGGCTCGTTCCTCACCGAGGGCGGTTAGATTGAGGTCACGGGTCGCCCCCAGCGCGACGGCGATGCCGACGATCACGAGCGGCGTGGCGGCACCGAGCGATTGCCATCCCCGAGCGCCGAGTCCGCCCAGCAGCCAGAAGTAGATCGACCGGATCTCCTGCCCGGAGAACGTCATCACCAGGCTGATCACCGCCGAGATGATGGCGGCGACGGCGATGCCCGCCAGCAGCAGCGTCGCCACCTGAACGGAGGGCCCCAGCCGGGCGAGCCGGTACACCACGAAGGCGGTCGCCAGGGCGCCGGCGAACGCCGCCACCGACACCCCCATGCCGCCGAACGCTGCCCCCCACCCAGCCAGGATGACGACGATGGCGCCCAGCGCGGCGCCCGAGCTGACTCCGATGATGGCGGGGTCGGCCATCGGGTTTCGGAACAGCGCCTGGAACACCGCGCCCGCGGTGGCCAGGGCGGCTCCCACCACCCCTGCCAGCAGGACCCGCGGCAGGCGCAGCTGGAACAGGATGACGCTCGTCGACCGAGCCACGCCGGCCGGCGGTCCGGTGACGTGGAGTTTCCACGCGAACAACCGCACCGACGTCCACGGCGAGATCCACACGGCTCCGGCGGCGACGGCCACCAACGCCGAGACCACCAGGAGAGCGACCAGTCCGGTCCCCACCAGCCGCCGCTCCACCCGCATCTACGGCACGGCTCCCGGGTGCAGGATGCGAGCCAGCGCCACCAATCCATCGACCACGCGCGGGCCCGGCCGGCTGATCAGGTCGGAATCGACCAGGTACACGCGGCCGGCCCCAACCGCGTCGATCGCCGAAAACCCCGGGCGTTTCGCCACTTCCTTCGCCGACACGCCCGACTCCGACGCGACCAGGTACACGTCCGGGCCGTCGGCGACCAGTTGGTCGACGGACCACTCCGGGTAGTCCGATGAAGCGGCGGCGGACACGGGGTCACAGCCCGCCCGCTTCAGCAGGTCGAAGATGAACGTGCGCGGCCCGATCGTGGTGAGGGGCGGGTAGTACGCCTCGAAGAAGCACGACACCGGCCCCTCGGATGAGACCGCGGCCCCGACCGCCTCGGCCTCTTCGTTCATGTGGTCGACCAGGCCGGCGGCCTGTTCCGTCGCTCCCGTGATCGCACCGACGGTACTGATGTCGTGGAGCAGGTCGGTGAAGTCGGTGCCGTTGATGGTGAAGACCGCGATCCCCAGCTCACGCAGACGCTGCTTCCACTGCTCCCCGCCGCCGATCGTGAGCATGAGGTCCGGGTGGAGCGCGACCACCTTCTCGACATTCGGGTCGACCCCAAACTCCCCCGATCCACCGACGTGTTCGATCGAGGAGGCCTCCGGGGGGTAGTCGTCGAAGGACCCGGAGACACCGACCAGCTCGTCCCCCAACCCGAGGGCGAACACGATCTCGGTGTTGGACGGGGCAAAGGTGATGATCCGCCCCGGCTTCGACGGGATCGTCACGGAGACGCCGTCGTCATCGACCAGCGTGACCGGAAACTGCGGCGCCGCGGACGACGGGGCGGACGGAGCGGGCCTGACGGTGGTCCGTGCCCCCGGTGCGGGCGAGGCGGACGAGCAGGCGGCCACCAAGGTGGCCAGGGCGAGCGCCGGGCCGGCGATCCACGCCCGGCCTCGGCGGCGGAGCGGCGTGCGAGCCATGCTTCCTCCCTTCGGTCGCGGCCGCCCCAAACGAAGAAAGCCCCCGGCTCTCGCCGGAGGCTGTCGCTGAAGCGGCCTCCTCTCATGCGCGAAGAGCGCGGCCGAACCGCTTCGAGGCAGGTCTCCTGACTTCCGGTTGGGCTCCGCGCTGCGGAGCTACGCTCCCCCGAACCTTCCCAGGCCCACCGGGCCCAGTGGCATCTCTCGGGATCGCTCCCCGGTCACAGTGGCGCGACCGTGCCGGACTCGCACCGGCTTCCCTCTTGGGGCTCGGGCGGGTGCCTCCCGCCTCCGCCACCCCGAGGCTCGATCTTCGATTGCCCGCATCCTACCCCAGGTGGCAATCCGACCTCGGCATGCCTACACTTCCCACACGAACGTGGCCATGCGCTCACGGGCAGCGGCATCCGTGGTGGTAATGGCGGTGACGGCCCTCTCGGCGTGCACCCGGGCTCCGCTGCCTTCTCCCCCGCCCGACGCCGGACCCGAATTCTCCGTCCATCAACTCCCCCCCAGCCCCTCGCCCCTCGGTTGGGAGGTCCAAGCTGGTCAGGTCCAGGGCCTGATCCCGTCCGGATGGCAGGCCGAGCCCCTCCCACAGACCCGGTTCCCACAGCAGGGGTTCGTCGCCTCGCCGCAGCTCGCCGACTGGGACGCCGGGGCCGGCGCCATCCGAGGCATGGAGGCGTTCTGGGTCGACATCACCAGCCTGCACATCTCGTCGGACTACTACTACGTCGTGGCGAAGGGGCCGGCCATGTCCTCCCTCTTCTCCAACAAGCACTGCCACTCCACGGCCCGCGAGGTGCTGGTCGACGACCCGCCGCAGGTGACCGGGCCCGGGTTCTCGCCGGGTGACTATGTGGTCTCCGCGAAGGGCACCTGTCGGAGCGAGGGCTCGTCCACGCACTGGGCGTACATCGTCGTCGCCCCCGGGTTCGGCCCGGTGCGGCAGGTCGGCCTTCCATCGTCCGGGCTGTACGTGGTGCTGGCCGTGGTCTCGGGCAAGGGGGCGGGAGATCTCCTGCAAGGGATGATCGACGGCGCTCGGTTCGCCAACGTGTCGATCACGCAGATCGTGGCGGTCGCACGTACCACGGCCTGACCCGACGGCTCGGGTCCGGGCCGCCTCCCGTCGCGTCGCCGGCTTGAAGCCAGGCGTGTACGCTGTCGGCCCATGACCAGCACCGATCGCATCGATCGCATTCCACAGCGCATCACCGAGCTGCTTCCCGAGATCCGGGACGCGCTCGAGCGGTTGATCCGCATTCCGTCCGTCAGCTTCCCCGAGTTCGATCCGTCGAACGTGCGACGGTCCGCCGACCTCACGCGTGAGCTGCTCGGCGCCGCCGGCATGGAGACCGAGTTGCTCGAGGTGCAGGGCGCCCATCCCGCCGTGCTCGGGCGGATCCCGGCTCCCGACGGCGCGCCGACCGTCCTGCTCTATGCACATCACGACGTGCAGCCGGAGGGACCCCGCGACCTCTGGTCGTCCGAGCCGTACGAGCCGGTCGAGCGGGACGGACGCCTGTACGGTCGCGGCAGCTCCGATGACAAGGCGGGCATCGCCATGCACCTGGCCGCCATCCGAGCGTGGGACGGCCATCCGCCCGTCGGCGTGACTGTGTTCGTGGAAGGCGAGGAGGAGGCCAGCTCCGAGCACCTGGGCGAGTTCCTGTCCACCTACGGCGACCGGCTCCGCGCGGACGTGGTGATCCTTGCCGACTCCGGCAACTGGCGCACCGGCGAGCCCGCGCTCACGGTCTCCCTCCGCGGGATCGTGGCGTGCTTCGTCGAGGTTCGAACGCTCGACCACGCCGTCCACAGCGGCGAGTACGGGGGCGCGGTCCCCGACGCGTTGACCGCGCTGTGCCGGACGCTGGCCACGTTGCACGACGAGCGCGGCAACGTCGCCATCCCCGGCCTGGCCTCCGGCGACGCCGACCCGCTCGACCTCACCGAGGACGAGATTCGTGACTGGGCTGGCATCCGGCCCGGGGTCGAGCTCATCGGCGAGGGAAGCTTGACCGCGCGGATGTGGACCAAGCCCGCGGTGTCCGTCCTCGGCCTCGACGCGCCCCGCACACCGGAGGCATCGAACCAGCTCGTCCCCATGGCGCGAGCCAAGGTGAGCATGCGCATACCGCCGGGCCAGGATCCGGAGGAGGCGATGCAGGCCCTGGTGAAGCACCTGGAGTCGAACGTCCCGTGGGGCGCCGAGGTGAAGGTCACCCGCGAGGGCGTCGGGTCGCCATACGCCCTGACCGCCGGGGGGCCGGCCTACGCCGCCATGAAGCAGGCCATGCAGGAGGCCTTCGGCACGCCGGTCGTGGAGATGGGAGCCGGCGGCTCCATCCCGTTCGTCGCCGAGTTCGCGGAGGTCTTCCCGGACGCGACGCTCATGTTGACCGGCGCCGGCGACCCCAAGTGCAACGCGCACTCCGAGAACGAGAGCGTCGACCTGGGCGACCTGGAGCGGTCGTGCCTGGCCGAGGCACTCTTCCTCGGATATCTCGCACAGGGATGAGCCGATGGCCCTCGGGCCGACCGAAGTGTGGATGGTGCACAAGGGCACCGGCACGCGTGGCGTCCGCGGCGACCTGATCCTGGAACCCGAGCGCCTCATCTTCCGCCCTGAGTTGCGAGCAGCCAGGCCGGACGCGCTGGGTGAGACCGTCTTCGGGCTGGATCAGCTCACCAAGGTGACCCGGTCGCGCCGGAGCCCCGTCATCGAGCTGCACGTGACGACCGATGGCCTCCCTCCAGTGGTCCTGTTCTACTTCGTGAAGCCTCCCGACCTGTACTCGTCGGGCGCTGCCAACCCCCGGTCGTACGCGGCGCTCTACCTGAGCAACGCGGGGGCCGTGTACGACGAGGACATCACCGAGTGGGTGCGGGCGATCCGCCAGGCCATCCGCTCCTAGGCCCGAGTCCGGCAACCAGCTACCTCGGCGAGGAGCCGACGAACGGCGGCTTCACCACCTCGGCCTCCCCTCGGCGTCCCCGGACATCGATCTCGACACTCTCGCCGGCGGCGAACCGGTCCCGCGGACTCAGGTACGCGAGGGCGATGCCCACCCTCAACGTCGGTGAGAACGTCCCGCTGGTGGTCTCCCCAGCCCGTTCCCCACCGGCCAGCACATCGTAGTGCGGCCGGGGAATGAGCCGATCCCGCATGCGAAGGCCCCACAGCCGCGACCCGATGCCCTCGGCCTTCTGTCGTGCCAGCGCATCCCTCCCCGGGAAGTCGCCCTTGTCCATGGAGACGGCCCACGACAGCCCGGCTTCCAGCGGGGTCCGTTCCTCGCTGATGTCGTTGCCGTGGAGCGGATAGCCCATCTCCAGGCGAAGGGTGTCCCTGGCCCCCAGCCCACACGGCTCGACCCCCATGCCTTGGCCCAGCCGGAGCAGGTCACGCCACAGCTCGCCGGCCATCGCCTCCGGTACGAACAGCTCGAACCCTCGCTCGCCCGTGTAGCCGGAGCGGGACACGACCATCGGGCTCCCTCGGTACGGGTACTCTGCGCCTTGCATGTATCCGAGCGCGACGGCCTCCGGGACGACCTGACCGGCCAGGTCGAAGGACCGGGGACCCTGCGGAGCGATCAGGGCGAGGTCCTCCCGCAACACGACGTCGACCGGGTCCGATCCCGCCCTCGACAACAGCGCGGAATGGACCTTGGCCGTGTTCGACGCGTTCGGGACCACCAGGTACCTGTGCTCCCCGACCCGGTAGACGATCAGGTCATCGACGATCCCCCCTCGGTCGTTCAGGAGCATGTTGTACTGCGCCCCACCGACATCCACCTTCGACAGGTCGTTGGTGAACGTCCGCTGCAGGAGATCGGCGGCGCCGAGCCCTTCCACGACCACCTTGCCCAGATGCGTCAGGTCGAAGATCCCGACCGCCTCGCGGACGGCTCGGTGCTCGGCCAGGGTCCCCCGGTACTCGATCGGCATGAGCCACCCGCCGAAGGGACCCAGACGCGCCCCCACGGCCCGATGCTCGTCCTCCAGTGGAGAGTGCCTGAGGTCGTCGTTCGGTTCGCTTCCCGACACGGCGGTAGTATGGCTGAGCGGCGTCGGCCCTTGCCCGCGTGCGTATGACGCCGCTTCGGCCCCTGATCGAGAGCTCATCCGAAAGGACCGGCAACGTGTCTGACGAGACCTACGACCTGGTGGTGCTGGGCAGCGGCACGGGCGGATACGCCGCGGCCCTCCGAGCCGCGGAGCTGGGCAAGCGAACCGCCATTGTGGAACGAGAGGAACGCTTGGGCGGGACCTGCCTCTTGCGAGGATGCATCCCCTCCAAGGCGTTGCTCGAGTCCGCGTCGGTCATGGACCGCATCAACCGGGCGGAGGAATGGGGCATCAAGGCGTCGGGCGAAGCCGAGTGGCCCAAGGTCCTGGAGTTCGAGCAGCACATCGTCGACAAGAAGGTGTCGGGCCTCACCGGACTCATCAAGGCCCGAAAGATCGACGTCATCCACGGAACCGGGAAGCTGGCATCCGGGCCGTCCGTCCGGGTCGACGGGCGGACCGTCCGAGCGGCCGACGTGGTCCTCGCCACCGGCTCCTTCGCCCGCACGTTCTGGGATCTCACCGACCGCGTGATCACCAGCGATCAGGCCCTGGTGCTCGACCACCTCCCGGCGTCGGCCGTGATCATCGGGGCGGGCGCCATCGGCATGGAGTTCGCCACCGTCTACGCCTCTTTCGGAGTGAAGGTGACGGTGCTCGAGGCGCTCCCTCGCATCGTCCCCTTGGAGGACGAGGACATCTCCAAGGAGGCGGCGCGGGCCTTCCGGAAGCGCGGCATCGAGACGGTCGCTGCCGTGAAGGTGACGGACGTGAAGGACACGGGCGATCACGTCGAGGTCGCCTACGAGGGCGACAAGGGCTCCCAGTCCGTCTCCGCCGAGATCTGCCTGGTCGCGGTGGGACGGGGCCCCAACAGTGAGGGTGCCGGGTTCGAGGAGGCGGGCGTGGAGCTCGACCGCGGCTACGTCAAGGTGGACGGCCAGCTCCAGACCACCGTGCCCCATGTGTGGGCGATCGGCGACGTGGCGGCCACCCCCCTCCAGCTCGCCCATTCCTCGTTCCTGGAGGGGATGTCGGTGGCCGAGCGGATCGCCGGCCAGGACGTGCCCGAGATCGACTACGCGGGCGTCCCCAGGGTCACGTTCTCCCAGCCCGAGATCTCCTCCGTCGGCCTCACCGAAGCCCAGGCCCGGGATCGCGGACACGACGTGGTGGTGACCAAGTTCAACTTCCAGGTCCTGGCCAAGTCGAACATCGTGGGCGAGGGCGGCATCGTGAAGATCGTGGCCGAGAAGGAGGGACCGGTGCTCGGCGTGCACATGATCGGCCCCCACGTGACCGAGCTCGTGGCCGAGGCCGCGCTCACGTACAACTGGGAGGCCTGGCCTGCCGATGTGGCCAGGGTCATCCATCCCCACCCGACGCTCTCGGAGGGGATCGGCGAGGCGTTCCTGTCGCTTGCCGGCAAGCCCCTCCACACGATGTGAGGCGGACGACGTGGTAGAACCGGACCAGATGAGCACGAAGAGCGCGAAGGAGGTCACACCTTGGCCACCCCGGTGACGATGCCGCAGCTGGGCGAGACCGTGGTCGAAGGGACCATCACGAAGTGGCTGAAGAAGGAAGGCGAGACCGTTGACCGCGACGAGCCGCTGTTCGAGATCTCCACCGACAAGGTGGACACGGAGGTCCCCTCCCCCGTCGGCGGCAAGGTGGTCCAGATCAAGGTCCCCGAGGGCGAGACGGTCAGCGTCGGGACCGAGCTGGCCATCATCGAGCCGAGTGGCGACGGGCAGGCCGCCTCAGCCGCCCCCTCATCCGCGACGCAGGAGCCGGCTCGCGTCGAGGAAGAGCGCGAGGAGGCCGAGGAAGCCGAAGAGTCGGCCACCCGGGAGGAGGAGCAGCCAGAGCGTGGGCCCGCCGAAGAGACCGCGCCCACCCCCGTCCGGCCGGAGCCCGAGGAAGAGCGGCGCCCACCGGCCGAGCCGGAGGCGCGTGCCGCGCCCTCCCCGGATGGAGGGGCACGGTCCCAGATCCTCTCGCCGCTGGTTCGCCGCCTGGCGGAGGAGAACGACGTCGACCTGTCCCGAGTCCGCGGCAGTGGAACGGGCGGCCGGATCACGAAGAAGGATGTGCTGGCCTACGCCGAGTCACGCCAGGGCCAGGAAGCCCCGGCGGCCACGCCCCCCGCTGCCTCTGCCGTGGCGCCCGCTCGCGAGGCACCCGCCCGTGAGGCCGCGCCGGCTCCCGGGGGCGCCGCGGGAGCTCGCGAGGAGGAGGTCCCCCTCACCCGGATGCGCCAGGCCATCGCCAAGAACATGGTGGCGTCCATCCAGACATCCGCACGGGCGTGGAACCTGGTCGAGGTCAACATGGAGAACGTCGTGCGGACCCGCGAGGCCGCCAAGGACGCGTTCCGTCAGCGGGAGGGCCTCAACCTGACCTACATGCCGTTCGTGGCCCGGGCGGTGTGCGAGGCCCTGCTGGAGTTCCCGGACGTGAACTCGGAGCTGCGCGACGACCACCTGGTCCTGAAGCACTACGTGAACCTGGGCATCGCGGTGGCGCTGGACGAAGGCCTGATCGTCCCGGTGGTCAAGGGCGCTGACTCCATGAACCTGGTCGGACTGGGCCGGGCCATCAACGACATCGCCACTCGGGCCCGGTCCAAGAAGCTCGTCCCCGACGACGTGCAGGGCGGGACGTTCACGATCACCAACCCCGGGCCGTTCGGCTCGATCATCAGCGTGCCCATCATCAACCCACCGCAGTGCGCCATCCTCGCCTTCGACGCCATCGAGAAGCGACCCGTGGTGGTGGACGACTCGATCGCCATCCGGCACATGGTGTACCTGTCGATGTCGTGGGATCACCGCATCATCGACGGCGCCACGGCGGCCAAGTTCCTCGCCAAGATCAAGCAGAACCTCGAGACCTGGGACTTCGGCCCCGAGGTGGGGCTGGCGGCGCGTGGGAGCTGACGGCTGGCTGATCCGGCCGGCGGGTTTGGTGTCCTACGGGTCCGCGTACGACCTCATGCATGAGCTGGCGGCGGCCCGACTGGCCGGCGAGGTTCCCGACTCGCTGATCCTGCTCGAGCACCCGCCCGTGTACACGGCGGGGAAGCGGTGGGACCCGGTGCACGTGGTGTGGGCCGAGGAGGTCATGCGTGCCGCCGGCGCCGAGTTCCACGTGGTCGACCGCGGCGGAAGCGTGACCTTCCACGGGCCGGGGCAGCTCGTCGGCTACCCCATCCTGGACCTCGGCCCCAAGCCCGACGTGGTCGGCTTCGTCCGGAACCTCGAGGAGGTCGTGATCCTGGCGGCCGAGGATGCCGGGATCTCTGGCCTGGGACGCAACCCTGTCAACTCAGGCGTGTGGGCGGGTGACCAGAAGGTCTGCGCGATCGGTGTTCGGGTCACCCGAGCCAGGGTGACCCTGCACGGGTTCGCGCTGAACTGCACCACGGACCTGGCCTGGTACGACGCCATCGTCCCCTGCGGACTGACCGACACCGGCGTGACGTCGTTGAGCCGGATCGCCGGTCGGGAGATCACCGTAAAGGACATGGCCCCGCTGGTTGCCGGGCGCTTCGCCGACGTGTTCCATCTCGCCCTGGCTCCAAGGCCGCTGGATGTCGAGACGAGGACGACCGTTTCCCTGTCCGCTTTTTAGCTTCCGGCGTCAAGCGGGGGACGGCGCGGCAATCTCATCGAGAGCACGCCTCCAGATCAAGCGACGTATCCTCTCCTCATGCCGGACCTGATGGCCTTCATCGCCCTGCGGCGGCTCCCGGTGACCGACGAGACCTATACCGCCCGCTACGAGCAGCTCTTGACGGACAGCATGGCGAACGCTCCGCCCCCAGACGCCATTCAAGTGCCCCCAATGATCTCGAACGGCGCCCTCGTCATTGCCACCTTGGTGGGGGTGGGCCTGGTCTCGTTCGGCTTCCTCGCATTGCTCATCTGGGATGTTGCCGTGGTCGGCATCATCTTGGCGGCGATCGGGCTGCTCACGCTCATCCTGTCATGGCGTGCGTGGCACATACGGCGAGGATCGCGCCGGCATGGCGAGCTCGTGGCGGTGGGTCTGCTGAACGCCGCCGATCGCGCGGAGCGGCGGGCCGAGGATCTCGCGGCATCCGGAGCATCAGACGAGGCCCGGGCCGCGATGGAACTGGCCGCCGATCGCCTTCGGGCGCTCGCTCCGGGCTCGGGCCGCCCACACGAAGTGATGGAGCGAGCCCACCGACTTCGCCAGAGGGCCGCTGAACTCCACCAGGCGCATGGAGTGGCCGACCCTCGATGAGGATCTGGCCAGCGGTTGAGTCCGCCCCAGCTCCGGCCGACGTAGTCTTGTAGAGAGCATCCGCGCCCAAGGTAGGAGTTCATGCGAGCGTTCGACGCCTTCAAGGACCAGCTTCCCGACATCGACCCGGACGAGACCGCCGAGTGGATCGCGGCCCTCGACCAGGTCATCGAGCAGTCGCCCGCCAGGGCGGCCTTCCTCATGCACAGGATCCTGAGCCACGCGAGGGCCCGCCGGATCGG
>JBIOYQ010000094.1:0-7630 GCA_044870295.1 Actinomycetota bacterium
CCTCCAGCATGCAGGCGAGTGGGTGCGCGTCGGTCATTCCGGGCCGAGGTGGGAGCCCATCTTCCTGGGCACGTGGGCGAGGAAGACCAGGAGACGGCCCGAGCGACGCCCCCGGTCCTGGTTGCGCTCGTACCGGATGACGGCCTCGCGGATGAGATGCGCGCCCAGGGAGCGGAACGGCTCAGGCGGGAAGCGTTTGCGACGCCCGCCGACCATGGGCAGCGACGTCACCTCGTCCCGCACACCGCGGACCAACCCGGCCAGGATGCGCCCGCCCAGGTGGCTCGCGCTCACGCCGTTGCCCGAATAGCCCGCCCCCGCGTGCACGTTGCCCGACGGCAGCGTGCCGAAGAACGGCAGGTGGGTGGGGGAGACGTCGATCGGTCCGCCCCACGCCGCTTCGAGCGGGACGTCCGCCAGGCTCGGCAGCAGCCGGCGAAGCCCCTCCGCGGCCCGGCCGATGGACGCCGGGTCCTGGTCGACCTCCGGCCCGATCCGTCCCAGCCACGAGGCCCGTCCCCCGCCGCCTCCGAAGGCGACACGCCCGTCGGGCGTGGTGCGGAGGTAGTGCACCGCCGAGCGGCTGTCCGCGATGCATTCGCCGCGGATCCACCCCATCTCGGCCAGCCGGTCGGGGGCGGGAGCGGTGAGCACGATGTGACTGCCCCAGTTCACCAGGGACCTCCGCAGCCCGGGCCATCGTTCACCCCACGCGTTCACCGCCAACACCGCCTGCTCGGCTCGAACCGAACCGTGATCGGTGATCGCGCGCAGGGGTCGCCCATTCTCGATCCCTCGGACGTGGGTGTGTTCGTGGAGGCGAACGCCGCGTTCCAGGAGCACACGCCGCAGTCCCCGGGCCAGTCGCGCGGGCTGGACGGTGGCCGCATCGCGCATGAACGCCCCGCCTCCGAACGTGGGCGAGGCGCACCGCTGCTGCACCTGCTCGGGTGTGAGCTCGACGAATTCCTCACCGACCCCGAGCTTCTCGTTCAGCTCGGTAGCCTCCCGCCACGAACCGTCCTGTCCGGGCGAGGACGCCACCTGCACCATGCCCTGCTGAGTGAACCAGGCGTCGACATCGTGGCGTTCGCACCACGCGCCCATCTCGGCGATGCTCTGTTTCAGGGCACGGCAAGATGCCAGGGCGTCCTCCTCGCCGTACAGCTCGATCAGCGTGCCCAGCTCGTCCCACCAGCAGGTCACGAACCCACCGTTCCGGCCGCTGGGCCCATGCCCGCACACCTCCTGCTCCAGCAGCACGATCCGCATGGTGGGCTCCGCCCGCACGAGTTGATACGCGGTCCACATGCCCGTGTAGCCGCCCCCGATCACGACGACGTCGGCGGCCACCTCTCCGTGCAGCTCGGGCGCGTCGTCGGCGGGCTCGTGCTGCATCGCCTCGTCGAACCACCACCCTCGTGCGCTGGGCTGGACCGAGGCGATGGGCGCGGCGCGGGAGCGTCGCAGGCTGGTCATGCGATGGCGCGCTCCCACCGGCGGTGGGCGGCGCGCGGGCGCTTCAGGTCCCGCAGGATCTCTCGCGCGGCGTTGGCGCCCGGGATCCCGGTCACCCCGCCTCCCGGTGACGCGCCGGACCCGCACAGGTACAGGTTCTCCACGGGGAGACGGTACCGGGCGAACCCCAGCAGCGGCCGCCACGCGAACATCTGGTCCAACCCGGGCTCGCCGTGCAGGACATGACCCGAGGTCAGGCCGTACTGCCGCTCGAGGTCGAGGGGAGTCAGCACCTGCCGGGCCACGACGAGGTCGGAGAGGCCGGGCGCGTAGGCCTCGAGCGTCTTCACCACCAGGTCCCCCAGTCCCTCTCGTTCGGTGTCCCAAGAGCCGTTGCGAAGAGCGTACGGCGCCCACTGGACGATCACGCTCATCAGGTGCCGGCCTTCGGGCGCGACCGTGGGGTCCACCAGCGACGGGATGGTGGCTTCGAGGTAGGGCTGCCCGCTGACGCGTCCGTACTTCGCGGCGTCCGCGCCGCGTTCGAGGTACTCGATGCTGGGTGCGATGACGATCCTGCCCTGGAGGAGGTCCGGACCATCCGCTCCGGCGAAGGACGGCACCCCCGACAAGACCATGTTCACGACGCCGGTGCATCCAGGCATGCGGATGTTGGAGGCGCGCCAGCGAAGCGTCGGCCCCAGGACTTCGGCATCCGTCAGCTGGACCAGGGTCTGGCGTGGATCGGCGGCCGAAGCTACGGACCGCGACCGGATCTCCTCCCCGGAGTCCAGGACCACACCCGCCGCGCGATCGCCATCGATCAGCACGGCCTTCACGGGTGCGTCCGTCCTGATCTCCGCACCCGCCGACCGTGCTGCGGCGGCCAGCGCCTCGGCCAGCGCCCCCGGACCGCCTCGGGCGTAGACGGTGGGTCCCGCGGCGCCGCCGTCGTTGCCGGCCGAGTCGCCCAGCAGCACCGCCGTCGTCCCCGCCGTCCAGGGTCCCATCCCCGTGAACTGCACGGCCCGCGAGGCGATCGCCGCTCGCAGGGCCTCGTCCTCCAAGGACTCGCCCACGAAGTCGGCCACCGGCATCGGCAGGGCCCGCAGCAGCCTGGGTCCCTGGCGCGGACCGAGCCGCCGGAACGCCCTCCCGAACCGCAGTCCGGCCACCGCGTCGGCGCCGGATGGATGCTGGATGTCGGGAGGCGTCGCCGCGTGCAACCCGGCGAGGAACCGGGCGAACGTTCGAATCGTGGCGTCGAACCCCGAGTAGGCGGATCGGTCGCGAGGGGTGTTCAGACCCGCCGCGGTCCGACCCGGGTCCGCCCAGAGGATCACCGGCGGCCCATCGAGGTTCGGCGCGAAGACGCGGATCGGCGGTCGCAGCAGCTGTAGACCGTGCCGTTCGAGTTGGAGGTCACGGACGACCGAGTCGCCCAGCCGGCCCACCGTCTGGACCACTGATGCACGCGACCCGCCGGACAGGTCATCCCCGCTGAGGATCCCGCCGACGCGGTCCCGTCGTTCCAGGATCAGGACCCGCCGCCCCGCCCGGGCCAGGTACGCCCCGGCGACCAGCCCGTTGTGGCCGGCCCCGATGACGATGACGTCGCAACGGTCGCCGTCCACGTCACGCGCTCCGTGCCAGCCGCCGCGTCGACCGCAGGGCCTCCATCGCGGCCAGCTTGCCCGGCGCACCCATGATGCCTCCACCGGGATGCGCCGCCGACCCGCACAGCCACAGGTTGCGGATCGGTGTTCGGTACCGAGCCCACCCCGGTACCGGCCGGTTGAAGAACAGCTGTTCCAGGGTGAGCTCGCCCTGGAAGATGTTGCCCTCCGTCAAGCCGAACGTCTCCTCGATGTCCAGCGGCGACAGCACCTGCTTGTGCAGGAGGATGTCGCGGATGTTGGGCGCGTAGTCGGCGATCACGTCGATGACGGCTTCGCCGAAGGCGTTTCGCATCCGATCGTCCCAGACGTCGCCGTTCGCCAGCTGGTACGGCGCCCACTGGACGAAGCAGCTGATGACGTGCTTGCCGGGCGGGGCCATCGAGGGATCGACCAGGGTCGGGATCATCATGTCGATGAACGGCCGGCGGGAGAACCGTCCGTACTTCGCGTCGTCGAAGGCCTCCTCCAGCTCGTCGACCGACGCGGCGAACCCGATGGCGCCGCGGAGATGGTCGCCCGGCCCGGGCAGCGAGGTGAAGTTGGGCAGACCGTCCACCGCCAGGTTCACCTTGCCCGACGAGCCTCGGTACTTGTACTGGAGCACGTCGTCCCGGACCTCCTGCGGCAGCTGATCCGGTTCCACCAGCCCGAGATACGTTCGCCGGGCGTCGGCATTCGACAGCACCACGCCGGCCTGGATCTCCTCGCCCGACTCCAACGTGACGCCGACGGCCCTCCCGTCGCGCACGTCGATGCGAGCGACGGGCGCCTCCGTCCTGATCTCGGCGCCGAGGGTGCGCGCGGCCGAGGCGATGGCCTGGCTGACCGCGCCGGTCCCGCCGCGGGGGATGCCCCAGGCTCCGAACGCGCCGTCCACCTCGCCCATGTAGTGATGGAGCATCACGTACGCGGTCCCGGGCGAGCGGACCCCGAGGAACGTGCCGATGATGCCCCACGACGCCATGGTGGCGATGAGCGCGTCGTGCTCGAACCACTGCTCGAGGAAGTCGGCGGCGCTCATAGTCATCAACTGGAGGAAGGCCACCTGCACCTCGGCCGGGAGGTCGCGGAACGCTCTGGCAAGCGGCGCCAGCGGGAGCCACTGGCGCAGATGCAGCCGGCCGGGGTCCGGCGGCACGACGTCGAGCACCGGCTTGATGAACCGGACGATCTCCGTGATCAATTGTCCGAACTCGTGATACGCCTCGGCGTCGTTGACGGAGAACCGACGGATCTCGTGATAGGTGCGCCCGGGGTCGTGCGTCATCCACCGGTAGTTGTCGTCGGGGAGCGGGGCGAAGCTGCCGTCGAAGGGGAGGACCTCCAGGCCGTGACGGGGGAGCTCCAGCTCGCGGATGATCTCAGGCCGCAGCAGCGAGACGACGTAGGACGCCACACTGAACTTGAAGCCGGGGAAGATCTCCTCGGTGACCGCGGCTCCGCCCACCAGGTGCCGGCGCTCCAGCACCAGGACGCTGAGGCCGGCGCGAGCGAGGTACGCGGCCGAGGTCAGGCCGTTGTGGCCTCCCCCCACGATCACCGCGTCGTACCGTCGCGCCAACCGCTGCTCCCTTCGGTCCCTTCCAAGGGACTCTAGAGATTGACTGAACGTTCAGTCAAGGTGTAGGAAGAGGGCATGACCCTCGGCACGGCCTTCCACCCGCGCACTTCGGCTCTCAACGACCGCCTGGCCTGGGAAGACTGGTGGGGCTACGCGGCCGCCTCGTCGTTCGGCGACGCCGTCGACATCGAATACAACGCCGTCCGCGAAGCGGCCGGCGCCATCGACGTCTCGCCGCTGTTCAAGTACCTGGTGACGGGGCCCGATGCGGCCAGGTTGATCGATCGCGTGATCACCCGCAGCGCGGCCAAGCTCCAGGTGGGCCACGTCTACTACACGCCGTGGTGCGACGAACGCGGCAAGCTCATCGACGACGGCACGGTGGCCCGGCTCGACGATCAGACCTATCGATGGACGGCGGCCGAGCCCAACTTCCGGTGGATCCGGATGAATGCCGGCGGTCTGGACGTCGACGTACGGGACGTGTCCGCGGAGGTCGCCGCCCTCGCCCTCCAGGGGCCGACCTCACGGGCCATCCTCGAGGCTGCCACGGACGAAGACTGGAGCGATCTCAAGTACTTCCGGAGACGGGGCGCGGTGGTGGACGGCATCGAGGTCGACGTCTCGCGCACGGGCTATACGGGCGACCTCGGCTACGAGCTGTGGGTGGACGCCGAACGCGCCATCGGCCTGTGGGACGCCCTGTTCCGGGCGGGCGAGCCGTACGGGCTGCGGCCGGTCGGCATGGCGGCCCTCGACGTGCTGCGGGTCGAGGCGGGGCTCATCCTGCTGGACTCCGAGTTCACCGGTGTCCGCAACGCCTTCAGCGAGGAGCAGGAGTATTCCCCGTTCGAGCTGGGCCTGGGCCGGTTGGTCGACTTCAAGAAGGACCGGTTCGTCGGCAAGCAGGCCCTGCTGGCGGAGCAGGCCCGGGGCGGCCCTGCCAGGCGGCTGGTCGGGCTGGAGCACGAGTGGCAGGGCATCGAATCCGCGTTCTCCAAGCACGGCCTGCCCACCGTCCTGATGCTGGGCACGTCGCACGACCACGCGCCGGTGTATGCGCCGGAGGGTCGCGTCGGGAAGGCCAGCAGCACCACGTGGTCGCCGACCCTGAAGAAGGTGATCTCACTGGGCATGGTGCAGCGGACCCACGCCACACCCGGCACGCGCCTCGAACTCGAGTGGACGATCGAAGGCACCCGCGAGCGCGTCGGCGCCAGGGTCGTGGAGCTGCCGTTCTTCGATCCCCCCAGGAAACGCGGTTGACGCGAACCGCTGGAGTTTGACTGAACGTTCAGTCTAAGATCGTGTGGTCGTCGAGTCGTCATTCAGGAACGATCCGAAAGGGACGTGGTGGTGGTCCGTCGAAAGCTGTCCGAGGAGCGCAGGCGGCAGATCCTGCAGGCCGCCGTGACCGTGATCGGCGATCGGGGGTTGTGCGACACGCGGATCTCCGACATCGCCGAACGCGCCCAGACCAGCTCGGCCCTGGTCTTGTACTACTTCGGCTCGAAGGACCGGCTCCTGGCGGAGGCGCTGGCGTTCTCCGAGGAGCGGTTCTACGCCGAGACCGCGGAGGAGCTGGCCAAGCTGGAGACGGCCACCGATCAGCTGGTCCTGCTGATCGAGCAAAGCTGTCTGCCGGACAAGGTGTCACGCCGAGCGTGGCGAGACGAATGGCTGCTGTGGCTGGACGTGTGGGCCCGATCCCCGCGCGACCCGGAGGTGGCGCGTGACCGCGAGGTGATGGACCGGAGGTGGCGCGCGACCATCGCGGACATCGTCCGTGCGGGGCAGGCCCGTGGGGAGTTCGCCCGGATCGACCCGGACGACTTCGCTCTGCGACTCTCCGTCATGCAGGACGGTCTGGCGGTCCAGGTGGTGCTGGAGGATCCGGACGTGGGGCCCGAGCTGATGTTCGAGATCTGCTCGAAGATGGTGGCGGAGGAGCTGGGGTTCCGGTGGCCGGCCAAGAGCAAGGCTCGCGGCAAGGCGTTGGCCCGAGCCCGTCCCGTGAAGGGATCCGGTTCGATGCGGGCCAACGCGGCCAGGGCAGGACGACGATGACGAAGACCAACCCACCCATCGACCCGGCGTCGCTCGCATCCGTCCTGGCCCCTCTTGGACGCGCCCGCACGCTTCCCGCCGAGGCCTATGTCTCCGAGGAAGTCTTCGCCTGGGAGCGGCGATCCTTCTACGGGGGCTCGTGGGTGGCAGTGGGCCGGTCCTCGCTGGCCGAGCACCCCGGGGATCAGACCGCCATCGAGGTCGGCACCGAGGGCCTGCTGCTGACGCGCGACCAGGATGGCCTGCTGCACGGCTTCTACAACGTGTGCCGGCACCGCGGACACGAGCTGCTCGAGTGCGGCACCACCACGAATCGCAAGGGGATCAAGTGCCCGTACCACGCGTGGGTCTACGGGCTCGACGGCCGGCTCCGGGGCGCTCCGAGGTTCAAGCAGCTGCCGTCCTCCGATCCCGTGTACGAGGGCCTGGTGCGGGTGGGCGTGGCTGAGTGGCACGGCTGGGTCTTCGTCAATGCCTCCGGCGAGGCGCCGAGCTTCGCGGAGCACATCGGCAATCTCGATGAGCTGGTGGCTCCCTACGGGCCGGAGACGCTGGTGGTGGGGGCCACGCACGAGTACGACGTGCGGGCGAACTGGAAGGTCGTGGTGGAGAACTATCACGAGTGCTACCACTGCACGAGCATCCATCCCGAGCTGTGCAGGGTGACGCCGCCGTCGAGCGGGGACAGCCGCGACCCCACCGGCCTGTGGGTGGGTGGCTCCATGGACCTCATGCCCCACGCCGAGACCATGTCGCTCTCGGGCAGGAGCGAAGGCATGCCCATCTCCGGCCTGGACCAGGCACTGCTGCGGCAGGTGTTCTACCTCGGGCTGTTCCCGGCCGAGGCGGTGGCGAAGCCGGGGTT
>JBIOYQ010000095.1:0-17868 GCA_044870295.1 Actinomycetota bacterium
ACGCGCTCCCGGTCCAGGTCCACGTCCAGGACCTCGACGTCCACCTCCTGCCCGACGGCGACGACCTCGCTGGGATGATCCACGTGCTTCCACGACAGCTCGGACACATGGACCAGGCCGTCCACGCCGCCTCCGATGTCGACGAAGGCACCGAAGTTCACGATCGAAGACACGACGCCCGTGCGGCGCTCGCTCTTCTTGAGGCTCTCCAGGAACTTCTTGCGGCCTTCGCTCTGCGACTCCTCGAGGAAGGCACGGCGGGACAGCACCACGTTGTTGCGGTTGCGGTCGAGCTCGATGATCTTGGCCTCAAGCTCCTGGCCGACGTACGGGTGCAGATCGCGGACCCTGCGCAGCTCGACCAGGGAGGCGGGGAGGAATCCCCGCAAGCCGATGTCCAGGATCAGGCCACCCTTGACCACCTCGATGACCGGGCCCTTGATGGTCATCCCGCTCTTCATGATGTCCTCGATGCGGGTCCAGGCCCGTTCGTACTGCGCCCGCTTCTTCGACAGGATCAGGCGGCCCTCTTTGTCCTCCTTCTGGAGCACCAGGGCCTCGATGTGATCGCCGAGCTGCACGACCTCGGAAGGATCGACGTCCTGCCGGATGGACAGCTCCTTGGCCGGGATGACGCCTTCGGACTTGTAGCCGATGTCCAGGAGGACCTCGTCACGGTCCACCTTCACGACGGTTCCCTCGACCAGGTCGCCGTCCTTGAAGTCCTTCAGGCTCTCTTCGATGGCTCGGACCAGCTCCTCGGGAGTCAGGTCCTCCTGGGCCACCGTTGGTTCCGTGCCGGTTTCGATACTCGATCACGCTCCTCGCCAGTGTCGCCGGGGCGCTCCGTTTCCGCCGCACCAGCACACCAGCGGGGTGCGAGGGCTTTGGATGCTGCAGGATTGGAACGCGCCGCAGCGCGACGGTCAGTGTAGTGGCGGCCGTTGCAGCACGTCAACGACAGAAATCGACCCGAAACGCGGTCAATGCCCGGCCGGCGCGGCCTCGGCCCAGTCCCGGCCGGACCCCACGTCCACCTTCAGCGGCACGGTCAGCGGATACGCCGTCTCCATGGCCTCGGTCACGAGCTTGGCGGATCGGTCGAGGTCGCCCTCGGCCACGTCGAAGACCAGCTCGTCGTGGACCGTGAGGACCATCACGCAATCCAGCCCGGAGGCCGCCAGCTCGGCGTCCACCTTGATCATGGCGAGCTTCATGATGTCCGCCGCCCCTCCCTGGATGGGGGCGTTCAAGGCCATCCTCCGACCCATGTCCCGGACCCGGGGGTTGGCGGCCTGCAGCTCCGGCAGGTAGCGCCGGCGGCCGAGGATGGTCTCGGTGAAGCCCTCCGCGGCAGCCCTGGCAACCTGCCGATCCAGGAACTCGCGGATGCGGGGAAACTGCGCGAAGTAGGCGTCGATGAACTCGGCGGCCTCGTCCACGGCGATGCCGATCCTGCTGGCCAGACCGTAGGCGTTCATGCCGTACGGCAGGCCGTAGTTGATCTGTTTGACGCGGCTGCGCATGGCGCCGTCGACGTCGTCTTCCGGGACGCCGAACACCTTGGCGGCCGTCGCCGCGTGGAAGTCCTTGCCGGCGGCGAAGGCCTCCTCCATGGCCTCGTCGCCGGACAGGTGCGCCATCACCCGCAGTTCGATCTGCGAGTAGTCGGCCACGAGCAGCAGGCGGTCCTGGTCCCCCGGTACGAAGGCCCGTCGGATCTGCCGGCCGACCTCGCCCCGCACCGGGATGTTCTGGAGGTTCGGGTTCACGCTGGACAGCCGCCCCGTGGCCGCGCCGACCTGGTTGTAGGTGGTGTGCAGGCGCCCGGTCCGCGGATTCACCAGTGGCGGCAGCGCGTCCAGATAGGTCGACTTCAGCTTGGACAGCTCGCGATACCGCAACAGGGCTTCCACGATGGGGTGCTGTTCGCGCAGCTTCTCCAGCACGTCCGCATCCGTGGAGGGGGCGCGGCCCTTCATGGTCCGCTTGAGGATGGGAAGGTGCAGCTTGTCGTACAGGATGGAAGCCAGCTGGGGCGGGGAGCCGATGTTGAACGGTTCCCCGGCGTGCCGATAGATGTCCTGCTCGAGCGTGGCCATCTGGTCGCCCAGCGACTCGGACATCTCCTGCAGGTAGGGGACGTCGATGCGCACCCCGGCCGCCTGGACCCGGGCCAGCACCGACGACAGGGGCATCTCGACCTCCGCCAGGAGCCGGCTCAGCCCCGCACGCTCCATCCGTTCCTGGAGGACCGGGGTCAGCAGTCCGACGGCCGCGGCGGAGCCGCCAGCCCGCTTGGATGGATCGGCGAAGAGCTGGCCTTCCTGTTCGCCTTCCACCTCCCCCAGGACGTCGAGCCCCAGGTAGGTTCGGCTGAGCTCGTCCAGCGGATACGAGGCTTCGGCGGGATCCAGGAGGTACCCGGCCAGCAGGGTGTCGAAGGCCACGCCCTCCAGCGGGTGGCCTTCGGACAGCAGCGCCGTCTGGAAGTCCTTCGCGTCGTGGACCCACTTGGGCGCGTCGGCACGACCCAGCCATTCCGCCAGTTCGTCGGGTATCCGATCGAACGGAACGAACACCGCCTGCCCCGCGCCCGGCGACAGCGCCATCCCTGTCAGACCGCCGTCGTCGATGTGCGGGAACGCCGCCGTCGGCGTCGTCGATGACAGCAGCGCGCGCAGCTCGCCGGGCTGGCCGGTGCGAACGTCGAGCGACGCCGCTTCCACTTTGGGCTTGGCCGCGCGTTCGACGTCCTCCAGTCGCTCGAGCAGCGTCCGGAACTCGAGCGAGTTGAACAGGCGCCGGACGGCATCCTGGTCCCACTCCCCGATCACGGACGCCTCGGGATCCAGCTCCAGGTCCAAGTCGCAGTTGAGCCTGACCAACTCCTTGTTCCGGATGAGGTCCTGCCCGGCCGCCTCGATGCCGGCGCGCGTTCGTCCTTTCAGCTCCGACGCGTGATCCAGGACCGACTGCACGTCGCCGTAGTCCTGGATGAGCTTGGAGGCGGTCTTCTCCCCCACGCCCGGGACCCCGGGGATGTTGTCGGAGTGGTCGCCCTTGAGGGCCACGTAGTCGAGGTACTTCTCCGGGGGGAGCCCGAACCGCTGGGTGACGGCGTCCACGTCGTAGGTGACGATGTCGGAGATGCCCCGGCGATTGAACATGACCTGAATGCCCGGCCTGACCAGCTGGAAGAAGTCGCGGTCCGCCGTGACGATGACCGCCTCCAGGCCCCGCTCGGCCGCGCGGACCGCCAGGGTGGCGATGGCGTCGTCGGCCTCATAGCCCTCCACCTCGACGATGGGGATCCGCAGCGTCTCCAGTACCTCCCGGATCAGCCCCAGCTGCTGCCGGAACTCATCCGGAGCCTCCTTCCGACCGGCCTTGTAGTCGGCGTATTGCTCCAGGCGGACCGTCGGCCGGCCCTTGTCGAAGGCCACCACCAGGTAGTCGGGCTTGTCCTCGCTCAGCAGCTTGATCAGCATCGAGGTGAAGCCGTACACGGCGTTGGTGACCTGCCCGCTGGTGGTGGCGAGCGAAGGGGGCAGGGCGAAGAACGCTCGATAGGAAAGGCTGTGTCCATCGAGGAGGAAGATCCGCTTGGGGCGCCCGGCGTCGCCGTTCGAAGGCTGCTCAGCCACTGGGGGCGATTGTAGACGCGGGCCCGACAGCGCTCTCCTCGCCACGATCGGTTGCCGTGAATCCGACTCAGCGGATAGGATTTCTGCGCCCTCGAAGATGGACGACGGACACCGCTCATGAGCTTCTGGGAAACGACGCTGCTCGGCTTCATCGCCGGGGCCACCATCTTCCTGGGGCTCCCCCTCGGCAGGCTGAAGGATCCCCGCCCGCGACTGAAGACCTTCCTCAACGGGGGGTCGGCCGGCATCCTCCTGTTCCTGCTCTTCGAGATCTTTCATCAGGCGTTCGAGCCCCTCGAGGATGCGGTGACCGAGGCCCACGAGGGAGCGGCCGGATGGGGTCCGGCGTTCGGTTTCGGCGTGGTCCTCTTCGGCGGCCTGGCGGTCGGCATGATCTCGCTCCTCTACTTGATGCGGTACCAGCAGGCCAGGCGGACCTCGCCGCAGATCGGTCCCGGCGCGATGGCCATGGCGGAGGCGGAGGCCGAGCGGGCCCACTCGGCGCGGACCGCGCTGCACCTCGGGATGTCGATCGCCGTCGGGATCGGCCTTCACAACTTCTCGGAGGGCCTGGCCATCGGGTCGAGCGCCAAGGCCGGCGAAACCCAGCTGGCCATCCTGCTCGTCGTCGGGTTCGCCTTGCACAACGCCACCGAAGGGTTCGGGATCATCGGGCCGTTGGCGGCCGGAGGCGTCCGGGGGTCGTGGCCGTACCTGGCGATGGCCGGATTGATCGCCGGCGGACCCACGTTCCTCGGAACCATGGTCGGCTACGGATTCCACAACGCGTACGTCTCTGTCGCCTTCCTGTCGCTGGCGGCCGGCGCGATCATCTACGTGGTCGCCGAGATGCTGAATACGGGCCGACGGCTCGGCGCGTGGAACATCACCATCTGGGGCGTCCTGGCGGGGCTGTTCCTGGGATCGGTGACCGAGTTGATCATCGCCGCCGCGGGCGCGTGACTCGAGTAGCCTGATCCCGTCGGTCGACCTCCGTGGTTTCTTTGTCAGTCTGCGGGTTTTTTTCGTGATCGCCTCGCGGCAGTGACCTGCAGCTTCGCGCGAAACTCATTGCTGCACAATACTTTCACAGAGTTTGACACCCGACACACGCCTTGTTAGCTTTCGCGCCGGTCCCAAGCGGCTACGGCCGGAGGGAGGGCCCGGGGCCTCCCAGGGAACGCACCGGACCCCGAGGGACGCAAGTCCCAAAGGAGAACGAGGCGGACCCACCGGATCGCGGCGGTGACCCGAGCGGCGCAAGTCGCAACGGCCTCCGTCGCGGACCGACCAGGAGCGCTCTGGCCGACCCGATGGCAGGGTCGCTTGGGACCAACTTTTGAGCGGGTCCGAGGTGCCGAGTAGATAACGCTCGCGTATGGGGAAGGCGCGAGCGGCTCCAAAGGCTCCTCGGGCCCGCTCAAATGATTTCTCATTCGATCCGCGGGTAAGCTGCCGGGATGACCGGCGACGCGGGCGCGGCTCCCTCACCAGATCCCGACCCGAGTCGTTCGCCCGAAGACTCCGTATCGGCTCCCGGCTTCGCCCTCGATCCTCAACGCTTGCTTCGCATCGCCGGAGTGGTGCGGGAGGTCCTGGAGGAGGCTCGGCGCATCCGTCCGGAGCCCGGGGCGGTCGATCACCTCCGGCGGGTCCACGGGCAGATCACCGACGAGCTGCGCGAGGCCCTCCCCGGCCAGCTCTACGAAGAGCTGGACGACCTGACCCCGGACATCCGCGACGGCTCCCTGGAGGAGCTGTCCCTGGCGCACGCCGAGATCCTGGGGTGGCTCGAGGGGTTGTTCCAGGGAACCCAGCTGGCCCTGCAATACCAGGCCGCCCAGGCCCTCGATCGGATCCGAAAGCCGCTCCCGCCCGGTCAACCGCCGGACCCGGACCGACCGGAGGACAACCGCTACCTCTAGAGCCGAGGCGCCGTCCCTATACTCGACGGTGCGCCGGGATGGCGGAACTGGGATACGCGATGGTCTCAAACACCATTGCCCGAAAGGGCTTGTGGGTTCGAGTCCCACTCCCGGCACCAAAGGTCCCCTCGCGACTGTCATGAATCGGACGGTCCCGCGCCATTCGCCAAGGATTCGCCATGTCCGTCGGCCTCTGCATCCGACACCTTGACGTAGCCTGGGCTCATCGCTCCCGTCCGTTGCCGGAGCCAAGCTGGAGAGAGAGGACCCGCATGGCCGCGACGCATGCTCCGCAGCTCGTCCACCGGGGACCGGGGCGGATGGCCCGCTCCGGGGCGCAGGTCACCGAGCCGCCCGCGACGCCGCGCGGCCGCCCAGTCATCGACGAAGACGAGCTGATGGAGCTCGCAGGGAACGGGCCGATCCGGGTCGAATCCGGTGCCGCGCTGATCAGCGAGGGTGAAGCGGTCGACGCCGTGTACCTCATCAGGAGCGGCGAGGTCGAGGTCTACCGGCGGGTCCGAGGCCGCCGGACGGTGATGCAGATCATGCGGAAGGGCGACCTGCTCGGCTTCGTCCCGACCCTTCAAGGCAGGCCGGCGCGCTACAACGCTCGCGCCATTACGCCCGTCCAGGTGCTCCGGTTGCGGCCGGAGGCGCTGACCTGGCTCTTGCAGGCTCGCCCCACCATGTCACGTCGCTTCATGGTGTATGTGGCCGGACTCCTCGAGCGCATGGGCCAGCGCGTGGAGGAACTGTCCGGCGCGGGCCTCCGGGCCCGCGTGGCGGCCCTGCTGCTGGATGAGACCGACGGTGGTCCCGGAACCATCCGACTTCCACAGTCCACACTGGCCGATCTGCTTGGCGCGTCCCGTTCCAGCGTCAACCGGATCCTCAAGGAGCTGGAGGCCGACGGGCTGCTCCGGGTCCGCTACCGCCAGGTCAACGTCGTGGACGCAGCCGCGGTCCGTCGGCTGATCCGCTAGAACCCCCCTCCCAGCCGACGCCCGCAACGACGAGGCCTCCCCCGATCCGGTGGGAGGCCTCGTCGTCTGCCGCGCGATGTCGTTCGAATTTCTCAGTGGATCAGGTACCAGGCGTTCATGTTCCAGAACATCCCGAGGTTCGAGGGGATGTAGGAGGACACCGGCCCACCGATCTTGTCCGCGCGCCATGCGCCCACGCTCGGCAGGACGTACAGCGGAAGCGACATCGCGTCCTGCGCCTCCAGCTGGTACACCTGGTCGAGCGTCTGCTGGCGCTGGGTCGGGTCCAGCTGCTGGTCGCTCTGATGCATCAGGTCGGTGGCCTGCTGGTTGCACCACCGGTTCCAGTTCCCTCCGCCGAAGGAGTTCTTCGACGTGGGGATGTTCTCGCATGCCAGGGTGGACGTGACGCTGGGGTCGACCGACCCGCCCGTGGCGTAGTCGGCCATGGTGAACGTCCCATGCGGCCCGACGTCGCCGAACAGCACTCCGGCTTCGTAGTTCTTGATCTGGAAGGCGAACCCGGCCGCGCCCACCTTGCCCTGTAGGAGCTGCTGGGTGGTGGTCCGACGCGTGTTGTCGGACACCGTCGAGTACTCGACCGTCAGCGGCTTCCCGCCCTTCGTGCAGGGCTTGGACGGCGCCGCGGAGCAGTCGTACCCATCCGACTCCAGGATCTGCAGCGCCTTCTGGGGGTCGTACGTGAACTGGGAGAAGGGCTGCGAGTTCTTGCACCATTGGCCGATGTTCGGGAAGGCCACGAACCCGCAGTTCAGCACCTGCGCGTTCGGGTTGTTCAGCTTGATGATGGCGTCGATGACCGCCTGGCGGTCGATCGCATACATGAGGGCCTGCCGGACCTTCGGGTCGTTGAGTGGCGCCGACGTGAGATTGAACCAGAGCGCCTCGAAGTAGGCGCCGTCAGCGCCCTTCGCCGTCACGCCCGGCGTGCCCGAGACCTGGTCGATCAAGCTCTGGTCGGACGGCTGCGGGTAGATCGCGCTGACCTCACCGGACAGGATCGACTGGATCTCGGTCGGCTGGTCCGTCCGGGGCACCATCGTCACCTGGTCGAGCAGCGGGACCCCGCCGCGGGACGAGTCCGCCGTCCCGTACCACTTGTCGTTGCGGACCAGCACGGCCTGGTCCTGGCTCCACGACTTCAGGACCCACGGCCCGCCGGAGAACGGGATGCCGTCCTGCATCTCCTTGGAGAGGTCCGGCTTGGGGTCGTTCATCTCCTTGGGGAACGCGGCCTTCTCCAGGATCCCTTGGTACACGCCGCCGAACAGGTCGGGCCAGTCCACGAAGACCTTGTCGAAGACGATCTTCACGGTCTTGGGGTCCGAGGTGTCGATCGACTTGATATCGGAGTACCCGACCGTGGTGTAGGTCCCCTTGGTGTTGACGATGGCCCGCCACGTGAAGTCGAAGTCCGCCGAGGTGATGGGCGTGCCGTCGGCCCAGTTCGCGTCGGGGTTCAGGCGATACGTCACGGTGAAGGGGCTCTGTGTGATCCCGCCGTTGTCCAGGGTCGGGGCCTCGGTCAGGAGCGGCGACGCCACGAAGTTCCCGTTGAGGTCCAGCACCATGGCGTACGGCAGGACGTGCTCCAGGACCGAGTACCAGGTCCAGGTGGCGGATGAACAGCTCGTGATGGGATTCAGGCACTCCGGCCACTGTTCGGCCCCCACGACGAGCGACCCGCCCTTGGTGGGCGAGGCCGAAGTGCTCCCAGCGGCCGGCGTGCCGGACGAGGAGGAGCTCGACCCTCCTCCACCACACGCCGTCGCCACGATCCCCGCGACGACCACCAGGGCCGCCGCGCGTACTGCACGGAGTCGCATGACGATGCTCCCTTCCCGCGTGGGGCGCGGGCGCGGATGACGGTGGCCCCCGAATGGGCCCTCATCTCCGTATACGGAAGGCCGGTGTCCGGTCCGCGGTCCCAGGGGGCCCACTCTGTCCCCGACGGCACACAGATCATGCCGGCGCAACATCTCGGTAGAGTGCGGCCGTGCCCCAGCCCGACCTGACCCCAATGGACCAGGAGCTGCTGGCCGGCGGTCGAGGCGAGGCGGCGCGGCTCGCCATGCGCATCGTGGTGGCGATGGCGGCTGCCTCCGGGGCCGAGCGCCTGCTCGACGTCTCCGCCGCCCACATCGATGGATGCCTGTATCACGGCCGGGCCAGCCTCGATTTCGCGGAGCGCCTCGCTGCCATCGGGGCCGCGGTCTCGGTTCCGACCACCCTCAACGTGGGAGCTCTCGACCTGCTGCATCCGGATCGATTCCGAGGCGATCCCGCCGTGGCTTCGGCGGGGCGCCGTCTGATGGATCTCTACGTGACCATGGGATGCCGGCCGACGTGGACGTGCGCGCCGTATCAGCTCGAGCCCCGGCCCGCGTTCGGCCAGCACGTCGCGTGGGCGGAGTCGAACGCCATCGTCTTCGCGAACTCGGTGCTGGGAGCCCGGACCGATCGCTACGGCGATTTCATCGACGTGTGCGCCGCCATCACGGGGAGGGCTCCGGCCGCCGGACTGCACCTCGACGAGCATCGCGTGGGCCGCGTGCTGTTCCGGCTCCTCGACGTCCCTCCCGCCCTCCTTCGATCCGACGTGCTGTTCCCGATCCTGGGCTACCTGGTGGGGATGGAAGCCGGGACGGCGGTGCCCGTGATCGAAGGGTTGCTGCCGACCACCACCGAGGATCAGCTCAAGGCGCTGGGCGCGGCGGCGGCGTCGTCGGGAGCCGTGGGGATGTTCCACGCGGTCGGGGTGACGCCCGAGGCGCCGAGCGCCGAGGCGGCTCTGGGCGGCAGGGAGCCGGAGCGAACCGTCGAGGTCACCCCCGAGCTGCTGGTGCGAGCCCGCGACGACCTCACCACGGCCGCCGCCGATCGCATCGACGCCGTCAGCGTGGGCACGCCGCACTTCTCTGTCGACGAGTTCGCCGTCCTCACGCCGCTCCTGGACGGGGCGTCCATCCATCCCGACGTCGCCTTCTACGTCTCCACCAACCGGGCGGCGCTGGCCGAGGTGGAAGCCCGAGGGTGGCTCCCCGTCTATGAGGGCGCGGGCGTGCGCCTGGTGGTCGACACGTGTACCTACGTGACGCCGATCCTGGACCCGGGCCGTCGCGTGGTCATGACCAACTCGGGCAAGTGGGCGTACTACGCGCCGGCCAACATCGGCGTCGAGGTCGTGCTGGGAAGCCTGGAGGAGTGCGTGCGGTCGGCGGCGGAAGGGCGAGTGTGGCGGGATGAGCGTCTCTGGCGGCCCGCCTAGCGTGCACACGGCCCGAACCCTGGCTCCCGGCACGGGTCGAGGGACGATCCTTCGGCTCGACCAGCCGCTATCGCTGTGGGGCGGCATGGACACCGAGCGAGGGGTGGTCATCGATCCCCACCACCCGCAGGAAGGCGCCATGCTGAGCGGTCGGGTCGTGCTGATGCCCTCCGGGCGCGGATCGAGCTCGAGCAGCAGCATCCTGGCCGAAGCCGTCCGAGCGGGAACCGCCCCCGCGGCCTTCGTCCTGCTCGAGGCGGACCCCATCCTGGCGCTCGGGTCGATCGTCGCCGCCGAGCTGTACGGAAGGGAGGTCCCGGTGGTCGTGATCGACCGAACAAGCTACGAGCACCTTGCGGCCGGCCTGGTGGCGACGGTGGACGCGTCGCCCGACGGCGCGACCATCACGATCGCCCGTTCGCCGGCCTAGGCCAGCGCCAGGCGAGCCAGCCGTTCCCCGATCAGCGGCGCGAACTTGAAGCCGTGGCCGCTGCACGGCGAGCCCACCACGATGGGCCCGTGGCGTTCGACGATGAACCGCTCGTCAGAGGTGTTCGTGTAGAGACACGCCTCCGCGTGATGGGGATCGGGCATCGCCCCCGGGAACCGCTCTCGTACCCATGCGGACATCGCATCGATCACCGACCGTTCCACCCCTCCCCTCTGGTCCGGGTCGGCATCCGGCCCCGTGTGGTGCCACCCGGTCTTCAGCCCCTGGCCCGGGCTGGGCAGCGCGTAGAGAGGGTGCTCCGTCCACTCGACGAAGATCGGAAACCGGTCGGCGTGCGACGTGGGAAAGAACGCCACGGTCTCGCGACTCGGGGTCACCGGCAGGTCGATGCCGGCGCCCGCCAGGAGCGGCCGGGCCCATGCTCCGGCCGTGACCACGGCGACCGTGGCCCGATACGCGTCACCGTCGACGGCGACCTCGACGTGATCCGCCGCGGCTCGGAGACTCACCACCCGGCATCGTTCTCGAAGGGTCGTGCCCGCGGCCTGGGCCACGCGGACCATGGCGCGGACCGCCCGGTCGGCCGCCACGACGCCCGCATCGGGCTGATGCAGGAGCGACGCCTCCGGCGGCACGGCGATCGACGGATATCGGTCAATGGCGTCCTTTCCGGTGATCACGTCGAATCGGGCCCCTGCGTCTCCGAGGGCACGCGCGTGGGCCTCGACGCGCTGGGCCGGTCCCAGGTCGAACCCGCCGAGGACCGTCAGGATCTCCTCACCCGCCGCTTCCCCCAGCTCCCGCCACAGCGGCAGGGCCTCCATCGCCATCCGCACGTACTCGGGCTCGTCGTAGGAGAACCGGAACACGCGGGCTGCCCCGTGACTCGATCCGCGGTCATGGCCGACGTCGAACTGCTCCAGCAGGACCACCGACCGGCCGGTCCGGCTGAGCCGCCACGCGGTGGCCGCCCCCATGACGCCAGCGCCGATCACCACCACGTCCGCCTGCGGCATCAGGCCCTCACACCACGTGATGCTCGGGGATGACCGTCCCGGCGGCGAACCGCTCCAAGCCGAGCGAGGAGACGTCGACCGTCGTGGCTCCGCCACCCACGATCATCTCCGCGAGCAGCTTGCCCACGATGGGGGCGTGCTGGAACCCGTGGCCGGAGAACCCGTTGGCCAGGTACAGACCCTCCACGCCGGGCGCCTCCCCCAGCACGGGATGCCGGTCCGGGGTCATCTCGTACAAACCCGCCCACGTGAAGCGGAGGTCCGCTTCCTCCAGCGGCGGGAACAGGCGGACGGCGGTGGGCAGGACCTCGTCGGCGATGAATCGATCGTCCACCCGCGTATCGAACGAGGGCCGCTCGTCGATCCCGCCCATCCCCATAAGCACGCCCGGCCCCTCGCGGTGGAAATAGAAGGTGGTGCCGGCGTCGATGACGAGCGTCTTGCGACCGGGGGCACCGGGGAACGGGCCGGTGACGATCACCTGCCGAGGGATCGGCTCGACGGGAAGATCGACCCCGGCGGTTGCCGCCAGCGACCGGGCCCACGGCCCGGCCGCGTTCACCACGACCGGGGCGGCCAGCGGTCCTCGCGACGTGGCGACGCCCGTCACACGGTCCCCCGCGATCTCGATACTCTCGACATCGACGCCCGTCCGGATCTCCGCCCCCGCCGTCCGGGCCAGCGTGGCGTAGCCCTGGGTCAGCCCCGACGGGTCGGCCACGCCGTCCTTCGGCCCGAAGGTCGCTCCCACCAGGTCCTCGTCGGAGATCCCGGGGATGAGCCCGACCGCTTCCTCGGGACCCAGGACCTCCACCTCGACGCCGAGCGACCGCTGCAGATTCACGCCGGACAGGAACTCGGCCCACGACGCCTGGTCGCGAACGAGGAACAGGTACCCGTCCTGGTGCACGTCCAAGGGCAGTCCGTGTTCCTCGGTGAAGCCGGTGATCATCGGAACGCTCGCCAGCGACAGCTCGATGTTCACCCGGCTGGAGAACTGGTGTCGGAACCCCCCGGCACACGCGCCCGTGGACCCCGTGCCGAGCTCCGCCGCCCGCTCGAGCAGCACCACGCGGCCGGCTCCCGCTCGAGCCAGGTGGTAGGCGGCGCTGGCGCCGACCACACCTCCGCCGGCCACGACGACATCGGTGGACTCGGTCACGCTCCCACCCGATCCGCCGCGGCCCGAGCCACCACCAGGTCCTCGAAGGCGACGCCGACCGACTTGAACACCGTCACGTCCTCCGGCGAGGTTCGAACCTGGGTGCCCCGGACCACCTCGGGAAGATCGGCCGCGATGTCCGAGGGCGACATCCGTCCCGCCTCGATGGGGATCAGCAGGTCGCCGGCCTCCGTCAGCGCCGACTCGCGCGACTCCACCACGACCTTGCCGCGCGTCATCGTCTCGTCGTCGAGCTCACGGGTGTGGGGCTGGTAGGACCCGACGGCGTTCACGTGCGCGCCGGGCCGGAGGAGGGCGCCGTCGAACAGCGGCTCCGAGCTGGTGGTGCACGTGCAGATCAGGTCGGCCCGCTGCACCGACTCGGGTCCCCCCAGGTCGGCCTCCATGTCCATCGCCCGGGCCCGATCGACCAGGGCCTTGGCGCGCTCCGGCGACCTCGACACCACCGCCAGCAGCCACGTGGGCCGGACGGCCCGCATGGCGAGCAGGTGGCTGCGGGCCTGGACGCCGGCTCCGAAGATGACCAGCCGCTCTGCATCCGGGTTGGCAAGGTGGCGCGTCGCCAGGCCCGATACCGCCGCCGTGCGCAACGCCGTCAGGGCCTGGCCGTCGATCATGGCCACCGGCTCGAGCGATCCCGGTGCGAACAGGACGTAGGCGGCGTGGATCAAGGGCAGGCCTCGGCGGGGGTTTTGCGGGTTCAGCGTCACCAGCTTCACGCCGACGCCGGCCTCCCCCGCGGCCGGCATCAGCAGCAGCTCGCCGCCTCCCACCGCCAGGCGCGTCCGAAGCGGGGCTTCCGGGATGGGCCCGCCGCGGAACGCGGCCTCCAGGGCGTCGATGGCCGCTTCCATGGGCAGGAGGCGAAGGAGCTCGCCCCCGTCGATGGTCCGCAACCCGCCTACAGCTCCCCCAGGTACGCCTCTCGCATCTGCGGGTTGTTCAGTAGGGCCTGGGCCGAGTCCGACAGGACGATCTGGCCGGTCTGGAGCACGTACCCCCGGTCGGCGATGGACAGCGCCATGTTCGCGTTCTGTTCGACCACGAAGATGGTGGTGCCCAGGTCGTTGATCTCCCGGATGATGTTGAAGACCTGCTCGACCAGGATGGGCGCCAGGCCCATGGACGGCTCGTCCATGAGCAGGACCTTGGGCTGGGCCATCAGGGCCCGGCCCATGGCCACCATCTGCTGCTCGCCTCCCGACAGGGTCCCGGCCTTCTGGGACAGGCGTTCCTCGAGTCGAGGAAAGATGGCCAGAATTCGGTCGAGATCCTGGCGGATGCCGGCCTTGTCACGTCGCTGGTAGGCACCGAGGTCCAAGTTCTCCCTCACCGTCATCTTGCCGAACAGCCGGCGGTTCTCCGGAACCATGGAGATGCCCCGCGCGACGATGTCCGACGTGGGCAGGCCAGTGACGTTCTCGCCGTCCAGCCGGACTTCGCCCACGCTTGGAACCACCATCCCCAGGATGGTCTTCAGGGTCGTCGTCTTCCCGCTGGCGTTGCCGCCCAGTAGGCACACGATCTCGCCCGCGCGGATCTGGATGTTGACGTCCCGAAGCACGCTCACCAGGCCATAGTGCGTGCTGACTCCCGCCAACTCGAGGACAGCCTGCCCGTTCCCCCCCGCCTTGGGACGCCGCTCGGTGTCGGGCTTTTCCCGTGCGGCCGCTGGCTGCATCAGGCGGTCACCGCCTTCCTGCCCAGATAGGCCTCGATCACGTGATCGTCGTGGGCGACCTCTTCGTAGGTGCCGTCAGCGATCTTGCGCCCGTAGTCCAAGGCGATCACGCGCTTGGACACCCCCTTGACCACGCGCATGTCGTGCTCGATGACCACGATCGCGTACCCCCGTTCCTTGCCGAGACGGACGATGAGGTGCGTCATCTCCTCCGTCTCCTTGGGGTTCATGCCGGCGGTGGGCTCGTCGAGCAGGAGGACCCTCGGTTCGGTGGCCATCGCCCGGGCGATCTCCAGCCGGCGGCGATTGGCGTAGGAGAGGCTGGACGCGGGTTGGTCGTGACGATACCCAGAGAGGCGGGTCCCGAAGAACGCGAGGGCCTCCTTGGCATTCTCCCTGATCTGGTGCTCCTCCCGGCGTGTTCGGGGCAGCTTCAAGACTGCGCCGACCAGCCCCGACCTGGTCCGGCAGTGCTGGCCGACCATGGCGTTCTCCAGGATCGTCATATTCGGGAACAGGTGCACAGTCTGGAAGGTCCTGGCAACCCCGAGCCGGGTGATCTGGTTCGGCTTGAGTCCCACCAGGCTCTGCCCGTTGAACAGGACATCTCCGTCGTCTGGTTCGTACAGGCCGGTGATCACGTTGAAGAGGGTGGTCTTGCCGGCGCCATTCGGCCCGATCACGCTGACCACCTCTCCGTCATGCACTTCTAGATCGAGCTCGGACAGGGCGTTCAAGCCCCCGAATCGCTTCTTCACGCCGCTGATCTGCAGGAGTGGCTGGTCGCTCACGTGGCCTCCGTCCCGGCTCCCAGGGCGACGGCCGCCTCCGTGCCGGGTTCCCCCGGCCTCAGCCACTGGTCCTGGGTGCGCTCCTCGTCCTGCAGCTCGCGCATCCGTCGAACGTTGGGGATGACCCCCTGGGGGCGCAGGATCATGATGCCCACCAAGACCGCGCCGTAGATCAGCAGCTGGTAGTCCTGAAACTCGGTGAGGAACCCCGGCAGCCCGATCAGGATCAACGCGCCGACCACGACCCCCGGGATGCTCCCCATGCCTCCGAGGATCACGACGGCGAGCGCCGTGATCGAGACCAGGATGGTGAAGCTGGCCGGTGAGAGCGAGCCGATCTGGACGGCGAACAGGGAACCGGAGAGCGCACCGATGGCGGCGCCGGTGCCGAACGCCAACAGCTTGTACTTGACGGTGCTGATGCCCATGGCCTCGGCCACCTGCTCGTCCTCGCGCATAGCGCTCCAAGCCCGCCCGACACGAGAGTTGGCCAGCCGCCACGACACGAACACCGCGAGGGCGCAGAACCCCAGGGCCAGGTAGTAGAAGGGCTGCGTGTCCCGGAAGGTCACCGACCCGATGTGGGGCGCGGGGATGCCGATCAGCCCCTGCGCGCCGCCCAGGAACGGTTTGAGCCAGTCGGAGGTCACCAGGACGCGAGCGATCTCGCCGAACGCCAGCGTCACGAGAGCCAGGTAGTCCCCTCGGAGTCGCAGGACAGGGCCACCGATCAGCAGGCCGGCGACCACCGCGATCACGATAACGATGGGCAGGGCCTCTGCGTACGAGAGGCCGGGGTGCAGGTGCGACCCTGAGTTGGCCGCGGCCGTGAGCACACCTGTGGCGTAGGCCCCCACGGCGAAGAACGCCACGTACCCAAGATCGAGGAGGCCGGCGTAGCCGACCACGATGTTCAGGCCCAGGCCCATCAGCAGGAAGATGCCCACACGCCCGAGGACCAGGCTGAGGAAGGAGCCAAGCAGCCACGGGAGCACCAGCAACACCAGGACGAGCACCATCGCCCCGAACCCCAGGAGAGGTTTCCGTCCTTCGGCGGCCTGGCTCTGGAGGTGCTCTCGGATCAACGGGGCCCTGGTCGACCACGCCGCCACTACGGCGGTCACCAGCAGGAAGACGACGATCGCCCCGAGATAGGTCAGTCCCCCGAACTGGGGGCTGTACAGCCAGCCGGTCGCAACGCCCAGCTGGGTCAAGGCCACGCGGACCACGTTCTGCAGCATCCCGGCCAGCAGGGTCATCACCAGGCCGATCTGGATGGGCCTCCGCACACTCATCCCGAGGTAGTTGAGGCCCGCACCCAAGGCGGCCAACGCGGAGCAGGCGATGAACAGGACGACCACGCCGGCGCCGGCGCTTCGCTCGAAGGCCATGATCGTCATGAGCTGCGGCGTGACCGACGTGAAGATGTTCCTCACCGCTCCCTCCGGGAAGACGTGCACCAGCAGGATCCCCAGAGCGGGCAGGGCTGCCGCCACCCCACCGGCCATCAGGCCGGCCAGCAGGGCTTGCCTCCGAGGAGGCTGTTCGACCACACCGCCCCGGACGCGAGGGCGCGCCATCAGGAACCCGGCGAACACCGGTGGCAGCAGGATGAACACCTGGCCCAGTGTGAGCTTGTCCTCCACGATATTGATCGCGTCGAACCGCTGGACCATCCCGACCAGGGCGACGTACAGGATGCCCAGCCCTCCCAGGAGACCGGCGTTCACCGCCCGGCGGGTGACGGCCCGGCTCATCTCAGACCTTCTCCGGTTCGCCGGTGCCCATGATCCCGCCGGGCCGGAAGATCAGCACCAGGACCAGGATCGTGAAGTAGATGACGTCCTTCAGCTGGTTGGCTCCGGGGATGTGGAAGCCGGTCAGGAACAGCGAAGGTCCCACGGATTCCAGAAGGCCGATCAGCAGCCCTCCGATGGCGGCGCCCGCGATGCTGCCGATCCCGCCCAGCACCGCGGCGGTGAAGGCCTTGATGCCGGGGACGAAGCCCATGAACGGCCCGACGACCCCGAACACCATCGCGAACAGCACTCCGGCCATCCCGGCGAGCAGCCCGCCGATGGCGAAGGTGCTCACGACGACGCGATCGACGTCGATCCCCATCAGCGCGGCCATCTCTCGGTCCTCCGACACCGCCCGCATCGACTTCCCGGTCTTGGTCTTGGCCACGAACAGCGTCAGCCCGATGATGGCCAGCAGGGCGACGATGATGACGATGGCCTGCGCCCGCAAGATCGGAACCCCCAGGATCGTCCACTTCCCGTCCAACACGTCCGGGACGGGATAGCCGCGCGTCTGGGCCCCGAAGAAGCCGCGGAACGTGTTCTGCAGGAACAGCGACGCTCCGATGGCGGTGATCAGCGGGACGAGACGCGGCGCGTTGCGCAGCGGACGGTACGCCACGCGTTCCAGCAGGATGGCCACGCCCATCGAGACGACCATCGCCGTGGCCAGGAGGATCACGATGGCCAGCAGCGGATCGGAGTTCAGCATGCCCTTGCCCTCCGGCCCGGCCAGCGTCTTGGCGACGAAGTACGAGCCGAACGTCCCGGCCATGAACACTTCGCCGTGGGCGAAGTTGATCATCTTCAAGATGCCGTACACCATCGTGTACCCGAGGGCGATGATGGCGTAGATCGCGCCCTGGGCCACCCCGAACACCACGAGATCCCGCCAGGCGGTGCTGCTGAACGTCCCCAGACGGAGTGTCTTGAACGAGCCGATGGTGACGAACGCCACCACGGCAACGCCCAGGCCCCACTGGATGACCCTCCGGGTGGGGAAACGGCTCAGGCGACTCAATCCCGCCTGTCTGGGCCGTCTCTCTATCACTCGAGTCGCGTGCCCCATCGCAGCTCCGTTGATACGAGACAGCTGCGGG
>JBIOYQ010000096.1:0-4079 GCA_044870295.1 Actinomycetota bacterium
TCCCCCCAGGAGATCTACAACCAGCCGGCCAATCCATTCGTGGCCGGGTTCGTGGGCGCCGCCAACGTCCTGCGCGGACACGTATGGGAGGGACACGTCCACTTCGGGCGGTCGGCCGTGGCCGGCGCCTACCACCTCCCCGACGGGGTCGACGCCCAAGCGTACGTCCGGCCGCACGACGTCGCCGTTCGCTTCGAGCCCGGGCCGCTGTCGTTCCCCGTCCAGGTGCAGCGGCGGACCGACCTGGGGTGGATGTCGAAGCTCGTCCTGGAGCTGGCGGACGGGCAGACCTTCGTGGCCCAGCTCCCGAACGAGGAGCTGCTGGGCGTGGTGGCGGGCCGCGAGGTCTTCGCTGACCTCCGAAACGCGAAGGTGTTCGCCATCGAGGCCGTCCCGCCGCCAAGTGAAGAGCTGGTCCCCGTATGAGCTCCAGCCTGGACTTCCCGCTGCGCGTCTCCGCACGCGCCAACTACGCCGTGCGGGCGGCCGCCCACCTGGCCACGGCCGAAGGCCGCCTCGTCAAAGGCGAGGAGATTGCCCGCATCCAGGGGATCCCGCCGAAGTTCCTGGTCCAGATCCTGGCGAACCTGCGTCACGCCCGGCTGGTCTGGAGTCACCGGGGCATGGATGGCGGCTATCGACTGGCGCGGCCGGCGGCCGAGGTCACGGTGGCCGAGGTGATCCGGGCGGTGGAGGGCTCACTCACGAACGTCCAGGGGGCATCGCCCAAGGACGCTTTGGTCCCGCAGGACGGCAATGTGGTCCAGGAGCTGTGGCTCGCGGTCGACGCTGCCATCGACTCCATCTTGGGTGAGGTGACCCTGGCCGACCTCGCCACCGGTCTGTTGCCCGATCGCGTCACCGTGCTCGCCAATCCGGCCGCCGTCTAGGCCACCGTCAGCACAGGTTCTCCACCACCGGCCGCCTCCCGCTCTCCGAACCCGTCCGAGCATGGAGGCATGACCTCTTCATTGCGCACGCTCTCCGGGTCGAGACATGGAGTGGTCGCGTGGCTCGCGGTGGTGATGGCACTCGCCGCGGCCGACTGCACGACGGTGGGGACCGTGTCCACTCCCGGCGCCACGGACGCAGCCATCCACAAGATCCGCCACGTCGTGATCATCATGCAGGAGAACCGCTCGTTCGACTCCTACTTCGGGACGTTCCCCGGCGCGGACGGCATCCCGATGGACCACGGCGCCCCTTCCGTGTGTGCACCCGATCCGGCAACCGGAGGGTGCAATCGCCCGTACCACGACCCGAACGACCGCAACTACGGCGGCCCGCACGCCGTGGCCGCGGCCGTCAACGGCATCGACGGGGGGCGGATGGACGGCTTCCTGGTCTCGGTGCGACGGGCCCGCCGATGCGCCGCCGACCCCAACGACCCGACGTGCGCCTTCTCGGTCCATCCGGACGTGATGGGCTACCACACGGCTCGCGAGATCCCGAACTATTGGACGCTGGCACGGGACTTCGTCCTGCAGGACCACTTGTTCGAGCCCAACATCGGGTGGAGCCTTCCGGCGCACCTGTTCGCGGTCTCGGGGTGGTCGGCTTCGTGCTCCCAGCCGTTGGATCCCTCCACGTGCACCACCGATCTGCGGCAGCCGGATGCGGACCTCTCGACGACCCCGGACTACGGCTGGACCAACGTCACGTACCTGCTGTACCAGCACCAGGTGAGCTGGGCGTACTACGTGACGCCCGGCACTCAGCCCGACTGTGACGACGGCGCGGCGGTCTGTGCGCCGAAGCCCCAGCGCGTCGGCACCCCCGAGATCTGGAACCCGCTCCCGGACTTCGTGACCGTCCATCAGGACGGGCAGCTCGGCAACATCCAGACCAGCCGGCGATTCTTCGGCGCGGCGCGAACGGGGACGCTCCCCTCGGTGTCCTGGGTGGTACCGGACGACCGCCGCTCGGAGCACCCTCCCAACCTGATCAGCACCGGCCAGGCCTGGGTCACCCGCCTGATCGATGCGGTGATGCGAGGCCCCGACTGGTCGAGCACCGCCATCTTCCTCACGTGGGACGACTGGGGCGGCTTCTACGACCACGTCGTGCCGCCACGGGTGGACGCCAACGGCTACGGCTTGCGGGTCCCGGGCCTGGTGATCAGCCCGTACGCCCGTCAGGGCTACGTCGACCACCAGACCCTCTCCTTCGACGCCTACCTGAAGTTCATCGAGGACGACTTCCTGGGCGGCCAACGGATCGACCCGTCCACGGACGGCCGGCCGGACCCTCGCCCGGACGTACGGGAGAACGCGCCCCAGCTGGGGAACCTGCTGGCCGACTTCGACTTCTCCCAGCCGCCGCGAACCCCCGTGATCCTCCCGCCCTACCGAAAAGCGCCGGCTGAGCTTACTCGGTGATCCGAATGAGCTTGTGGCGCACCGCGATCGTGACGGCCTCGACTCGAGAGTGTGCGCCAAGCTTCAGAAGGATCTTCTTCACGTGGCTGCGGGCCGTGAGTGGCCGGATCCCCAACTCGTGCGCGATGGCGGCGGTCGGCCTCCCTTGGGCGATCAGCTGCAGGACCTGGAGTTCCCTCGGCGTGAGGGGCGTGACGAGCGCGCCCCGGACTTGGGCCGAACTCGCGGGCCGCGACGCGACGCTCGCTCGACCCGAGGTGATGCCCTCATGTGACAACACCATGGCTCCGGCGGCGACTCGTTCGATCGTCATAGCCAGGACAGCCCGCGCATGAGGCTTGGGAAGGTAGCCGGAAGCCCCCGCGTCGATGGCCGGACCGACTCGCTCCGGCTCCAGGGAGGCCCCCATCGCCACCAGGCGGAGTTCGGGACGCATCGCCCGAAGCCTCCGTGTGGTCTCCACCCCGTCCACCCGCTCGCCGTCAAGGTCCACCAGCACGACGTCGGGCTGCTCGCGGGTAGCCAGATCGATGGTCTCCTCGCTGGAGGAGGCCACGGCTACCACGCGGAAACGCGGATCCTGCGAGAGGACGTGACGCAAGGACTCCGCGACCGCAGGCTCGTCGTCTGCGATGAGCACGGTGATGGCACGGCGGGGCGCCTGACTCTTGACCATGGAATGAGCAATCATGGTCGCCCCAGATTGCTCGTCCAGCAATAGGATCAATGTCCAGAGCCAATGGTCCCGGCACGCCCTCGTCTACTCGGGCTTTGGGCGGATGCTCTGCGACCGGCCGAGGTGATAAGACAACAAGAAACCAGGGGGTTGGGCCGCAAACCAACGGACCAAGGAGGACCATCCTTGCGAATTCATGGCATTCTTGGGAATCTCCCGGGTCATGGGGAGTTGTAGCATGCTCTCACTCGTTCCCATCTTCGCTTTACCGTGAGAGGGCGTCGCGACCGATGAACCAGATCGCTTCTCCATCCTACGAAACCGTCCCCGGGCTCCGGGAGTATCTGGCCGTGCTGTGGTTCCGGAGATGGTGGGTCATCCTGGGCACCGTCCTCTGTCTCATCACAGCCTTGCTGTTGACCATCTGGCAGACGCCGGTCTACCGCTCCGAAACCAAGGTGCTCGTCCAGGCGGTGAATCTCTTCCCCAGCGACGCAGGAAACAGCACGAAGATCAACATGCTGACCGAGCAACAGCTTGCCAAGTCCCCCGCCGTCGTGTCTCTGGCTGCGGCCAAGCTGAGCGGGACGACCGCCGACCAGCTGTTGGAGCACATCACGGTCACCATCGATCAAGACACGGAGATCCTGGTTATCGGTTACACCGATCCCGACGCGCACAAGGCGCAGCTAGGAGCTCAGGCTGTCGCTTCGGCGTACCTCGACTTCCGGGAAACGAGCGCGCTGAACCAACTCAACGCGGCGAAGGAGCCCCTCCGGCTCAGCATCGATACGCTGAACAACGACTTGCAACGGAACCAACAGCAATTGAGCCGTACGACTGACCCCAACCAGATCCAGGCCCTCCGATTCCAGTCGGACTCCCTGGTGCGCCAGATCGCCGACCTCAGGACCCAGCTGAACCAACTGATCCCGGAGGACAAACTCACGGTCGGGCAGGTGGTGGCGCCGGCGGAGCTTCCCGGATCGGCAGCCAGTCCGAAGTACCTCCTGAACGTTGCCCTC
>JBIOYQ010000097.1:0-11646 GCA_044870295.1 Actinomycetota bacterium
GGTCCGATACCACGAACAGGGTCGTGTCGCGGTCCAGGGTCTCCAGGATCCGGCCCAGGGCGGCATCCATGTCCTCGTACGCTCCCTGGATGAACGCCATCCCCCAGTCGCCGAGACCGAAGAAGACGTGCTGGATGTGGTCGATCGACTGGAAGACCGTCATGAAGACGTCCCACGGGTACCTCTGCTTCAGGTAGAGCGTCGCGTCGCCGCGCCGGCGGATCACGGCGGCGACGTGCTCCCGGTACTTCTCGGGCTCGTACTTCCTTCCCACGGGGAACGACCAGTCGGGGGTGTAGGTCCCGAAATGCGCGACGAGATCGTCGTAGACCTCCGGAGGGTGTGCCATCGTTCGGTCGGCGCCGGGAGCGTCGAAGCCCGAGATCATGACCCCGTTGACCGGCTCGGGCGGATAGGTGAAAGGAACATTCGCGACCACGACGCGCTTGCCCGAGCGCCCCAGCTGGGCCCACAGGCTCTCGCAACGCCGGTCCTTCGAGGTGTTGAGCCGGGAGTCGTAGGTCCGGCGATTCGGAGTGCTGAAATCGTACACGCCGTGCTTGCCGGGATTCTTTCCGGTGGCGAAGCTCGACCAGGCGGCGGGGGTGATCGGGTGGATGGTGGAACGCAGCGGACCCCAGGCCCCTTGGCGCATCACCCGGGCCAGGTTCGGCAGCTTCCCGCGCTCGACCATGGGGAGGATCACGTCGAAGCTGCCGCCGTCTATACCGACGATGAACGCCTTGTTGGCCATGTGTGTTTGACGCCGTGCTATCTGTGCTTCGCGCTAACGAAGCCGGGCCGTCCCCGGGCGAGCGTGGTCAGGGACGCGGAGGGGCATCCAACCGGCGAGGGTCAGCCGCCCGCCATGGCCGTGGAGCCGGAAGTGGTGGCGCGGGCTCGACGACCTCGATGGTGGCGTTCACCTGCGGCGCGTCGATCGTCTGCGATTGTCCGCTGGGCCAATCGATTCGAGCCCATTCGACGGCGGTCTCCGCGCCCAGTCCGAAATGGACGAACATGTCGCTCTGGGAGTAGCGATGGAAGCCACCGTTCTGCTCCCGAACCTGCTCGCCGCCCGCCGTATGCACCGTCACCCGAGCGCCGATACCGGAGGCGTTGCTGGCCGTGCCGACGAGCCGGAACCGTACCCAGTTGTTCCCGTTGCCCTCGTTGTGCCACAGGGCGTATGGTCCACTGTTCAAGTCATTGCCGTGCGTGGTGAGGATGTCCAGGAAACCGTCGGCATCGAAGTCTCCGTAGGCCGCCGATTCGCCGTTTCCGGGGTGGGGCGTTCCCAGGCCGACGGCCGCGCCGATCTCCACGAAGGTACCGTCTCCCGCATTTTCGTAGAAGCTGTCCGGTGCGTCCACCGCCACGCCGCTTCGGACCACGTAGAGGTCGAGGTCACCGTCGTTGTCGAAGTCCGCCGACAGGATCGAGCGACCGGGTCCCGCGTAGGCGACCCCCGCGGCGTCGGTCACGTCCTCGAAGGTTCCGTCACCGCGGTTCTCGAAGAGGTAGTTGCGCCCGGTCCGGTCGGGCCATTCGAAATCGTACGGTTCCACCGAGGAGAAGGAGCCGTGGGTGGTGGTGATGGTGCCCCAGAACACGCGCGCCAGCCCGGACTCCTGTGTGTGCCCCAGCGTCTCCATCGACCAGACGCCGGCGTCACGCCAGATGAGAATGGCATTGTCCATCGTCGAGGGGACGGTTTGCGGCCGCCCGGAGAGAGACGGGGTCCCGGGCAGCCCGAGGGTGAAGGGCACGGACTTGGGATGAGCGCCCTTCTGTCCGATGAAGATGTGATCGGGTGACGCGTGGTTCGTGCGGAGGAAGATGTCGAAGGTGGCGTTCAATGAAGTGGCGGTGAAGTTCAGCCCGTCCTTTGGATCGAGGTTGTTATCGATGCGCGTCTCGAAGGCGATGAGGTTGGGGGGGCCGAGGACGACATCGTCGCCGAGCGAGTCGGTCGAGACGACAAAGAGGTCGGGGTCGCCGTCGGCGTCGAAGTCGCCCCACGCCGAATCGGCGGAATTCTGGATGCCTGCCGCGAGGAGACCGCTCGGCGCCGTGATGTCAGCGAAGGTCCCGTCACCGCGATTCTGGTACAGGAGGACGCTACTGCCGGTCGTGAAGAAGTCGACGTCACCGTCGCGGTCGAAATCGGTCAGCGTGGCGGATTCCGTGTGCGCGGTGTCCGCCACCCCCGCCTGGGCGGCGGTATTCGTGAAGGTACCGTCCCCGTTGTTCCTGAACAGGGCGTCGGGTCCGTCCGGCCGGGCAGAGTTGGCCAGGAAGAGGTCGAGCTGCCCATCGTTGTCGTAGTCGAGCCAGGCGACGCTGCGGCCACGCCCGGACGGGTCGGTCACCCCGGCCTGCTCCGCCACGTCGGTCAACGTGGCGCCATCGTTTCGGTACAGGAAATTCGATTTGAACCCTAGGCCCTTGTCCGCCCCGACGGTCTGGTAGAGGTCCAGGTCGCCGTCCTTGTCGTAATCGGCCCACGCACAGCCGTGAAAGTCCGAGTTCTGGGCCAGGCCGGCCTGCGCCCACGGGCGGAAGGACAGGTTTCGGGTGTTCAGCAGAAGGGCAGGGGGCATGAGATGGTCGCCAATGTAGACGTCGTCGAGCTGGTCGTCGCTGCGGAATGCGCCGACGCACACGCCGAAAGTGCGGACGTCCTCCAGGCCCGGAAAGGCGGTCAAGGCAATGTCGGTGAATACGACGGGAGCCTCGGGCGCGTGATCGCTGGCCGACCCGGTGGCGGACAGGAGGGCGAGCAGGGGGGCAACGGCGATCACCGACGGCGCCTGGACACGGATTCTCACGTTCGGCCTCCCTTGGTTCCCGACGGTGACGCCCGTCAAGCTCGAATGGGCGCAGCATCCCGCAACCTTCGGGTTGCCGGCCAGCCTGCCACCAGGCCGTAGAGGGAAAAGCAAGATACACTCCCCTCCCCGAGAATGCAACCGTTTCCCGCGGACGCGATCTAACACAGAGGAGCGGTTGTGCGTGCGGACACACAGGTTCGGGGGTGCCGGGCCATCGAGCCGCCGGGGGTGGCCCGCCCCGCGGCTATACTCGTGACAATGGAGAGGTTAGGAGACACTGGCTAGGGGGGGGCAATCGGGAGCGCGGCAGGATCGGGCCCGAATCCTGCACCTCCTCTCCGGACAGGAGAGGGGCGGGATCTCGTCCGTGGTGGCGGGTGTGTGCCAAGGACTGGCTCCGGTGTTCGGCGACATCTCGGTGGCCGTCCTCAAGGACTCGGACATGGGTCTCCCCCCAGGCATTCCCGTGGTTCGCTTCGGGGCCGGCGGCCACCTACGCAAGATGGCCAAGGTCGTGGAGTTCGCCCGCCATGAGCGCTTCACGCTGGTGCACAGCCACAACGTCACCGCCAATCTCTACGGGTGGGCCATTCGTTCGCGGGTGCGCGGCCTGGCACACATCGTGCACGTCCACTCGCACCTCAGTCACCTCATCGTGGAGAGCCAGACGTCGTGGCTGAAGCGTGTCGTGCTGCTCCGGAGCAACATGCGCGCCCTCGAACGATGCGACCGTATCGTCGCGGTGGCTGATTCCGTGCGCGAGTACCTCGTTCAACGGCGCATCGAACCCTCGAAGATCGAGGTGATCCACAACGGAGTGGACCCAGCGCGGATCGAGGCCGAGTCCCGGGAAGCCTGCCCGGTCGCGGCCAGCCTGGCTGACCGTAAAAGGCGCGTGCCCCGCCGTCCAGGCGTCGGCACGGACCGCTGCTCGGTGGTCGCGACCATCGGCCGCTTGTCGCCGATAAAGGACCACGGTTTGCTGATCGAGGCCGCCCGCATCGTCCTGGAACGGGAACAGGTCCTCTTCGTCGTCGTCGGAGATGGTCCGGAAAGGGCGAGCCTCGAGAGGCACGCGCGAGAGGCGGGGGTTGCCGAGAATTTCTTCTTCGCGGGATGGCTGGCCAAACCGTATCCCCTGCTGTCCGCGGCCGACCTCATCGTGCTCACCTCGAAATCGGAGGGGCTCCCCATCGCCGCCCTGGAGGCCATGGCCCTCAAGAAGCCGGTCGTGGCCACCAGCGTCGGGGGCGTTTCCGAGGTGGTCAGGGACGGTGTTTCCGGCGATCTGGTCGAGCCGGGAAACGCCGAGGCCTTTGCCGCGGCGCTGCTTCGGATGCTGGCGGACGGGGAACGGCGGCGCAACTACGGTCTGGCGGGCAGCGAGATCGTCGCCAACGAGTTCTCGCATGGGACCATGGTCCGGAGGATGGGCGGCGTCTACCGGTCCGAGTTGTCCAGGGTCTCCGCAACGGTACCGCAGGTGGAGGGCCCGTGACCGATAGCGTGCAAAGGAGGATCCGATGAAGGCACACACGCTGGCATCGCCGGTGTCGCTGGCCATGCTGGCTGGCCTGTACGCGGCGTTCGCCGGCCCGTCGGCCACCGCTACGTCCAGCGCGGCCTCGCCAGGCCCGTTGGACAAGAGAACCCAGAGGTTCGGGGTGGATGGCGTGTCCGGTGACGCGGGAGCGATCGCCGAGCTGGGTGACGGCTGGTCTGGAATCAACGGCGTGACCTGGCAACAAATCGAGCCGCGGCTGTCGCGCGGCGCCCCTTCCTACAACTGGCAGAGGCTCGACGACATCGCGAGGCGTTTCCAGCCTACGGGTCGGAGGCTGCAGCTCAATTTCAGGCCTCTGCATGAGGCGGCGTTGCAGGCGAGCGGGAACCGCAACGTGCTTGACCCCTCGGGCAAGCGGATGGGGGCCATGGAGCGAGTCAAGCCCGAATACCTTTCGAGTTGGCGCAGTGTGGTCCAGGCGCTCGTGGAGCGTTATGACCACGACGGCAACGCCGACATGCCCGGCTTGAGATACCCGATCGTCACCCACATCCAAATCGACAGTGAGCCGGAGAATACCTGGGCGGATGCCGGGGGGTACATCGAGGCGCTCTGTGCGGCCTACGAGGCCGCGAAGAGTGCCAATCCCGAGGCCCAGATCATGGCCGCGGGATTCAACCCTGGCGGGTTCTTTGCGCTCAGCCCGGAAGAGCGGCGGCAGCGGATGGGACAGGCCACCGGGCAGGGGCGCCACAAGCAGGCCTTCATCACCGAGTTCCTCGCCAACGGCTCCCGTTGCTACGACATCCTCTCGCTACACCTGCGCGAGCTCGAGGGCATTCCCGGAACGGTGGCGTGGTTCAACGACCAGATGCGGACCCACGGATACCAGAAACCCATCTGGTCCGACGACACCATGAGCGGCCCATCCCTCGGCGTCCGGCAGGCCTCGGAGGAAGAGCGGCGCAAGCTCCAAGGGCTGGAACAGAACACCCCGGACGTGGTCGAGTGGTTCGAGCAGGAGCAGGCAGATAACCTGGTGAAGAAAGCGGTCACCGCGTTCGGCGAGGGCGTCGAGAAGGTCTTCATATCGACCGATGTGGACTGGCCCAACTATCACATGGCGATATGGAGGCACATGGGGCTGCTCGATGCTCGGGGGAGGCGTAAGCCGGCTTTCACGGCCTTCAAGACGATGGTCGAGCAACTGGACGGTTTTAGCAGCGCGCGGCGGATCGCCGGGGAAGGCGGGGCGGGAGTGGGGACGCGAATCGATAGAGGGGAAGACGGAGCGGCGGTGCCTGGACGCCGCGGCGGGAGGGGAGATGGCGCACGAGGACGGCGCGCGCAGCGCCCCCCCCAACCCGACGGAGGTGGGCCGCATGCCTTTGAGTTCGCGAGGGAAGGTCGGAAGATCGTCGTCGTGTGGAACGATGGGGAGGGAGCGGTCGACCTGACGAGGTACCTCGGGTCACGAAGCGTGGAGATGGTGGACCTCAGGGGTCAGCGAAGCACCATGAGGACCGACAGCGCGAGGATCGGGAACAGCCCTGTGTTCCTTCAGGTGGAGTAGAGGGCCGGGCACAGAGGCTCCCGCGTTCTCCACGCGCCGGGCGCTACGACCCTCTCATCGCCAGGACGAGAGATCGAGATGGAACTCCCTGCTCAGGCGGTCGTTGAATGGCGCGAAGTCCCGTTCCAGCTCCCAGAGGAATCCGCGCTCGTTGTCGGTGGACGGAGCGCGGCGCTCCCGCTGCAGAGCACGATAAAGGCGCTTCATTGACCGCTTGAGGCCCCCCGCCGGAACGATCCTACCCATTCGGCGCGCCATACGCTGCACCAAGGCACTCTTCACCGGCAGCGTGGCATTGAATTGCGGAAAATCGTAGGCCTCGTAGAAGCCAGGATCGATACCCAGGCGCTCCGCCAGGGACTGGACCACGCTGCGCGGGCGTGAGACGAGCGGCTCGAACACCAGGAGGTGGAAGCGGTCCGGCGGAAAGGCGTTCCGCCACCGTTCCAGGTAGTTGACGTAGCAGCTATAGGCGAGCTCTCGCGTGACGAGCGGGCCGTCGACCGGAGTCTGGCTGGGATCCGGGTTCCCGCGACGCAGGGAATCGACGAACTGGCGGAAGGAAAGCCGCTCCAGCTCCGCGCCCAGGTTGTGTCGTGTGTATTGGAAGGACGAATAGACACGCTCGGCCGGCCGGCGAAGCACTATGACGATGTGGGGTTGCCGCTCCATCCGAGAGAGCACGTCGAAGGCCGTCTCTTGGTAGAGGTAATGCGGTGTGGCCTCGAGGAGAATCCGGGCGCCCGCGGCGGCAGTCTGGTCCGGAAAAAAGGTTGAATAGGCCTCCAGGCCGTGATGGTGGACGTTGCATCTCGGTTGGAACAAGGGGTCGCTCCGATCGAGCAGGAACCGCGTTTCCTTGGCCGTCGAGGCGCAAACCTGCGGATGGTCCGCCAACCAGCGGAAGAGCGACGTCGTCCCCGACCTGGGAGTTCCGGCGATCACGGCATTCGGCAGGATCATCGGCATCCGTTCACACGGCCGGTCCGCGTTCACGGTAGCCCGAGAATGGCTGACGGCGGGGGGCGTCGGGCGCCGAACCCACCAGCGAGGGACGGGCGGGATGCTCCCGGGCGTGCTCCCTGGCCAGGGCCGAGATGACCGTCACCAGGGCGAAGACGATCCAGTAGTTCTCGTTCTCCAGGACGTTGGAGGTGCCGGCGAACTCGAAATAGCCACAAACCGCCGACAGCATCAGGACGGCGAGGCGGCGCAGGGCGGGGTCCGTGGTCGTTGCGATCACCTTCACCATGGCCATGGCGGCGGCCAGGTAGATCCCCAGGTAGACCACGAGGGCGAACAGGCCGTTCTCGGCCCACATCTGGAGGAAGCTGTTGTGCGTCCAGTGCGACTGGCGGGGCACGGTCGGAACCGTCCGCGAGTAGCGATTGTACTGCATGGGAAAGTGACCGGTCCCGACTCCGACCCAGGGATGATCGTGGATCATCATGATGGCCATCTTCGTCCAGCCGAGCCGGTACACCAGCGACTTGCCCCCGGCCTCGCCGCTGAAGCGCTCGGCCGATGAGGTCCCGGTCACCGACAGCAACGCCACCAGCCCGACCACGAGGACGATGGCCACGACCGGGATCAGGACCTTGTATCGCATGGGGGTGAGCAGCCAGAAGATTCCCGCGCCGATGATGAGTGCCAACAGGCCCCCGCGCGATCCGGTGGCCAGCATGGTCACCAGCATCATCAGCATCACGGGGAGGACGAGCGCCACCTTGATCAGACGCGAGATCGGCTCGAAGAACAGGGTGGCGGCCAACAGCCCGGGGAGGATCACGGAGACGGCCAGGAAGTCCGGATCACCGCTCGGCCCACCCACGCGGAATTCCTCCGCCTTCAGCGAGTACTCGTCGAACGCGCCAGCCTTCTCGCCCCAGACGGCTTCCAGGATGGGCTTCCCGGTGTCGATCTCGTACATCACGGTCAGACCCACGAAGAAGTAGGCGAGCAGGAAGACGACCAACAGGCGCCGAACGAGCGTGGCGCTGTCCACGATGGTCGCGATCAGGATGAACAGGATGAAGTTGTTGACGCGCCGCAGGGTCTGGGCCCAGAACATCGCGTATTCCCGAGCGTTGAGCACCGAGAGGAAGGACAAGCCCAGCGACAGCGTGGCCAGCAGGAACAGTGGGCTGTGGAAGAGAACGTCCGTTGGGCGTGGGTCCTTCTCGATGAGGAGGTGTACGACCCAGGCCACGATCAGCACGGCGATCAGCAGCTTCGCCCACGTCATCACGGACTCCGGGCCGAGCTTGCCGAGGCGCTCGAACGGAATTGCGAAGAAGACCGGCAGCATGGCGCGCTGCAGGCCGTAGAGATCGACGGCCACGAGCGTGGTAATGATGACGAGGGCGATGCCCAGCTTGAAGTTGACCGCCCAGACGAGCCCGATGAAGGCACCGACCCCCAGGAGCCCGACAAGGAACAGGTACCGGAAGGCCCGCTCGGCGAGCCATCTTCGCAGCTGCTGGAAACGTGCCGCGCCCGTCATTCCCGTCGGAAGCCGCCATCCAGGGCGGCTCCGGGGGCCGCCGCCGCCCTCTGGCTCACAAGTTTCCTTCCGAACAGTCCGGCGACGAACCGCCACTCCTCAGGCTCCACCGCTCCCCAGGCGTAGAGAAGCCCACCGTACACGAGCGCGATCACGACCGCGGCCACCATCCACGGAAGGTGCGGCCGAACGCCGAAACCCGCGGCCAGCGTCAGGAGCAGGACCAGGAACAGCTTGCCGTAGGGCCGGGCGCTGGAGAACTGCATGTCGAGGATCCTGTGCAGCAGGTAGAAGCGGGCGCAGAACCCGAGCGCGATCACGATCACGGAGCCCATGGCCGCGCCGATGTAGCTGTAGCGGGGGATGAGAAAGAAGTTCAAGGTGATGTTCAGGAGGAACGATCCCGCGAGCACGGGCAGGAAATGGCGCATCTCCTTCATCGAGCCCAGGACGGAATGCGAAGGAATGTTGAGGGCCCAGAGACCGTAGGCCCATCCCAGGATGACCAGGGCCTGCGCGGTTGGGCGGTACTGCGACCCCAGGAGGATGGCCACGATCTGCTCGGAGAACAGCGTCGTGAGCAGGATTATCGGAAAGCTGACGGTCAGGATGACGAACTTGGTGGCCCTCTCCACGATCTCGCGCACAGCGGCCTGGTCCAGGTAGATCTTCTGCGACACCACCGGGACGAGCACCTGGTTCAGGCTCTTCGGCAGCAGCATCGCTGCCATCAAGATGGTATGGGCGGGACCGTAATAGCCGATGGCAAGATTCGGATCCAGGGGGCCCTTGACGAGGGACAACATCAGGATGTCGACTTTCGAGTCCATGAATCCGAGCAGGAAGGCCGTCAGGAACGGCAGGCCCGCCATCATCAACCCTTTCATCACGGCCGGGTCGAAGCGCGGCCAGAACCGGACGATGCGCCGCCAGATCAGGGCAGCCGTGACCATGACGAAGGAGGCGTCGACCGCGACATGGGCAGCAAACAGCCAGCGCGATCCCCGTCCGGACAGCAGGACGGCGACTCCAGCCAAGGTGCCCACGACCGCGGCCATGACGGAAAGGGCGCCCAGCAGCTTCATCCGCTGATAAGCGACCAGAACGGCTTCGAGGGAATCCTGTGCGACGGTCGAGAAGATGGCCAGGCCGCCGATGGCGGTGAGCACGCGCACTTCGGGGTCATAACCCGCGATGTGCACGAACGCGACCAGGGCTCCGTACGCGGCCCCGGCCAGCAAGGTGCGGACGGCCAGGACGTTGCTCAAGATGTGGCCGGTCCGCTCCTTCTCGCGGCTGAGCATGCGGACGATGAACGGGCGGATGCCGAGGTTCGCCAAGGTCGAGACCACCACGACCATGGTGGTCACCAGGAGGAATTGTCCGTACCCGTGGGCGCCGAGGAGGCGAGCGGCGAAGGCGACGAAGACGACGTTGACGAGCTTCTGCATCACCCCGGACACGAAGATGTAGAACGTATTCCGGGTGATGGCTCTGGCCGTTCCCATCGTCGTCGGCTACCGGCCTAGGCCGCGTCCTGCCGGCTATTGGTCCTCACCGCTGGCGCCGGTGAGTCACGAGTCGGATTTTCCCAGTTCCGGGAAGCGACCGAGGAAGCGGAGGCCGAGGACCTCTTCCACGTCGCGGGCGGCGAGGACCGGGCGGTTCCAGTATTCAATGGCGAAGGCGCCGCCCACGCCAAAGGCAAGCCCGAGGAAGAGGCCGGCGAGGATGTTCAGCCCCCACACGGGCCAGTCCTGCTCCCGGCTGGGCGGGACGTAGGCGCGGTCGAGGACCCGGATGGTGTACTCGTTGTCCGTGGACTTGCGGTCCATCGCCAGCTGCTCCAGCCTCGACTTCAGGCTCTCGTAGACCTGGCGGCTGATGGTCAGAACTTGTTCCAGCCGGGCCAGCTCCGTCTCCTTCTCGGGCATCGTCCGGATCTGGGCTTCCAGGGTCTCGATGCTCTTCCCGAGCTCACCCTGGCGCACCGTGAGCATCGAGCTCTCGACGGCCAGGGCCTCTCTGAGCTGCCGCTGATTCTTCTCGATCTCGGCGTCCACCACCTTCAAGTCGGGATGGTCCGGCTTCTTCTCGAGCAGGAGGGCCGATCGTCGAGCATTCAGAGTCACCAGGTTCGTCTGGATCTGCCCGATCACGGGGTTGAGGGCGATGTTCGCCTGCAGGAACTGATTCTGGGTCTCACTGGCCAGGACGCTCGAGCCCAGCTCCCCCTGCGTCCGGCGCGTGCTCTCCAGATCGGTTCGGAGCTTTTCGAGCTTCTCGACGAGCAATCGCCGGTTCTCGTCGGTGCCGTACAGGCCGTTCGATTGCTGGAAGCGGACCACCGCCTCCTCCATCTTCTTGAGGTTCACCTCCGCGTCGGCGACCTGCCGGGACACGATGTCGTACGACATCGCGGCCTTGGTGCGCGAGAACTGTCCAGTCCGCTGCTCCAGGAACGTGGCCATGCCGTTGGCGATGTTGGTCGCCAGCTCCCGTGTTTCCCCGTACACGGTGATGTTGATGACGCTGGTCTTCTCCTGCTCCTCCTCGATGCTGATCCAATCCTCGACGAAGTCCTTCGCCGCCCTGTCCATCCAGTTCGGCTCCTGCCATCCTCGAAGGAGGTAGATGGGGCTGTAGACGATGTCGACGAGAGCGTTCTTGATCACGTCCCGCAGCGTCTTGGGGTGGTAGCGCTTCTCGCGGGTCAGGTCGTCCAGGTGGAACTCCCGCGCCACGTCGTAAGCCATGTTCCAGCCGGTGAGGAGGGGAATCAGCTCGGTGGCGGGATCGTCGGTGCCGGACGTCACCGGCATGTCGACGTCACGGAACACGCTCACGTTCTGCTTCGAGGTCCGCTCCACGAGGAGGAGGGTGGTCCCCTCCCAGATCGGCGTCACCAGGTAGCCGAAGAACTGGACGAGGGCGAAGATCGTGAAGCCGATCACGACCATCATCCACTTGCGTTTGCGGATCACGAGCCAGGCGTATTGGAGATACTCGATCTGCGGTTTGGACCTTGCCATGCCTTCCAACCAGCGGTTAAAGGGTCCTGTAGTACTCCGGCAGGTAGCGGGGCACCCGATTGAGGATAACACCGGCGAGCTTGCCGCCGTTCTGCTCGACGGTGCCGCGGGCGGCGGCGACCTGGTCCTGCTGCGTCCGGTCGCAGGCGATGACGAGAAGCACCCCATCGACCATGGGATTGAGCACGAGGACCTCGGGT
>JBIOYQ010000098.1:0-16342 GCA_044870295.1 Actinomycetota bacterium
TGGAGGACGAGGCCCGGTTCGCCATCGTGGGGCGGCCGCAGCTTCGTCCTGGTCGACACCGGAGGCCTCACCGACCGGCCGGTCGGCGTGGAGGAGTCCGTTGGTCGCCAGGCGCTCCTCGCGGCGGAGGGGGCGGACCTCATCCTGTTCGTCGCCGAGGCCCCGGCGGGGATCACGCCCGATGACGAATTCCTGGCCCGGCGCCTGCGGCGGTCCACTCGGCCGGTGCTGGTGGTGGCGAACAAGGTGGACTCGGAGGCCCAGGAACCGCTGGCCGCCGAGCTCAACGGTCTCGGTCTGGGCGAGCCCGTCTCGATCTCCGCGCTACATGGTCGGGGCTCCGGGGACCTCCTCGACCGCATCCTGGACTTGATACCGGAGGGCGCTGAGCCTCAACTGGAGGACGAGGCCCGGTTCGCCATCGTGGGGCGGCCCAACGTCGGGAAATCGTCCCTGTTCAACCGCCTGGTCGCCGAGGATCGAGTGGTGGTGCACCCCGAGCCGGGGACCACCAGGGACGCGGTCGACTCGGTGGTCGAGCTGGACGGCCGGAGGGTCCGGTTCGTCGATACGGCCGGGTTCCGAAGGCCAGGGAAGACCGAGGGCGTCGAGTACTACGGCTTGGTCCGGTCGCTCCGGGCGATCGACTCGGCTCACGTGGCGCTCCTGGTCATCGACGCCAACGAGGGCTTGACGGGGGAGGACAAGCGGGTGGCCGCCCGCGTCGCCGAGGCCGGACGCGGGCTGGTCGCCGTCCTCAACAAGTGGGACCTGGTGCCCAGCGGCGAGCGCGGCGAACGGTTCCTCGAGCTGAGCCGGTCGTTGTCGATCTTCCCGGGCACGCCGGTGGTGCGGACCTCCGCGCTGACCGGCGCCGGGGTCTCCCGCATCACACCCGCGCTGCTGTCCGTCCACGCCGCCTGGTCCAGAAGGGTGGCCACCGCGGAGGTGAATCGGGTGCTGGAGGCGGCCACGTCCGCCCACCCGCCCCCCGGTCGAGTGGGGCGCATCAGGTACGGTACGCAGGTCTCCGCCGGCCCCCCGTCGTTCGTGCTGTTCGGCTCCGCCGACCCGGGCCCCACGTACCGGCGTTACCTCGAGCGGTCGCTGCGCGAAGCCTTCGGGCTGGGCGGCGTACCCGTGCGTCTGATGTTCCGGAGGGGCAAGGGCCGGCGCGGTCCGGCCCGACGAGCCCGGTAGAATCAGGGCATCGGGCCGTGGCGCAGCTTGGTTAGCGCGCTTGACTGGGGGTCAAGAGGTCGGGAGTTCAAATCTCCCCGGCCCGACAACGGATCACGGTGCTCGTTCGGAACCGTCGCGTCGCAGACCCAGGTACGTACAACTGGGAAATGGCACTCGCGACGTGGTGCACGAGGGTCTTCGTGGGGACCTTCTTCCTGGTAGCGAGTGCGTGCTCCGGTGGCGCATCGAGGTCGCTTCCAGCTTCGTCGAACTCGTCCGCCTCACCTCCAACGGCCTCGGCATCAGCCTCGTCCACCGTGCAGGCCCTGGAACCGACCGCGCGCATCTCGATGAGCGGGGGCACCGCCACCGGACTGGCCGCCGCCGACAGCTCCTTGTGGGTGACGCACTTCGAGGACGGCGCGCTCTCGCGCGTGGATCCCCAACGCGGCGAAGAGATCGGAACGACCGACGTCGGACCCAACGGGACGAGCCTGACCGCCATGGATGGCACGTTGTGGATCGCCGAGGACTCGATAGGAGGCGCGTCGCATCTTGTCGCGGTCGATCCCTCCTCGGGTCACGTCGAGAAGGAGATCCTGGTTCCCGGCGTCTGTTGCCAGACTGCCTCGGCCAACGACGCCGTCTGGGCGGTCGATCCCAGCGGTGGCCTGCTCCGCATCGACGCCGGGTCAGGGGACGTGATGGGGAGGACATCGTTGGAGCTGGACGCCGCCAACGCCCACACCGATCTGGCCGGGGACGATCGGGCGCTGTGGATCTCCAGCGACACGACGGTGCTGATGCGGGTGGACCCCGAGACCGGTCGGGTGACGAAGCGCGCCGACGTGGGCGGCGGCATCCCGATGCTCCTGGACGGCGACCTGCTGTGGGGCGCGAGCCCGCATCATCTGTGGGCGATCGACCCCGTCAGCGGTGACGTCGCTCTGACTTTCGACCTCGACGACACCATCGAGACCTTCTCGATCGCCGTCACCGAAGATGCGATCTGGGTGGCGCTCCGGCGACCGGGCCGCGTGGGGGCGGTGCGCCGGTACGGCCTCGTCACCCACGCGGTCACCGGTCAGGCGGCCGTACCGCTGCCCGCACGGGTGGTCTTCGCCTTCGGCGGCATCTGGGTCCTGGACGCGGAGTCGAACGAGCTGCTCCGGTTCGACCCGTGAGCGATCCGCGTTCGCTGCCTCGGCGGGGGTGGGGCTTCCGCTGGTAGACTGCAGGACGACAGGCACACCCCCGCCTGTGATTCGCATCGAGCGACCGACCGGTGCTTTCGCCGTGTCATCACTCACGAATCCCGTAGGCCCAGAGGGAGGTCGCAGTGGCACGTCCCGAGTGCGAGTCGGCATCATCCGTCGTCTTGACCCGACACCTCGATCTCCGCGACGGGCTGGCGTCGTGACCACCAGGACGAACACGCGCGGGACGGCATCACTCGGCTCTGGAAGCAGCAAGACGCACAGGATCGTGCGGTCGGCCAAGGGCCGCGTCTGCTGTGAGGACAACTGCTCCACCGTGCTGTCTGCGTACAACAGCACTACCTTCTGCTGGGTGCACGAGGCTCCCCGGAAAGCCGGACCCAAACTGGGAGCTCGTTGAGGTGGGTGCGTTCGGAAAGGGCGACCCGGTCGTGCATCCCCGCCATGGGGCCGCGGTGGTGGAGGACGTCGTCGAGCTCGAGACGTCGGGCGAGCGGCAGACTTACCTGAAGCTCTGCCTGCCGCATGGACTCACCCTGATGGTTCCCGTCGACAACACCAGCGAGGTCGGCCTGCGCCGCGTGGTATCTCGAAAGGACGTCGAGAAGATCTTCGACCTCCTCGGTCAGGACGAGGGGCGCGTGTCGGAGATCTGGAGCCAGCGGTACAAGGTCAACCTGGCAAAGCTCACCTCCGGCGACCTCTATCAGGTCTCCGAGGTGATCAGGCATCTGACGCACCGCGAGAAGGAGAAGAGCCTCTCCGTGGCCGACATGCGCATGCTGGCGAAGGCCCGGGAGATGCTGATCTCGGAGCTGATCTTCGTCATGGACTCCACGCCCGAGGGCGCCGAGCAACTGCTCGACGACGCGCTCGGGGCCGCCAGGTAACCGAACGCCGAAGGCAGCCGTCGCGAACGTCGAGTAAACCGGGACGGTGAGATACGCTCCTCTCGAGGAGTCATGAGCACCCGGGATGGAGGTCTCGCGGCACAGGAACGGCTCGCCCGGGCTCGTCTCGATCGGATCGCCACCGTTCCCAACCTCCTGTCGTTCATTCGGATCCTGCTCATCCCGGTGTTCGTCGTCCTGATCCTCCATCACGGCACGGAGGCGGCCGGGCTCCTGCTGCTCGGTGGGGTCGTGGCGACCGACTGGATCGACGGCTACATCGCCCGGCGCACGGGTCAGGTGTCGAACCTCGGAAAGCTCCTCGATCCGGTGGCGGACCGCCTGGCCATCACCGCGGCGTTGATCGCCATCGTCATCAGAGACGCCTTCCCGTTGTGGGCGGCCCTGCTGGTGATCGTGCGTGATGGCGTCATCCTGGTGGCCGGCCTCGTGCTGCTGGCGGCGTACAAGGTTCGGCTCGACGTTCGCTGGATCGGCAAGACGGCCACGTTCGGATTGATGGTCGCCATCCCCTTGATCGCGTGGGGCAACTTCGGACTGTTCCTGCATCGGGCGGCATACGACGTCGGGTGGCTCGTGTACTGGCCCGCCATCGTCCTGTACTACATCGCAGCCGTGATCTACGGGATCGACATCGCACGAGCGCTGCGGGTGGCGCGCACCGCCGGCTAGCTGCGAGGACCCGGCAGCTATGATCACCGCATGAGGGCCGTGGTCATGGCGGGCGGCCAGGGATCGAGGCTTCGCCCGCTCACCAGCAACCAGCCCAAGCCCATGCTGCCCGTGGTGGGCCGTCCCATGATGGAGCACATCCTGAAGCTGGCCCGCAAGCACGGGTTCACCGACATCGTCGCGACGGTCCAGTTCCTCGCCAGTGTCGTTCGCAACTACTTCGGCGACGGCTCAGATCTGGGCGTCTCGTTGTCCTACGCCACCGAAGAGGAGCCCCTGGGGACGGCCGGCAGCGTGAAGAACGCCGCCCCGCTGCTGGACGAGCGGACCCTGGTGGTCTCGGGCGACGCCCTCACGGACGTCGACCTCACCGAGCTGATCCGGCGGCACGAGTCCACCGGCGCGGCCGTCACCGTAACGCTGGCCCGGGTACCCAACCCCCTTGAATTCGGCATCGTCATCACCGACGGCTCCGGACAGATCGAACGGTTCCAGGAGAAGCCCGGATGGGGCGACGTGTTCAGCGACACGATCAACACCGGCATCTACGTCCTCGAGCGCGAGGCCATCGACCTCATCCCCGACGGCGAGGAGTTCGACTTCTCCCAGGACCTGTTCCCGTTGCTCCTGGACAAGGGCTTCCCGATGTTCGGCTACGTCACCGACCGATACTGGACCGACGTCGGCAACCTCCACGCGTACCTGGCGGCCCACCGCGACGTGCTGGACGGCAAGGTGGAGGTCGAGATCGAGGGTTTCCAACTTCAGGATGGCGTCTGGCTCGGGGACGGCGCCGAGGTCCACCCTGAGGCCAACGTCCAGGGACCGGCCTTCATCGGAGCGCACAGCCGGGTGGAGGGCGGCGCCACGCTGCGCGATTACACCGTCCTCGGCCGAGGCGTGATGGTGAAGTCGGGCGCGTTCCTCCACCGGTCGGTGATCCACGACTACGTGTACGCCGGGCCCTCGAGCAGCCTTCGGGGCTGTGTGGTGGGCAAGAACACCGACATCAAGAGCGGGGGGAGGGTGGAGGAGGGCGCGGTGGTCGCCGACGAGTGCCACATCGGCGCGGGCGCCGTGATCCAACCTCAAGTCAAGGTCTACCCCTTCAAGTCGGTGGATCCGGGGGCCATCGTGTCGAAGTCGATCATCTGGCAGACCGGGGGAGCCCGAAGCCTGTTCGGCGAGCGTGGGGTGAGCGGCCTGTTCAACATCGACATGACCCCCGAGATGGCGTTGCGGCTGGCGCTGGCGTACGCATCGCTGCTGCCGAAGGGCTCGTCGGTGGTGGCCTCCAGGGATGCCACCAGGGCCGCGCGCGTCGTCAAACGTGCCATGGTGGCCGGCATCAACGCCGGGGGCATCGACTGCGACGATCTCGAGCTGGTCCCGACGCCGGTGGGCCGCTTCTACGCCCGGTCGGCCAGGGCCGTGGGGGGGTTCGCCATCCGGACCGCTGCCATGGACCCGTCCTCCATCGAGGTGCAGTTCTTCGACCAACGAGGCGTGGACATCGGAACGAACCTGCAGCGAAAGCTTGAGCGGGCCTACTACCGCGACGACCTGCGGCGGGCCTTCCACCATGACATCGGCGAGCTGAACCTCCCCGCCCGCGGGCGCGACCTCTATGCCAGGGGTCTGCTGGAGGCGGTGAACCTGGAGACACTTCGTGAGCGTCGTTGGAAGGTGGTGGTGGACTGCGCGTTCGGCTCGGCCTCGCTGACCGTTCCGCACGTCCTGGGCCGGCTGGACGGCGACGTCCTGACCGTGGCGGGCGTGCTCGACGAGGAGCGCCTGATCCACTCTGCCGAGGACACCGAAAGGCATCTCGACGAGCTCGAGCGCCTGGTGCGGGGGAGTGGGGCCGAGGTGGGCGCGCTGATCGACTCGACCGGCGAGCGGCTGCTGCTGGTGGACGGGTCCGGCCATCGAGTGGACGGCCGATCGGCCCTGCTGGCCTTGGTGTGGCTGGTGGCGCAGGCGCGGGAGCGGGCCCGCGTGGCCCTGCCGGTCTCGACGTCGCGGGTGGCCGAGCAGATCGTGCGAGACCGCGGCGGCGAGGTGACCTGGACCCCCGTGGCCTCAGCGGGCCTGATGGAGGCGGCCGCCGAGTGCGACGCGTCCTTCGCCGGTGACGAAGAAGGCGGATACGTGTTTCCCAGCTTCCAGCCCGGGTTCGACGCCCTCATGGGCCTGGTCAAGCTGCTGGAGTTGCTCACCACGACGCGGACCTCGCTGGTCCAGGTGCTGGAGTCCGTCCCGCCCGCGCACATCGCCAGCAGGGACGTCCTCACTCCGTGGGAGGCCAAGGGCACGGTGATGAGGCGCTTGATCGAACGCTTGAACGGAGGGCCGGTGGTCACCATCGACGGCGTGAAGACCTTCCGCGGCCAGGACTGGGCCCTGGTGGTGCCTCATCCGCAGGAGCCGCTGGTCCGGGTGTGGGCCGAGGGCGGCTCTCAGGACGCTGCCGTCGCCCTGGCGGACGAGTTCGCCGCGCTGGTCGAGGAGCTCCGGGCGTGACGGGAGGACTCCACGTCGCCGGCCCCGACGAGGTCCGGGCCGGGCGCGTCACCGACGTTTACTTCCTCCGGGGGGAGGAGGTCCTCCGCGCCGAGAACGAGAACCCCATGGTCGTCGCGGAGGTTCGCGCCAGCACCCTGCCGCGAGAGTGGGGGTGGGGGGTGTTCGCCGGCCTGGAGGAGGCCCTGTGGCTGCTGGAGGGACGCGGCACCGAGTCCGGCCGCGGGATCGAGGTCCAGGCCGTGGCCGAGGGGACCGTCTTCTACGCCGAGGAACCGGTGCTGACCCTGGTCGGTCCGTATCTCGACTTCGGGTCTCTGGAGACCGCCCTGCTGGGATTGCTGTGCCAGGCCAGCGGGGTGGCCACCGCGGCAGCCCGGTGCAAGGTGGCCGCGGGGAGCCGCCCGGTGTACTCGTTCGGGGCGCGCCGGATGCACCCCGCCATCGCTCCGATGATCGAACGGGCTGCCTTCCTCGGCGGATGCGACGGCGTGGCGGTGATCAAGAGCGGCGAGCTGATCGGCCAGCAGCCGGTCGGCACCATGGCGCACTCCCTGATCCTGATCCTGGGTGAGGAGCGGGCGTGGCGGGCCTTCGACCGGGTCGTGGACGGACGGTTCCCGCGGGTCGCGCTGGTCGACACGTTCCAGGACGAGAAGTTCGGGGCGGTGGCCGCCGCCCTCACGTTGGGCAAGCGCCTCGCCGCCGTCCGACTGGACACGCCGGCAACCAGGCGGGGGGACTTCGGCGCGATCCTGCGCGAAGTTCGGTGGGAGCTGGACGCACGCGGGTTCGGCAACGTCAAGATCTTCGCCTCCGGCGGCCTGGGCGAACGGGAGATCCTGGAGCTGAACCGCCTGGTGGACGCGTACGGGGTTGGAACGTCCATCAGCAACGCGCCGGTCGTCGACTTCGCCCTGGACCTCGTGGAGGTGGACGGACACCCCAGGGCCAAGCGTGGCAAGCTCTCGGGACGCAAGCATCTGTGGGAGTGTCCGGAGTGCGGCGACCGGGGGATCGCGCCGTGGTCCGCCCGGTTGGGGCACTGCCCGCGGTGCGGGCACCGGGTTCGCGAGCTGTTGGAGACGATGATCGCCAAGGGCCGACGCAAGCGGGGATCGCCCTCCGCCCAGGAGATCCGCGAGCGGACCTTGGAGCAGATCGGGCGAGCCCCCGACCCGTTCGGGCGGGGGCAGTGATCAGCTGGAGGAGGACATGGACTTCCCGGACGACCTGAAGTACACGGAGCAGCACGAGTGGGCCAGACGAGAAGGGGATCGCATCCGCGTCGGCATAACGGATTACGCGCAGGACGCGCTCGGGGACGTGGTGTACGTGGACACACCGGACGTGGGAACCGAGGTCACCGGCGGCCAGCCGTTCGGCGAGGTCGAGTCGACCAAGTCCGTCTCGGATGTCTACGCACCGGTGAGCGGAACGGTGGTGGAGGTCAACGTGCTCCTCGGGGACTCGCCGGATCGGGTGAACGAGGATCCGTACGGGGAGGGGTGGATGATCGTGATCGAGCCGTCGGATCCGTCCGCCATCGACTCCTTGTGGGACGCCGAACGCTATCGCCAGTTCACCGAATCGGAGTCCGGGAAAGCCTGACCCTCATATGCGCCTCCACTCCAGGCGGGGACCAAGCTGACCTCCCGCGCGAGGCAGTCTTGACCCTCGGTTGAATGTTGCTGTAGATTCCTCAGGTCACGCCAAGTGTCGACCTCGCTCGCAAGGAGAGGTCGAGGGGAGGGCGAGCGTGGTCTGTAGCAAGTGTGGACATCGAAATCCCGAGGACGCGCACTTCTGCGCCAACTGTGGCAATCCGCTTCAAGAGGAGACTACTGTCAGCTTCACCCCCATCGAGGTGGAAGAGGAAGCTGCGGTCGAGGCCGGTCCTCCCGAGAGCGAGCTCGAGTCCGGCCAGGCTCTCCTTGTGGTACAGCGTGGCCCCAACGCAGGGTCGAAGTTCCTCATCGATAAGGACTTGACCACCGTCGGCAGGCACCCGGAGAGCGACATCTTCCTCGACGACGTCACCGTTTCCCGCCGGCACGCGGAGATCGAGCGCCGGGACGGCGCCTTCTTCATCCGCGACGTGGGAAGCCTGAACGGGACCTACGTCAACCGACAGCGGGTCGACCGCGCCGAGCTGGCCAACGGTGACGAGGTGCAGATCGGCAAGTTCAAGCTGACCTTCTACCGGGGGGAGTGACCCGTGGCGCGAAGTTACATGTCGATCGGTGAGGTCCTGGTCCTTCTGAAGACGGAGTTCCCGGACGTGACCATCTCGAAGATCCGCTTCCTCGAGGGCGAGGGATTGATCGATCCGGAGCGGACGCCGTCCGGATACCGGAAGTTCTACGAGAAGGACATCGACCGGCTCCGCGGCATCCTCCGGATGCAGCGCGACGAGTACCTCCCCCTCAAGGTCATCAAGGACCGCATCGACCAGAGCGCGGAGACGGCCGCACCGGCCCGATCTGGTGGTGGGGGCGCCGACGAAGAGCTGACCATTCCGCCGACCGGCCTGCAGATGTCCGAGGAAGAGCTTTCGGCGGCGACCGGCGTCGACAAGAACCGCATCCGCGAGCTCGAGTCCTTCGGGATCCTGTGCACCCACGGCATGAACGGCGGCAAGTACTACGACGGCGATGACTTCGTGGTGCTATCCATCGCCAAGGACTTCTTCAAGTACGGGATCGAGCCTCGCCACCTCACCATGTACCGGCACTTCGCCGAGCGGGAGGCCACCTTCTTCGAGTCCATCGTCATGCCGACGCTGCGCCAGAAGAACCCCGATGCGAAGAGGGCGGCGGCCGACAATCTCACCGAGCTGGCGGTGCTGTCCCGCAAGCTGAAGCAGGCCCTGCTCCGCTCCAACCTGCGCCAGTACCTGATCGGCTCCTGACGCAGGGCGCCGTGGACCGGCCCCTCAGTCGCACCCGGGCGGTCTGGACCAGGGCGCGAACGCGGATCGCGCTGACCTTGGTCCTCAGCCTGGTCGGACCCGTCGCGCCCGTCGCCGTAGCCGCTCCATCTCCAGCCCCGTCACCTCCGCCGCCCACGCCGGTTCCGCCGAACGGATCGCCGTCCCCGTTCCCGACGTCCCTGGTGACGCCCGAGCCGTCGCTGAAAGCGCCTCGGCTGACGTCCCGGGCGGCGATCCTGGAGGACCTCGACAGCGGCCAGGTGCTGGAGACGAAGGCCTCGCGGGCCCGCCGCCCCATCGCCAGCCTCACGAAGATCATGACCGCCGTCGTGGTGATGGAGCGGGCGGATCCCGAGGAGACGGTGGTCGTCAGCGGCTACGCGGCCTCGCAATCGGGATCCTCGCTGGGATTGGTCCCGGGCGAGCGCCTCAGCATCCGCCACCTCATGTACGCGCTCCTGCTCCAGTCCTCGAACGACGCGTCGGTGGCGCTGGCGGAGCACGTCGGCGGCTCCGTGGGACGCTTCCTCGATCTCATGAACGACACCGCCCGCCGATTGGGGATGACCGACTCGTTCTTCACCAGTCCGTCGGGCCTGGACGACAGCGGCCGGTCGTCTCCGCGCGACCTGGCCATCGTGACGCGTGAGGCGTTCACCCACGCCCTGTTCGAGCGGATCGTGCGGACGAAGTTTCACGACATCCCGTCGCCCTCGGGGAAGCCCCGCCACATCCAGAACCGCAACATCCTGCTGTGGCTGTATCCGGGCGCCATCGGGGTGAAGACCGGGTTCACCACGCCCGCGGGCCATTGCCTGATCGCTACGGCCGACCGGGACGGCGTGCGGCTGCTGGTCGTGGCCATCGGGTCGGGCGGAGTCGATGCAGAGGGCGTGTTCAGCGACGGCGCCGCGCTCCTGAACTACGGCTACACCGCGTTCCGCAGGGAGACGCTGATCCACGCCGGTGATCCCGTGGGGCCCTTCGCGGTCGAGGGAGCGTCGATCCCCGCGGTGGCGGCCGCGTCGCTGGAGCACCTGGTCAGGGTGGACCAGGCCGACGAGGTCACCATCAGAGTTCGGATGGACGCCGGCCTGACCCTGCCGGTGCGGGCGGGGGAGACCGTGGGAACGGTCACCGTGAGCGTGGGCGGCGCCAGGGTCGGGTCCGTCGAGGTCGTGGCCACCGCGACTGTCTCCGCCGCGACCCCGTCGCCGCCGGTGACCCCGAGCCGGCCGATCGATGGTTCCTCGGCGTCGTGGGCCGGGATCCTGGAGGCCTTCCGATCGTTGGTGCAGGCCGTTGTTGAGCCGTTCCTATAATCCGAACGTGGACGGGGCGTCGGTTCTCTTCAGCAAGGACCAGATCCAGGAACGGGTCAGCGCGCTCGCGGCCCAGATCACCGAGGACTACCGGGGCCGCTCACCGGTGCTGGTGACCATGCTGAAGGGCGCGGTGGTGTTCCTGGCCGATCTCATGCGGCAGATCGACCTGCCCGCCCGCATCGACTTCATGTCCATCACGTCGTACGGCGCGGACTCCCAGGCGAGTGGGGGAGTAGTCCGGATCCTGAAGGACCTGGATCACGACATCGGGGGCGAGGACGTCATCGTGGTCGACGACATCATCGACACGGGCCTGACGTTGTCCTACCTGCTGTCCACGTTGCGGGCGCGTCAGCCCGCCAGCCTGGAGGTGTGCGCGCTCCTCGACAAGACGGTGCGGCGCATCCTCCCGGTGGAGATCAAGTACCGCGGGTTCGAATGCCCCGACCGGTTCGTGGTGGGGTACGGGTTGGACAGCGACGAGCGGTACCGGAACCTCCCGGTCATCGTGGCGGTGGACGACCAGGCGGCCCTGGCCGAAGATCCCGACCTGCTCCTCCCTCTGCTCGCGCCGAGCCCGGCAGAGGGATCGTGACGATCCGATCTCTCTGTTGCCGGTCTGGGGGTCTGTGGGTACAGTCAGGTACGGGTACAGCATGATCGAGATGAACCTCGTCGGCGTCCGGGTGGAGCTCCCAACGCAGCAACCCATCGTGCTGCTCCAGGAGCGTGACGGCGAACGCTATCTGCCCATCTGGATCGGCAATGCCGAGGCCGCCGCCATCGCGTTCGCCCTACAGGGGATCGTCACCGCCCGCCCCCTCACCCACGACCTCATGAAGAACGTCCTGGAGGAGCTGGGGGTCAGGGTCGAACGGATCGTCATCACCGAGCTCAAGGACGGCACGTTCTACGCCGTGATCGAGATGGCCCAGAACGGATCGCGCTTCGAGATCTCCTCTCGCCCGAGCGACGCCATCGCGCTGGCCGTGCGGGTCAACGTCCCCATCTTCGCCAACGAAGAGGTCCTGACGGAGGCCTCCATCGTCATCCGGGACGACGAGGAGCAGGAGGTCGAGAAGTTCCGGGAGTTCCTGGACCAGGTGACGCCGGAAGACTTCGCCTAGCCCGCCGACCGTCGCTCGTTGACACCCCGAAGGTCCGTGATAGCCTTCCTTCGCACCTTTGTAATTACGGAGCTGTCATGGTCGAACAGGAAGGCTATCGCGTCCCCGACGTCTGCAAGATCGTCGGGATCTCCTATCGCCAGCTCGACTACTGGGCACGCACCGGCCTGGTCACCCCGAGCGTTCGCGAGGCCGGGGGGTCGGGCACGCAGCGTCTGTACTCCTTCCGCGACCTGGTGCAGCTCCGAGTGATCAAGAAGTTGCTCGACACAGGGGTGTCGCTCCAGAAGGTCCGGCGAGCGGTCGACTATCTGAGACAGCACCTCGGTACGCAGCCTTCCACCGTCACCCTGGCCTCGGACGGTTCCAGGATCTACGCATGCGAATCCGAAGACGAGATCATCGACCTGGTGAAGAGGGGACAGGGCGTGTTCGCCATCGCCCTGGACAAGGTCTGGGACGAGCTGGCCACCTCGGTGCGCAAGCGCCAGGGTCGCACCCCCGCGGTGGCCAGGGCAGGAGGCGCTTGAGCCCGAAGCGGCCGTCCCGTCCCGCGGAGCCCCTTCCCAGCGACACGGTCTCTTTCGCTCACGCCAGCGAGCGGCAATTCGCCCGTCTCTTGGACTTCTACCAGATCGAATGGAACTACGAGCCGACCTCGTTCGATCTGGAGTGGGATACCGACGGCAACGTCATCCAGCGGTTCACCCCGGACTTCTACCTTCCGGCGTATGACCTGTACATCGAGATCACCACGCTGAACCAGAAGCTGGTGACGAAGAAGAACCGTAAGGTCCGCAGGCTGCGCGAGCTGTACCCCGAGGTCCGTTGCAAGATCTTCTACCAGCGCGATTACCTCTCGCTGGTGATGAAGTACGGCCTCGACGACCACCGCGAGGCGGGGTAGCGGGCCGCCTGTAGACTGCCACCGGATGCAGTTCGCCCCGCACACCGACGACGACGTCCAGACCATGCTCGAGGCCTGCGGGCTGGCGTCGCTGGACGACCTGTTCTCCCACCTGCCGCCGGCGGTTCGGCTCGACCGCGAGCTGTCCATACCCGAAGGACTCTCGGAGATGGAGCTGGTCGCCGAGCTGCGACGGATGGCCGGGCGCAACCTCCACGCCGACGACCTGGTGTGCTTCGCCGGCGGGGGGGCGTACGACCACTATGTCCCGGCCGTCGTGTGGGCGCTGGCGGGGCGGTCGGAGCTCTACACCTCGTACACGCCCTACCAGCCCGAGCTGTCCCAGGGCGTCCTCCAGGCCCTGTTCGAATACCAGTCGATGATCTGCGCCTTGACCGGCCTGGAGGTGTCGAACGCGTCGCTGTACGACGGGCCCACCTCGCTGGTGGAGGCGGTGCACATGGCGGTGGGCGCCACCGGCCGGGCTCGAGTCGTGGTGGCCGGCGGGGTGGACCGACGCTACGTGGAGACCCTGCAGACGTACGGGGCGGGGGAGCACTTCGGGGTGGACGTGCTCGCGTATCCCAACGACTCGGCGAACGTGTCGGGCCGCCTCGGGGAGGACGTGGCCGCGGTCGTCGTCCAGCATCCGAACGTGTTCGGAATCCTGGAGCCGGCGCGCGACCTGTTCGCCGCGGCGAGAAAGGTTGGGGCCCGGGCCATCCACGTCTTCGATCCGCTGGCGCTGGGCATCCTGGCGTCGCCGGGCGAGTTGGGCGCGGACATCGCCGTGGGCGAGGGCCAGTCCCTCGGCAACCACCTCAACTACGGGGGGCCCTACCTCGGCGTGATCGCCGCGCGAACCCAGGACCTCCGGCGGATGCCCGGGCGGATCGTCGGGGAGACGGTGGACGTCGACGGCAAGCGAGGGTTCGTCCTGACGCTCCAGGCCAGGGAACAGCACATCCGTCGAGAGCGGGCCACCTCGAACATCTGCACGAACCAGACCCTGATGGCGGTGGCCGCCACGGTGTACCTCGCCTGGCTGGGGCCCGATGGCCTGGTGGAGCTCGGTCGGCAGTGCATGGCCAAGGCGCACTACGCCGCCGAGCGGATCACCGACCTCACCTCGGCGGAGCTGCTGTTTCCGGGGGCGCCGTTCTTCAAGGAGTTCGCGGTGCGCACCCCCGTCGATCCTGACCAGGTCCAGCGGAGGCTGCTCGCCGCGGGATTCCTGGTGGGGCCGGTCGTGGGCGAGGACGCGCTGCTGGTGTCCGTCACCGAGCGCCGGACCCGGGAGGAGATCGACCGGCTGGCGAAGGCCTTGGGGGAGGCGGTCCAGTGACCGGAGCTCCCGTTCGCCGCGACGGTCCGCCCATCTCGTTCCGGACGCTGATAGAACGGTCCCGGCCGGGACGGCGGGCCTGGTCCATGCCCGCCCTGGACGTGCCTGCGGTCGATCCACCGGACGAACACCGACGCGGCTCGCCGCCCGGCCTTCCCGAGGTGAGCGAGACCGACGTGGTCCGGCACTTCACTCGCCTGTCCCAGATCAACTACGGCGTGGACACGGGGTTCTACCCGTTGGGATCGTGTTCGATGAAGTACAACCCGAAGGCCGCCGAGACCGTGGCGGCGCTGCCCGGATTCCAGCGCCTGCACCCGCATCAGCCCGAGGAGTCGGTCCAGGGGGCCCTGGAGCTGTTGTGGCGGTTGGAGCAGGCGCTGTGCGAGATCACCGGGATGGCCCGGTCGACCTTCCAGCCGCCGGCCGGCGCGTCCGGTGAGCTCACCGGGCGGCTCATCATGCGGGCCTTCCACACCTCGAATGGCGACGCGCGGTCCAAGATCGTCATCCCGGACTCGTCGCACGGGACCAATCCGGCCAGCGTGACGTTATCCGGCTACCAGGCCGTACAGGTCCCATCCGACTCGCGGGGGCTGGTCGACGTGGGACAGCTGGAGAAGCTGGTCGATGACGACGTGGCGGGTCTCATGCTCACCAACCCGAACACGCTCGGCCTGTTCGAGGAGGAGATCGAGGCCATCGCCGGCGTCATGCATCGGGTCGGCGCCCTCCTCTACTACGACGGCGCCAACCTCAACGCCATCATCGGGCGGGCCAGGCCGGGGGACATGGGGTTCGACATCGTCCACATGAACACCCACAAGACGTTCGCCACCCCCCACGGTGGGGGAGGGCCGGGTGCCGGGCCGGTCGCGGTCAACGCTCGGCTCGAGCGGTTCCTGCCGGCACCAGTAGTCGGCCTCGACGAAGAGACCGGCCGGTACTTCTGGGACCACGATCGCCCGGCCGCCATCGGCCGCGTGCACGGGTTCCACGGGAATTTCGGCGTGTTGGTACGGGCCTTCGCGTATGTGTTCGGGCACGGACGCGACGGGCTGCGCGAGGTGGGGGAGCGGGCGGTTCTCAACGCCAACTACCTGGCCTCGCGGGTCAAGGAGGCCTACCCGCTGGCCTTCCCCGGGCGGCCCATGCACGAGTTCGTGTCGACGGCCAAGCGGTACCGGCCCGGGGGCGTGCGGGCCATGGACATCGCCAAGCGCCTCATCGATCTGGGCTTCCACCCCTCCACGGTCTACTTCCCGCTCATCGTGGAGGAAGCCATGATGGTCGAGCCCACCGAGACCGAGTCCAAGGACACCCTGGACGCGTTCGCCGACGCGCTGCTCCAGGTGGCTCGGGAAGCGGTCGACGATCCCCACCTCCTTCACGAGGCGCCGGTCACCACACCGGTTCGGCGGCTCGACGAGGCCAAGGCCGCCCGAGAGCTCAAGCTGCGCTGGTAGCGATGGAGTTCCGGGACGTCCTCCGGCGCCGGAAGATGGTCAGGACGTTCGAGGATCGTCCCGTCGACACAGCGACCGTCGAGCGCATCCTCGAGGCCGGTCAGCGCGCGCCCTCCGCCGGCTTCAGCCAGGGGTTCGCGTTCCTCGTGTTCCAAGGGGAGGAAGTGCGGCGGTTCTGGTCCGCGGTGTCCCCGGAGGCGCGGTGGCCCAGCGAGGGTCTCCGCGGAGCCCACGTGATCGTGGTGCCCCTGGCCGGGAAGCACGTGTACCTCGACCGTTACGCCGAAGAGGACAAGGGGTGGGCCGACCGCAACGAGGCCCGGTGGCCCGTGCCGTATTGGACCGTGGACACGGCCTTCGCCGCCATGCTGATCCTGCTGGCGGCGGTGGAGGAGGGGCTGGGCGCCCTCTTCTTCGGAATGGATCGGGCCGGCTACCAGCGGCTGAGAGAGACGTACGGGGTCCCCGACGAGTGGGAGCCGATCGGTGTCATAGCACTGGGGCACCCCGCCGGCAGGGATCCGGTGCAGTCCTCCCGTGACAGTCGTCCTCGCCGGGCGTTGGAGGAGGTCGTTCACCGGGGAGGGTGGTGAGCCGTGCTGGAGAGGCCCTTGGTGGTCCTTGAGGAAGATTACATAACGTCGGTTATAGGCGATCAGGAGAGGACCTGGGCAGATCGGGAGGGGGCACTCGAGCGTCAGCGTGGGGCGCGGGAGCCTCGGGGCGAACGGCCGT
>JBIOYQ010000099.1:0-5869 GCA_044870295.1 Actinomycetota bacterium
CAGCCTCGCGCCGGCGATGTACATGGGGACTTGAGGTCCCGGCACGTTCGACACCACCACGTTGATCAGGCGCGATCGCGACGCCGCCCGCGCGGCCATGGCGTGGATGGTCGGCGGGGCCCACGTCCCGATGTTCATGAGGAACTCCGCCCCGACGGCGACGTTGGACTCCTTCAGATGCCGCGTCTTCTCGGTGATCCTGGCCAGTCGTCGCTTGGCCCCCATGGGACCGACGGGGAGGTCCACGAAGATCGTCGAGACGCGGTTCCCCAGCGCGGAACGTTCGTCCCTCGATCGCACGGAGACCGGCACCATGGCCCGCAGGACTCGGTCGCGGGTGCGCTCCTTGCGGTGGCGGAGGACCCGATACAGCGCGCCGGCCACTGTGGCCAGCACCACGTCGTTCACCGTCGCCTTCAGCGCCCGCTTGATGTCCCGGAACGTCTGAACGGGCTCCTCGGTCATGGCGAAGCGCCGGTTCGGGCCGACCGGCTGGTTGAAGGGACTGGGCGGGGCCAGCACGCCGCCACCGACCATCTCGAGCAAGCCCTCCAGGATGTCACCGACCTCTCGGGCCACGCGGGCCGGGGTGTCCAGGGTGCGCTGCGCGAGATCGAGCAACCCTCGGACGGGATGGGTGGCCTGCTCCCTCACCGCGTCCTCGAACAGCTCGATGCGGGTGGGTTCGGGCTCCGGCTTCCACGGCGGCGGGGTGAGGAGCTGCGGCTCGGGCGAGAAGTCATACACCGCGGAGGCCAGGTCGATGGCGGCCAGGCCGTCGACCATCGCGTGGTGGACCTTGGTGAGGATGGCGGCCAGGCCGTCCTGCATCCCCTCGATGAGATAGGCCTCCCACAACGGCTTGGTCCGGTCCAGCGGTCGGGAGATGACGCGCTGCACATAATCGATCAGCTCCCGTCGCCCGCCCGGCGAGGGCAAGGCGGCTCTGCGCAGGTGGAAGGAGAGATCGAAGTTCGCGTCGTCGACCCAAACGGGGCGAGCGATGGACAGTGGCGGGAACAGGACCTTCTGGCGGAACCGCGGCGCCAGGTGAAGCCGCGACGCGATCACGCGGACGAGATCGTCGTAGGTGAGCCTGCCGCCGGGAGCCGTGCTGGGATCGACGACCGCGAGGCCACCGACGTGCTGGTGCACGTTCGGCAACTCGAGGTAGAAGAACGAGGCGTCCTGGGGACCGAGCCGCTGCATCGCATCCGAGGCTACACCTCTGGATCAAACGCACCCGGTGGTCTCGTTACGTACCTGTTGCCAACGGGTGGCCGACGCGCGACGCTGACGGCCCAGGATGGCCCCCTCGACCATCCGACACCGGAGGCACAGATGAACCGTTCAGCTCGAAGCGCGCTCGTGCTCCTCCTGCTCGTAGCCGGCATGAGCCCCACCGTCGCCGGTGCCGACACCTTCGGCGTGCACGCGACGGCCGTAAGGCGTTCCGCTCCGACGACCTGGTCGCAGCTCAGGCCGCCCCTCTCGCCGCCGGGACGTGCCTCCGGAGCCATGGCGTACGACGCCCAGCGAAGGCACATCGTGCTCTTTGGCGGCACGTCAGGAGGGTCGGTGCTCCTCGGGGACACGTGGACCTTCGCCGACGGCGTTTGGACGCAGCAGGCGCCCGCGGCCTCTCCCTCCCCCCGCAGCGGGCACGTGATGGCCTACGACCTCCTGCGGCGCGAGGTCGTGCTGTTCGGCGGGAAGAGCGCCTCGCTCGGGTTCCTGAACGACACGTGGACCTGGGACGGCCAGACGTGGACGGCCCGGCACCCGGAGTCGAGCCCCTCACCGCGGTTCGCCGCCGCCATGGCCTGGGATGCGGCCAGAGGGGCCGTCCTGTTGTTCGGCGGTACGGCCGGGGAGCAGATGCTGGGTGACACGTGGTCGTGGGACGGGACGACCTGGAGCGAGTTGCACCCGGCAACCTCGCCACCCGCACGGTCCCAACCGGGGGTGGCTTCGGATCCAGCCAACGGGCAGGTGCTCCTGTTCGGCGGCGCCCCGGGACCAGGCGGAGTCAGCGACGACACATGGGTGTGGACGGGGTCCACGTGGCTCGAGAAGGCTGGTTCGCCTCACCCTCTTGAGCGAACCGGACCGGCCATGGCCTTCGACCGCAGACTCGGGGCCGTCGTCCTCTTCGGAGGCGGGAACGACGAGAACGCGGAGTACGCGGACACGTGGTCATGGGACGGCGCGGCCTGGACGCGCCTCCAACCGGCGCGTTCCCCGGAGGCCCGGACGCACATGGCCGTGACCTCGTTTCGCGGGCACCCCTTCATCTTCGGCGGCGTGCGTGAGCTGTCGATCTACCTGGCCGACACCTGGGGCTGGCGCAGCTCGGTCCCGGCTTGAGCCGGACCGAATCAGAACAGGCCGACCGTCGTGCCCTCGTCGTCGACGTCCACGTCCTGGAACGCGGGTCGCCGGCCCAGGCCCGGCATCAGCATGATGTCGCCACACAGGGCGACCACGAATCCGGCTCCCACCGACGGCAGCAGGTTCCTGACGGGCAGTCGAAAACCGCGGGGACGCCCACGCTGGGCCGCGTCGTGGGACAGGGACATGTGCGTCTTGGCCATGCAGACGGGGAGGCGGTCGAGTCCACGCCGCTCCAGGATGGCCAGCTTGCGCACGGCCTCGGGGAAGAACTCCACCCCGTCGGCCCCGTAGATGCGCGTGGCGATCGATTCGATCTGCTCGGGCAACGGCAACCCCGGAGGATTGATCGGGGCGAAACCGTTCGGTCGTTCGGTCGCCTCAACGACCGCCTCCGCCAAGGCCACCGCCCCGTCACCACCCCTCTCGAACCCCTCATTCACCACGACGCGCTCCGCGCCCGCCCCTCCAGCGAGCTCACCGAGGGCCGCGAGCTCGGCCTCGGTGTCGGTGGAGAACCGGTTGATGGCGACCACGCAGGGGATCCCGAACGCCCGCACGATCTCGATGTGCGCCGCGAGGTTGTCCGCGCCGCGCTTCAGGGCGTCCAGGTCCTCGTCGGCAAGCGCCGGACCTTCCGGCACGCCGCCATGCGCCTTGATCGCGCGCACCGTGGCCACGAGCACGGCGGCGGACGGGCGCAGATCGCCGTACCGGCACACGATGTGGCAGAACTTCTCCAGGCCGAGGTCCGAACCGAACCCCGCCTCGGTCACCACCACGTCGGCCAGCTTCAGCCCGATCCGGTCCGCCAGGATCGAGTTGTTGGCCGTCGCGATGTTCCCGAAGGGGCCGGTGTGGATGAGGACGGGCTGTCCCTCCAGCGTCTGCACCAGGTTGGGACGGAGCGCCGCCTTCAGCAGCACGGTCATCGCGCCGGCCACCCGGAGGTCCTCCGCCGTGACCGGCTGTTGGTCGCGCGTCTCCGCCACCACGATGCGCCCGATCCGCGCCCGCAGATCCGGGAGGCCGGCGGCCAGACCGATCAGAGCCATGACCTCGGACGCCGCGGTGATGACGAACCCTGACTCGCGGGGAACACCGTGGGCGGTCCCGCCGAGCCCGATGATGATGTCCCGCAGCGCGCGGTCGTTCACGTCCAGCGTGCGGGGCCAGGAGATGCTCCGGGGTTCGATGTCGAGCGGGTTGTCGTTGTAGATGGAGGCGTCGATGGCGGCGGCCAGGAGGTTGTGCGCGGCGGCGATGGCGTGGAAGTCGCCGGTGAAGTGCAGGTTGATGTCCTCCATGGGGACTACTTGAGCATGGCCCCCGCCGGTGCCGCCACCCTTGATGCCGAAGACGGGGCCCGTTGACGGCTCGCGCATGCACAGGACGACGCGCCGGCCGATCCGTCCGAGGCCCTGAGTGAGGCCCACCGACGTGGTGGTCTTTCCCTCGCCCGCCCGCGTGGGAGTGATCGCCGTGACCACCACGAGCTTGCCGTCCGGCCGGTCCCCCAGGCGGTCCAGGACCGAAAGGTCGACCTTCGCCTTGTGCGGGCCATAGAGCTCGATCTCCTCCTGGAGGAGACCGGCCTCGGCGGCAACGTCCAGGATCGGCCGGAGCCGTGCCGCCTGGGCGATCTCCAGCGTCGATCTCACGGACGCACCCCCTCGATGACCTCTCGCCTCCACCGCTCCGTCCCCTCCACCTGGTTGAACGTGTTGATATGGAAGCCGGCCACGTCGCCGAGGGATCCGTCCAGCATGGTCGAGAGGCCCGCCACGAGGTCGTCGGGACGAAAGCCGCCCCGCCGAACCAGCCGCGCCCCCATGCCCCGTTGTTTCTTCAGGTACCGCACGGAGTCCCCCACCCCAACGCGCAGTGAGATCCGGAGCAGCCGCAGACGGTCCACCGCCCCGGGCATGCCAACGTACACCGGGACTCGCAGGCCTTCCGTATGCATCCGGCGCACCCAATTCACGACGGTCGCTGGTTCGTAGCAGATCTGCGTCACCACGTACGACGCGAACCCTTGCTTGGCCAGCAGCTCGGAGACCAACGTTCGATCCGGCACCAAGGGGTGCGGCTCCGGATATCCCGCGATGCCAACGCGCTCGAACCGATGCTCCAGCTCGGCCAGCGCACGAAGGAGCGACAGGGCCGAGCCGAAGGGCCCGGCCGGAGCCGGTGAGTCGCCGCCCACCACGAACACCTCGCGCACCCCTTCGTCCCGCAACCGCCTCACGACCTCCCCGAGATGGTCGGTCCCGTTCAGCAACCGGGCCGACAGATGCGGGACGGCGGCAAACCCCCGCTCGACCAGACGTCCGGACAACGCCAGCGTCCGCTCGAGCCCGAGCCCGGGCGATGAGGTCACGGTCACGGTGGCCGCAGGCGGGAGGTACGCCAGTTGCTCATCGACCGAGGCTGTCGGGATCAGCTCGAACCGGGCGTTCGCCAGGAGCCGGGCGACTCGCTGGTCAACGGCGGGGCGAAGCCTGTTCCTCACTGCCGGATCTCCTGTCGGGTCGGCGACACGTGGGGGCGAATCCTAGTACCAGCCTCCGCTCCGGTCACGGTTCCACGGTCATCCGGAGCACAGAAGGTTCCACCGGAGGATCGCCGGATTCTCCCGCTCGTAGCCGAGCGAGCTGACGGTGGCGGGGTCGAGCATGAAGCTGCGGCCGTGGTCGGGCGGCAGCTCCACCCACCGGGCCGTCAGCACGCGCAGGAGATGGCCGTGGGCGAACAGGAGCACGTCGCCGTCGGCGGCCCTGACCTCGGCGATGACCCGGTCCGCTCGCAGCGCGACCTGGTCGATGGGCTCACCGTTCGGGACACCGTCCCTCCACAGGCTCCACCCCGGCCGGCCTACCCGGATCTCGGCCGTGGTCTGGCCCTCGTAGTCGCCGTAGTCCCACTCGCGCAGGTCCTCACGGACCTTCGCCACGGCCTCATAGCCGGCCAGCCGGCAGGTCTCCGCGGCCCGTTGCAGCGGGCTGGTGAAGACCGCGGCGAACTGCCGATCCGACAGACAGGCTCGGAGGCGCTCGGCCTGCCGGCGGCCCTCCTCCGTCAGCGGGACGTCGGTCCTCCCCGTGTGGCGCGCCGCCGCGCTCCATTCGGTCTCGCCATGCCGGACCAGGACGGCGACGGCCGACGCGCTCATTCGAGGAGCGTACCCGCGTCTAGGGGATAGCCGCGTCGGCGGGAGCCTCGCGCCGGGCCAGGGAAGCCCCGACCGCGCCGGCCAGGATGAACAGGCCCCCGATCACGGTTCGGACACCGATGTCTTCGCCGAGGAACAACGCGGCCAGCGCCGTCGCCGTCAGCGGCTCGGTCGCGGAGAGCACGGAGGTTCGGACCACACCCAGCCGGCGCAGCCCGGCGAACAGGCACACGAACGCGCCGGCGGTGAACGCTGCCATGCCAAGCACCGGCCCCCATTGGTGCCAGCCTCGGGGCCATGTCGCCG
>JBIOYQ010000100.1:0-6373 GCA_044870295.1 Actinomycetota bacterium
GGAGGGCCGACCTGGAGGTCGCCCTCCGACGGCAGGGCGCTGAGGACGTCACGCAGGTTCAACAGGCGGACCTGTACCCATCGGGCGCCATCGTCGTCGAGCTCCGGCCGGAGGCGCGAGGGGCGTCCATGTCGGACATCACGCGCCTGGAGGACAAGCTTGACCGGCTCACGGCGAGTGTGGATCGCCTCGCCGCGCAGGATCGCTGACCGAAGTCCGCGGAATGGTCAATCGCTCACAAAGGGCGATTTGACAACTTTGGGGCTGAAGGCTCGGATCGTTGGCCGGGGGTGGCGAAGGAGGTGGGAGCGCAAGGCACAACTTCTCTATTCGGGCACCGTTGATGGAAGCGCCCCATAACCGCGTGAAGGAGGCACCATGAGAAGGATTCGCTCCGTCGCGCTCCTTGCGGCGTGTTGCACGATCGGCGCGCTGTTCGCGGCGCTTCCCGCCAAGGCCACGAGCTCCACAGCGGCGGCGTTCTCCGTCACCACCCGGAACGACGGGCGGCTCGTGGGAACGTCGAACCTCCAGAAGCTGTCGGCTCAGGCCTCGCCGAACGGAATCTTCAAGGGCGAACCGTACAAGGCGATGCCCTTCCGGAAGATCCCTCGGCACGGGACGGGACCGAACGTCGCCCTCCCGGACCCCACCCCGATCCCTGTCATCCAGGAGGACACGCCCGGCTTCTTCGGGTGGAAGGCGATCTCCAGCAAGCAGTCACGCGAGAGCAACCACGGCAACCACTTCACGGTCGAACCGCCCGAACCGGTCGTGTGCATGGGCAACGGCCAGGTGCTCGAGGTCGTGAACTCGGCCCTGCGCGTGTTCGACACGAAGGGCAGCCCGCTCTCCGACGTCCTCGACATCAATGAGTTCATGCTGCTCCCGCCGGCCATCGACCGCGAGCACCGCCCGCACTTCCCGGGGCCGTTCAGCGGCGACATCCAGTGTGAGTACGACCAGGGGAGCGGCCGTTGGTTCGTGATGATCTGGTCGATCGCCCAGGATCCAGACTCGGGTGAGACGACCGGTGACAACTTCTACTACACGGCCGTCAGCAAGACCTCCGACGCCCTGGGCGACTACTGGATCTACGAGAGCAACGCGGACAGCCCGCACCCGGGCGACGCTCGAGCCGGCGACCACCCCTTCATCGGCACGGACGCGAACGTCTACGTCATCCAGGACAACGAGTTCTCGTTCTTCGGTGACGAGTTCTTCGGGTCCGTGCTCCACGTGTTCTCGAAGGCCAGCCTGGAGTCGGGCAACATCGGGCGGGAGACGATCATCCGACCGATGCCGATCGGCAAGTGGTACTCGCTCCAGCCGGCGACGGTTCCCCCGGGTGGAGCCTATGAGTCGGCGCAGGGCGGGACGCTGTACTTCGCGTCGGCGCTCGACTTCGCCGGCACCGGGGACAACCGGATCGCGCTGTGGGCGCTGACGAACACCAGCTCCGTGGACGGCCCGAACCCCGACTTCGGCCTGCAGAGGCGCAACGTGCAGACGGAGGAGTACGCGTCGCCGGGAGGGCAGGTGGCCCAACGGCCTGGAGACGTGCCGCTGGGCGACGCGGTCGGTGAGGCCGAGAACGGCCTGGACGGCGGGTCCGACGAGACCCAGCCGACCAAGTTCGCCGCCGGCGACGTATGGACCATCGTCGACACGTTGACGGAGTCGGGGAACGTCGCGCTCGCCTGGTTCGAGATCACACCCGGCTTCGACTCGAACAACAACCTGACGGCGCACCTTGCCCATCAGGGATATGTGGCGATCGATGGGAACAGCGTCGCGTACGGAGCCTTCGCCGTGAAGCCCGATGGGTCACCGCTCATCGCCATGGACGTGGCGGGTCCGACCATCTACGGGTCGTCCGGCTACGGCCTGCTCGACGTGAACAACGGGCTCGACGCCGTGCACATCGGCGGCACGGGGCTGGTCCCGGACGACGGCTTCACGTGCTACGCGGCCTTCGTCGGCGACCGTACGCGCGGCTGCCGATGGGGCGACTACTCGGATGCCAACGTCGGGACGGACGGGAAGTTCTGGTTCTCCGGCATCTTCTTCACCAACGCGCAGCGCCGGAGCCTGTCGAACTGGAACACGTTCCTGGGCAGCACCTAGACCGAATCGTTACGAAGGGACGACACCGGGCCCGGGCGACCGGGCCCGGTCCGTTCCCCAGGCGATGTCGGTTCAGCGGATGGCACGGTCCTCGATCTCCCAGGCGTGGTCGAGCGCGTGCCATGCCGTGCGGCGCACGAAGTACCGGGGCGACCACAGGGGAGCGGTCCGCTTGCTCGGAGGCAGCGGCTCGCCGTCGACGCGACGCACCAACATGTCGAGGATCTCCTTGCGCAGTCGCTGCAGCTCGGCCGGCGCGGCGGGATCGTCCCCGGGCTTGTAGCTGTCACCCAGCCGATAGAGATAGGAGCTTTCCGCCTCGGCCACGTGGTGCGCGATGGCGTCCAGGTCCCGGCCGCCGCCTCGCGGCCCCTTTCTGAGCGTGGCGCCGTGGGCGTGCTTCGCGGCGCGGGCGAAGGCGGCCCAGGACGCCTTGAGGATGGCGATCTGCTGCCGCAGGCCACTCGCGTCGAGGGATCGTTGGTCGGCCTCCGGAGCGATCCCGGGCGCTCCGAAATCGGTGGTGGCGTTGCCCTGGAGCCGTTCCGTCACGTGGAGGCCGGAGGAGTCCTTCGGCAACGGGAGGGTCCGGCCCGCGCCGCCCAGGGCTTTCGCGTATCGAGGACCGGTATCCATCAGCGCCTGAAGGGCTGCAGCCTGATCGCGACCGCTGCGCGACCAACCGGGCCAGTCGATCGCGCCGGCAAAGGTGCGCTTGCCTCCGACCTCGAGATAGACGTCCAGTTTCTTCACGATGACCCCTGTCGACGGATGAGCGGGCCACCGTATCACTGCGAATGGGGAGGAGCGGATTGACGGACCTCGCCAACCGGCGGTATCGTTCCTTCGATTAGAAATAGGAATCGTTTTCATTCCTGATCCCGAGAGGACCGAGGGGTGCTCGAACGTCGTCGTGCTGGCTGGCTGATCGGCGTCGCGGCTGCTGCCGTCCTCCTGATGGCCGGGTCGTGCTCGTCCGGGCGCGCCCAAGGGCAAGCCGGGAAGGTGGCGGTCGTGGCGGGCTTCTATCCCCTGGCGGAAGCGGCCACCAAGGTGGGTGGCACTCTGGTCGAGGTGCAGAACCTGACGCCGCCGGGGGTCGAGCCGCACGACCTCGAGCTGGCCCCGCAGCAGATCGCCGACATCCAGGAAGCGGACGTGGTGCTGTACCTCGGAGGGGGTTTCGCTCCGGCCGTCGAGCAGGCGGTCGCGGGCGCCTCGGGCGTGAAAGTCGACCTGTTGAAGGGCATGCCGCTCCAACCGGGCACATCCGATTCCCACGTCTGGCTGGATCCCGTCCTGTATCGGCGACTGGTGGACACGGTGGCGGCTTCGCTCGCACGCGCGGAGCCGGATGCCGCCTCGACCTTCCGGGCGAACGCGGCGGCCTTCGATGCACAGCTGGAGACCCTCGACCAGGAATTCCGCACCGGTCTCACCGGGTGTGCCCGTACGGTGATCGTCACATCGCATGCGGCCTTCGGGTATCTCTCGGCGCGGTACGGGCTGACGCAGGAGCCCATCGCCGGCCTGTCGCCCGATGCCGAGCCCAGCGCACAGCGGCTGGCGGAGCTGGCCGATCTGGTCGAGCGGGACGGTGTGACCACGATCTTCACGGAAGAGCTGGTGTCGCCGAAGGTGGCCGACACCCTGGCCCAGGAGGTGGGGGTGACCACGGCCGTCCTGAACCCGTTGGAGGGATTGACCCGGCAGGAGGTGTCCGCGGGGAAGGACTACCTCAGCGTGATGCGGGCGAACCTGAAGACCCTCCGGGCCGCTCTGGGCTGTCCAGGCGCGTGAGCTACCATCCCAGGATCGATTCCCATTCCCGAGACGGCCGCGAGCCGGAGGCCGGTGCACCCCTGATCCAGGCCGATCACGTCTCGTTCTCCTACGGGAACGGACTGGTCCTGGACGACGTGAGCCTGGCGGTTCGGCCCGGCGAGTTCATCGCGCTCGTCGGACCCAACGGGTCCGGCAAGTCGACGCTGCTGAAGGTGCTGCTGGGCCTCCTGGAGCCGACGTCGGGCTCGGTGGCGATCCTCGGACAGGCGCCGCGCAGGCTCGCCGAGCGGTGGCGACTGGGCTACGTGCCTCAGCGCCCCGAGTTGACCTCGCAGATCCCGTCGACCGTGGAGGAAGTGGTGGCCGCCGGCCGCCTGTCCCGTCGGGGATGGTGGCGTCCGGCCACGGCGACGGATCGGGAGGTGACCGGCCACGCCATCGACTCCGTCGCCCTGGGACCGTTGAAGACGCGGCCGTTGAGCGAGCTCTCCGGTGGGCAGCAGCAGCGAACGTTCATCGCCCGAGCCTTCGCCAGCGAACCCGACCTGCTGGTCCTGGACGAGCCGATCGCCGGCATCGACAGAGAGTCGCAGGATCGATTCCGCGAATCGCTCACCCACCTGATCTCGGAGCACGGTTCGGGCGTGCTGCTGGTGTCGCACGAGCTCTCTGCCGTGGCGCGCGACCTCGATCGAGTCATCGTGTTGAAGCAGCGGGTGCTGTTCGACGGGCCGCCCTCGGAGCTGATGGCCACGGGGGTCAGCCTGGGTATCCACCGTGAGGACCTGCCCCTCTGGCTGGAGGGACTGCGATGACCCACGTCGTCGCGGCGCTGCCGCTGCCGCTCCCGCTCCCGTATCCCTTCGACCTGGCGTTCATGCAGCGGGCTCTGATCGCCGGGCTGGTCGTCGGAGCCTTCGCGCCACTGATCGGGACGTTCCTGGTGCAGAAGCGGATGTCCCTGATCGGCGACGGGATCGGGCACCTGGCGTTCGCCGGTGTGGCGATCGGCGCGGTGACCGGCGTGTACCCGATCTGGACCGCGCTCGGGGTCGCCGGGGTCGGAGCCCTGGGGCTGGAGCAGCTGCGGGCCCGCCGCAAGGCCTCAGGCGACCTCGCGCTGGCGCTGTTCTTCTACTCGGGCATCGCCCTCGGGATCGTGCTGCTGTCCCGGCAGCTCAGCCCGACCAACGTCCTGGTGTATCTGTTCGGTCAGATCCTGACCGTGACCTCCACGGAGATGCTGGTGATCGTGGTGCTCGGCGTGGTGGTGGCGGGCGTGATCCTGGGTGTTCGCCGGGCCCTGTTCGCCGTGGTGGCCGACGAGGAGTGGGCGCGGGTGGCGGGCCTGCCGGTTGGGTTCCTGAACAACCTCCTCGCGGTGACGACGGCCGTCACGGTGGTCGCCTCGATGCGGGTGGTCGGAATCCTGTTGGTGGCCGGGCTGATGGTGCTGCCGGTGGCCAGTGCCCAGCTCCTGGCCCGGTCGTTCCGGGGAACCATGGCGTGGGCCACGGCCATCGGGATGGGGTCGGTCGTGCTGGGGTTGGTCACGTCACGTCTCTGGAACCTGGCGGCCGGGGGGATGATCGTCCTCGTCGCCGCCGGACTGTTCTCGTTGGTCGCCATCGCGACGAGCGCCCGCACGCGTGGCCGGTTGGGCCGGAGGGACGGTGTGGCGTCGCCCCGCGTCCTGCGGAGTGGTGCGCCCATTCTCGGCGATTCTCATTTGGCTGATAGACTGCCCGGCGATGGTCACTGACCTGCATATGGAGGTGGCGGCGCGACTGCGCCGAGCCGGGCAGCGGTATACGTCGAAGCGCCGCGCCATCGTCGAGATCGTCATGGGTGCCAGACAGCCGCTGTCCATCCCGGAGATCCTCCGGGGGCGGCGAGGGCTGGCCCAGAGCTCGCTCTACCGGAATCTCGCCGTCCTGGAGCAGGCCCGCGTGGTCCGCAGGATCGTGACCGGTGAGGACTTCGCCCGGTTCGAGCTGGCCGAGGACCTCTCCGAGCACCACCATCACCTCGTGTGCTCGAACTGCGGGACCGTGCAGGACGTGTTGCTGCCGCGCCAGCTGGAGCGGCGGATGGAGGGCGCGTTGTCCGAGGCCGCCGCCACGGCAGGCTTCCAGCCGGCCGCGCACCGGCTGGACGTGATCGGCACGTGCCGCGATTGCGCGTGACCGTTCGCTAGGCTTGGGGGCCATGCAGGAGCCGAAGGGCTTGCCACCGGGGATCCTCTGCGCGCTGATCACGCCCTTTCAGCAGGATCAGAGCGCCGACCTCCCGGCGCTCGGTGAGGTGGTCGAGTTCCTCGTCCACGCGGGCGTCCATGGTCTGTTCGTCCTGGGAACGACGGGGGAGGGGCCCCTGCTCGACCCCACGGAGCGCCGCCGCGTGGCGGAGTTCGTCGTCGAGCGCGTTGCTGGGCGGGTCTCCGTGGTCGTCCACTGCGGGG
>JBIOYQ010000101.1:0-5491 GCA_044870295.1 Actinomycetota bacterium
GGGTGGAGTGGTGGGAGGGGCAGGGCTACCAGGTCAAGCTGGGAGCGGGCGTGTGGGAGCGCGACGACTACATGGCCGGCTCGCCGGAGGTTCGCGCCCGCGACGTGAACGATCTGTTCGCCGACCCCGACGTACACGTGGTCCAAGCGTTGCAAGGCGGATTCGGCGCCATGGAGCTTCTCCCCCTGATCGACTACGACGTGATCGCCGGCAACCCCAAGGCGTTCTGCGGGTACTCGGACATCACCGCGTTGCACACGGCGTTCCTCCAGCGCGCCGGCCTGGCCACGTTCTACGCGAACGGCCTCATGGGGATGGGGTGGGAGAAGACACCGGACTTCAACAAGGAACGCCTGCTGCGGGTGCTGCGCGGCGAGACGACGGGCGAGATCCCCAAGGATCCCGAGGATCCATATGCGCGAACGATCGTTGGCGGGACCGTGACCGCCCCGCTCGTGGGGGGGAACCTCAGCCTGCTGGTCAGGTCCGTGGGCACCCCGTTCGAATTCGACGCCGAGGGCTGCATCCTGTTCTTCGAGGAGGTCCACTCACCCCCGTGGGAGCTGGACGCGCACTTCATCCAACTCCGCTTGTCGGGAAAGCTCGACGGCCTGGCCGGGGTAGTCGTCGGAGAGATGGCGGAGTCCGACTGGAGCGAGGAGCGCCCGGAGTGGCCACGCACGAAGTCCCTCGAAGACGTGTTGGAGAAGCACTTCGAGCCACTGGGCGTGCCCGTCCTGTACCGGCTGCCGCTGGGGCACGGGAAGCACCTGGCGGCCCTGCCGCTCGGCGTCGACGCAACCCTTGACGCCGACGCTCGAACGCTGACCATCGTCCAGCCGGCGCTGAGCGGTTCGTAGGACGCGGAGGGTTCGGCGTCAGTCGAGCAGCTCGAAGCTGTCCATGAACTGCCGCATCAACACGAGATCGAACGTGCTCCCGGATGCTCCGGTGAACGTCACCACATATCCCCTGCCTCCATGCACGAGGAAATACTGGGTGAGCGGTGCGCCGCTGGCGTTCGGACCGGCACGGTACGAGAACACCATCGCCGTCCCGGCAGGCGTCGACACCGTGCTCTTGGCGATGTCCGTGGCGCCCGCGTTCAACAACGTGCGCTCGTTCGCGCCGGCGTAGCCGTCGATATCCAGGACACCAGAGTCTTCCACCACCACGTTGACGTTGGCGCCGGTGGACGAGTCGGCCACGGCGAACTTGAAGAACTCCTTGTACTGAGGGATCAGGGCCCGAGTCTTCTCGGTCGCGTCGACCCACGAACCCGGGAAGGCGATGGCGAAACCGCTCGATTCGTCCCGATGGACGGTCCAACCGGCTGGGACCGTCGAGGTCGAACCACCGAGGGTCGCCGGTCCCTTCCCCCCGCCCGACAGCGCCACCGCCAGGACGATCGCGCCCACGACGACCACGCCACCGACGATCAACCCGATGACGAGGGGGCGGCGGTTGGGCGGCGGCTGAGGGAGGCTCCCGCCAGGTGCCGCCTCCGGCCAGGCGGGCGGCGGCGGGATCGCGACGGGGTCCTGCGAGGGCTGGTCGGGTCCGAATCCGGACGTCATGGTCGAGACGTGATCATGGACCTGGACTGTGCACCGGAGATGCCTGCCGCGCAAGGATGCCGGCAGGAAACCCCAATCCGGCCGGTGGGCATCAGATGGGTTGGCGCCGGGCCGATACTTCGGATGCGGGGTCCGGACGCTCAGCGCGTCGTTGGCGGTGCAGGGTGAGTCGAGAACTGGAACCACGGACCGGGGCGGAGCCTCGAGGGGGCGACGCCGCAGGCGGGGGCGAGACCAGCCCCTGGTTCCGCATGCTCGTCGAACGGATCCCCACGATCGCCGCGTATGTCGACCGCGTGATCGTCGACGACCCTGGCCACTCCATCCCCCTGTACATCAGCCCCCAGATCGAGGACCTCCTGGGGTACTCGCTGGCCGAATGGCTCGGCGAGGGGGAGCTGTGGCTCCAGATCCTCCACCCGGACGACGCGGAGCGGATGCGACGTGAGGACGAGCAGGCCAGACGCCTGCTCACGCCGCTCAGCGCCGAGTACCGGCTCATCGCCAAGGACGGTCGTGTCGTGTGGGTGAGCGAGAAGGCGGCCGTCGTCGAGGACGAGACCACCGGGACGCTGTACTGGCAGGGCGTCATGGTCGACATCACCGAGCGCAAGCACGCCGAGGCCCAGCGCGAGCTGGCGGTCGAGCGGTTGCGGGCGGCGCTCGATACGGAACGGGAGGCTGCCGAGCGCCTCCGCGCGTTGGACGACATGAAGAACGACTTCCTGAACGCCGTGTCCCACGAGCTGCGGACACCGCTGGCCGCCGTCCTCGGCAGCGCCCTCACGCTCCAAGGCCTCGGGATCGACCTGTCGGCGCAGGATCAGCAGGACCTTCTGCAGGGCGTCATCGACGGCTCGCGGCGGCTGCAGCGCCTGCTCGGCGACCTCCTCGACGTCGATCGGTTGACCCGTGGCGCAGCCATGGTCGAGCGTTCGCCGGTCGACCTGTGCGACCTGATCGCGGAGGTGGTCAGCCACGTCCCGCCGAACCACCACCAGATCCACGTGGAGCCCGTGCAAGCCCACGCGGAGGTGGACGCGCCGAAGGTCGAACGCATCGTGGAGAACCTCCTGACGAACGCCATCCGCCACACACCGCCGGGGACCTCGGTGTGGGTGCGGGTCAACGAGGATCCCGGGGGCGTCACCCTGGTGGTCGAGGATGACGGCCCCGGTGTCCCGCTAGAGCTGCGCGAGCCCATCTTCGAGCCGTTCCGCCAGGCCGGTCAGGGCGCCTCGAGGGCGAAGGGCCTCGGGATCGGGTTGTCCCTGGTGGCGAGGTTCGCCGAGCTCCACCTGGGCAGGGCCTGGGTGGAGGAGCGCGCGGGAGGCGGAGCGTCCTTCCACGTCTTCCTCCCGACGCCGGTGGCCGTGTAGCCCGTTGCGCGGGCAGCGGTCGAGAACTTAAACTGAACGTTCAGTCAAACTTCTGCAAGCGAGGCAGCTGTGGCCTTCCCGATGACCGACCAGGATCACGACATCCAGGAACGGGCCCGCGCGCTGGCCGACGAGCTGATCCCCCACGAGGTCGAGGCCGAGATGCACGAGGGCGAGCTGCCGCCCGAGGTTTGGGACAAGCTCCGCCAGCGGGTCAAGGACCTGGGTTTCGAGGCCGCCATCAACATCCCGAAGGAGCTGGGCGGCGGCGGCTTGACCATGTTCCAGCAGGTCCTGGTGGAAGAGCAGATGGGCAGGGTCACGAACGCCCTCGGCTGGATCGTCCACACGCCGATTGGCTGGTTCCCCCAGGTGGCCACCGAGGCGCAGATGGAGCGGTGGGGTTTTCCCACCATCCGTGGCGAGCTGCGGGAGTGCTACGCCATCACAGAGGAGGGCGCAGGGTCGGACGTCGACGGCATCCAGGCCACTGTCACGCGCGACGGCGACGAGTACGTGCTCAACGGCGTCAAGTGGCACGTCACGTCCTTCAACCTGTCCGACTACGTGTTCTTCCAGGGGAAGTTGACCAACGGCCCGCACGCCGGCGCGCACGCGATGTTGATCGTGGACGTCGACAACCCCGGAATGAGCGTCCGCCGGACACCGGCGTACAGTCACACGTACGCCCATCACCACGCGGAGCTGGCGTTCGGGGACGCTCGAGTGCCCGTCGCCAACCTGGTCGGCGCGGAAGGCGACGGGATGCACTTCGCCTACGAGTGGTTCCGCTACGAGCGCCTGATGATCGCGGCCAGGTCCCTGGGGGCCATGGAGCGGCTGATCGAGGAGGCTACGGCCTTCGCGAAGGAACGGTCGGCGTACGGCAAGCCCGTGTTCGACTACCAGGGCATCCAGTTCATGCTGGCCGACTCGGTGAACGACCTGTGGGCGTCGCGGCTGATGACCTACCGCACCGCACAGGGGATCGACGAGGGCGAGGACGTGAAGGTCCAGCACGCCCAGTGTTCGATGGCGAAGCTGTTCGCGTCGGAGGCCGCCGGCCGTGTCGCCGACCGCGCCGTGCAGATCTTCGGAGGCCGCGGGTTCATGCGCGAGAACGTCGCCGAGCGATTCAACCGGGAGCTCCGCGTCGATCGGATCTGGGAAGGGACGTCGGAGATCCAGCGGGTGATCATCGCGGACCAGCTCGCCAAGCGCGGGGTCCGGCCGATCACCGGATGAGGAGGGACACGGCAGGATGAAGGTGGCTGCGCGGGTGACGGAGCGGGACCTGGCCCGTCTGGACGAGCTCATCGCCCAGGAGGAGGCCCGGCTCCTGGCGCGCCAGCCTCGTTCGGCCGAGCTGGCGGCCCGGGCCCGCCGATCGCTGGCCGGGGGCGTCACGTCCAGCTGGCAGATCTCCCGGCCCCAGCCCATCTGGATCAGCCATGGGAAGGGCTCGAAGATCTACGACGCCGACGGACTCGAGTACGTCGACCTGCACGGCGGCTACGGCGTGATGGCGGTCGGTCACGCCCATCCCAGGATCGTCGAGGCGGTCAGCGCCAGGGTGGCCAGGGGCACCCACTTCGCCCAGCCCACCGAGGACGCCATCGTGGTGGCCGAGGAGCTGGCCCGGCGATTCGGCCTCCCCCTGTGGCGGTTCGCCAACTCCGGAACCGAGGCGACCATGGATGCCGTCCACCTCATGCGGGCGATCACCGGGCGCTCCAAGATCGTCAAGATCGAGGGCACCTACCACGGCCATCACGACTCGGTGCAGGTGTCGGTGTACCAGCTGCTGCCCGAGCTGGGTCCGGCCGACCGCCCGAACAGCGTGCCCGCCAGCAGCGGCATCCCGGCGGAGATGGTGCGGCTGGCCCTGGTGGTGCCGTTCAACGACCTCGAGGCCATGAAGGGCGTCTTCGCCGATCACCAGGACGAGATCGCCGGCGTGATCATGGAACCGGTGATGATGAACGCCGGCATCATCCCGCCGGAGCCCGGCTACCTGGAAGGCGTTCGCGAGCTCACCCGGCAGCACGGCGCGCTGCTCGCCTACGACGAGGTCAAGACCGGCCTCACCATCCACCCGGGCGGGGCGACCCGGTTGTTCGGGGTCACACCGGACATCGTCTGCCTGGCCAAGGCGATGGGCGGGGGGCTGTCGGGGGCGGCCGTGGGCGGCACGGCCGAGGTCATGGAGCACGTCGTGACCGGCGACTACGAACAGGTGGGCACGTTCAACGGCAACCCCCTGCTGATGGCGGCGGCACGGGCGACCCTCACGGAGATCCTCACCGACGATGCGTACCGGCACTTCGATCGCCTCCGCCGGCTCATGGTCGATGGCTGCACGCAGGTCATCGAACGCCTCGAGCTGCCGGCGCATGTGGTCGCCATCGGGGCCAAAGGGTGCGTGACGTTCTCCCCCACCCGGATCCGCAACTACCGAGATTTCCTGGAGATCGACGACCGGTTCAGCCACTGCCACTGGCTGTACCAGCTCGGTGGCGGCGTCTTCCTGCCGCT
>JBIOYQ010000102.1:0-6334 GCA_044870295.1 Actinomycetota bacterium
CAATCACCATCACGCCAGTCCGCGTTGCCGACCTGCTCGCCGAGGGCGAGCGGATGCCGGTCTACGTGCACGTCATCGACCATCCCGATGCGCGCGTGCTGGTCGACACCGGCATGACGGAGCTGCATCCGGCGGTGGCCGACCTCGATCCCCGCCTGCTTCCATTGAGCAAGCAGGACTTCGACCTCGGCGGCATCGACGTCGTCGTCAACACGCACCTGCACTTCGACCACTGCGGCGGCAACCACCTCTTCGCCGGCAGGCCGATCCACGTCCAGCGTCAGGAGCTCGACGACGCGCGCAGCGAGGACGACTACACCATTCGCGAGTGGGTCGAGGCGGCCGGCGTGGGGTACGTGCCGGTCGACGGCGAGCTCGAGCTGCTGCCCGGTCTCCGGCTCGTCCCGGCGCCGGGCCACACACGCGGCATGCAGGTGGTCGTCGTCGAGATGGGCGAGCGTCCGGTCGTCATCGGCGGCGACGTGGCGGTTTGGTTCGGCGAACTCGATGAGCCGCACACCGAAGGCCAGCTGCTGGTGCGCGCGCTCGACCCCGAGCTGGTCTGGCTCGCGCACGAGCACGAGCCGTGGCGACCCCGCACCGTCTAACTCAAACCACCAGCGTGCACCGATCTAGCGATCATCGAGCGCTTCCTCGATCGCCGCGCTGACCACTCCGTACCCAATGGTGTTGGGGTGGACGTCGAACGTGTAGCTGTCCGAACAGAACCAGGTCCACGCGCAGGCGTTGGCCACGTTCACCGGGATCTTCCCCCATTCCTCCGTCCACACCATGTCGGTGAAGTTGGCCGTGTCGAAGAAGTCAGGGCCGGCCACGTCGGCCACCAACGCTCCGCTGTCCCGATAGGCCTCCACGAGACCCGCATTGAAGACCTCCTCGGCTGCCTCGTCCTGGCGGGCGATGTCGGGGCCGTGCACGGGGGCGAGCACCCAGAAGCCCAGGAAGGGGTCCCAGTAGCTCATCCCAACGATGGGGACGCCCGGTGCCGCGGTCTGAAGCCGGCTCAGGATGACGCGGAGACCAGCCGCCACGTGGGGCACGACCTCCCTGGTGCAGTCCACATCGATCAGGATGCCGTCGAAGCATGCCTCCAACCAGTCGTTGGCCCCGATGTCGATGGTGATCAGATCGATCCGACCTGGATGCGCCTGCAGGAAGGCCACGGCCTCCTTGAGCTGGGAGCCCGCCCGGTAGGGGCAGATCCCACCCTCGATCATGGTGTCGATCGTTTCGCCCGGGCACCCGAGCTTGGTCAAACGAAGCCCCGGGCTCTCTTCTCGAAGCTCGCGGTACACCTGGTTGGCGTACCCGTGGTTGAACCTTCCGATCGGTTCGAAGCCCGCGGCCGCCGAGTCACCGACCGAGACGTAGTAGGTGGTCCGGGCCGATGGGCTGGCGGCGGCCGTGCCCGTCAGGGCTGCGGCCAGCAACGCTGTCGCGACGAGAGATCGAACGGCTGACTTCATGACATGCTCCTCACGCCGGGGAAGTGGAGTCGACCACGACCCGGGCGTGCCTCGCAAGCGCGTTGGCCTGGTTGACGAGGTTTGACCACTGTCATCGATGAGGAGGTAGGAGTGGAGATCGATCCGGTCTGCGGGATGGAGGTCGATGCGGCGTCGGCCGCGGGCTCCTACGAATACCAGGGAACCACGTACTACTTCTGCTCGCAGGGTTGTCTGGAGGACTTCGCGGAGGATCCCGCCAGCTACGTGGCGTAGCATACCCCCCCAGGGTATACTGGAGCCAGGCAGACATATCTGGGAGGGACCGGACATGTACGGCTACGCCATGAAGAAGCCAGATCTGCTGGCACGGCTTCGCAAGATCGAGGGACAGGTCCGCGGCCTGCAGCGCATGGTGGAGGAGGACGAGTACTGCATCGACATCCTCACCCAGCTCAACTCGGCGAGCGCTGCGCTCAAGGCCGTCGGCGTCGGGCTCCTGGACGATCACGTCCGCCACTGCGTCCGCGAGAGCCTCGAGAGCGGAGAGGGCGACGCGAAGGTGGAGGAGCTGGTCTCCGCGGTGGCTCGCTTCGTCGGCAGGTAACCGGGCATGCCCACCACCACGCGCCAGAAGGAGCAGGTCTTCGACGTCTCCGGCATGACCTGCGGGTCGTGCGTGCAGCGGGTCGAGAAGACGCTGCTGAAGCAGCCGGGGGTCCTGGAGTGTCGCGTGAACCTGGCCACGGCCGAGGCGACCGTCCGGCTGGGTGATGACGCGGCGTCGTTCGAGACCCTCAGGGCGGCCGTCCAAGCGCGCGGCTACGACATCGAAGTACATCGCGATCGCCGCGACGACGATCCAGCCCGCCGGGAGGAGCGAGACTGGCTGCGCCGGCTCGCCGTCGCGTGGCCGCTGGGTCTGGCGGTCATGGCGCTGTCGATGTTCGGCATGGAAGAAGGATGGGCACGGTGGACGGCGCTCGTCCTGACCCTTCCGGTGCAGTTCTGGGCGGGCTGGCCATTCCTGCGGAGCGCGGCACACAGGACGCGGGCCTTCAGCGCCAACATGGATTCGCTCATCGCGCTGGGGACGTTGACGGCCTTCGCCTACTCCGTGTGGGCGCTGCTCGCAGGGGAGGACATCTACTTCGACACGGCGGCGCTGGTCATCGCGTTCCAGCTCCTCGGCAAGTACCTCGAGTCGCGAGCGCGAGGCAAGGCCGGCGAGGCCATCAGGAGCCTGCTCGAGCTGGGCGCCAAGGAAGCCCACGTCGTTCGGGGTGATCGCGAGTTCCTGATGCTGGTGGACCAGGTCAAGGTGGGCGACCTGGTGCGGGTTCGCCCGGGAGAGAAGATCCCCACCGATGGCGAGGTGATCGAGGGCGGCTCGACGATCGACGAATCCATGCTGACCGGCGAGTCCGTCCCCGCCGAGAAGGCTGTCGGGGACAGCGTGATCGGAGGAACGCTGAACCTCGACGGCGTGCTGGTGGTTCGGACCACCCGTGTGGGGAGCGAGACCGCACTGGCCCAGATCGTGAGGCTGGTGGAACAGGCGCAGTCGAGCAAGGCACCCATCCAGCGGCTGGCCGATCGGGTCGCGGGGATCTTCGTGCCGGTCGTGATCGTGATCGCTGCCGGAACGGTGGCGCTGTGGCTGCTGGCCGGTGGGGGTGCGGCCAAGGCCGTCGTCGCCGCGGTCGCCGTGCTGATCATCGCCTGCCCCTGCGCGATGGGGCTGGCCACTCCCACAGCCGTGATGGTCGGGACCGGCCGGGGTGCGCAGCTCGGCGTCCTCATCCGGGGCGGCGAGGTCCTGGAGCGATCCCGCCGGATCGACGTCGTCGTGTTCGACAAGACCGGCACGCTGACCGAGGGCCGGATGCGCCTGCACGACGTGGTCGGCGAGGAAGGGGCTCTGGCTATGGCGGCGGCCGCGGAGTCGGGAAGCGAGCATCCGATCGCTCGAGCGGTCGTGGAGGGTGCGAACGCGAGGGCCCTGGACCTCCCCGCGGCGGAAGGGTTCCGAGCCCTGGCGGGGTTGGGCGTGCGAGCCCGTGTGGATGGCGAAGACGTCGTTGTCGGCCGGCTGCGCCTCCTGGAACGGGAAGGTTTCGAGGTGCCGGCGTGGCTGGCCGAAGAGGCGCGGCGGCTGGACGAGGCGGGGGAGACCGTCTTCTGGGTGGGATGGGCAGGAAAGGCCCGAGCAGCCTTCGCCGTCGCCGACGTCGTGAAGCAGGGAGCCCGGGACGTGGTCGACGAACTGCGTGGGCTCGGGATCGACGTTGCCATGATCACCGGAGACAACCGCTCGACCGCGGAAGCGATCGCCCGGCAGGCCGGCATCTCGCACGTCCTGGCCGAGGTGCTTCCGCAGGACAAGGCGAACGAGATCCGGCGGCTGCAGACCCAGGGCAAGGTCGTGGCCATGGTGGGCGACGGTGTCAACGACGGCCCGGCGCTGGCTCAGGCCGACCTGGGCATCGCCATCGGCACCGGTACCGACGTCGCCATCGAGGCATCCGACCTCACGTTGATCAGTGGGGATCCGCGAGGGGCGGCCACGGCCATCCGTCTGTCCCGGCGTACCTTCCGAACGATCGTGCAGAACCTGTTCTGGGCCTTCGGCTACAACGTGGTGCTGATCCCATTGGCGGCGGCCGGGCTGCTGGCGCCGGTGTTCGCCGGAGCCGCCATGGCGCTGTCGTCGGTCTCGGTGGTGTCCAACTCGCTTCGGCTCCGGCGGTTCACCCCCTGACGGGGGAAACGAGCGATCAGCCGTAGCGCCCGTACAACGGAGAGGCCGGGTCGAAGAACCCGCCCTGCGGCCGCGCGTGGGCGTGCCAGTGGTCGGGGATGCGCCGGCGAGCGCCGTCGATCCAGAACCCCTCCGCCCCGTAGCGGACCGACGCCGTCTCCGACAGTCGGTCCAGCAGTTGGGTCTCGAGGTCGGCATCCGGAAGTCCGTGACTCCGCCACACGACCATCGGGGTGGCGCACACCAGGCAGTCGGCGATCCAGCAGTCCTGGTCCTCGAACAGCCAGCTCGTCACGTGGTCGGCGGCGCAGAGTTGGCAGTCGGCGGGCAGCGGATCGGCCGGGGTCACCGGATGAGCTTACGACCCAGTTCCTCCGAAGGAGGGGAGACGTCGTCGGATGACGAGAGCGACGACGGCAAGCGCCGACACGAGCCCCAGGGCTGCCCACAAGGGCCAGCTCGCCGATGCACCGTGCTCGGGGGTCAGTTGGGCCGCGGGGACTTGGGGCGGCGCCGGCGGCACGCCCCGTGGTGCGGGCGCCGCGCCGATGACGTGGATCTCCCCACCGACCGGGACGACGCCGTGGGAATCACCGAGGTCCAGCACGCGGACGGTCTCGACCGGCCCGTCGGGGAGCGGGGCTCGCCGAACGGCGTCATCCAGCAGACCGTAGGCGACGCCGTCCTCGAGGGTGGGCCGTCCTCCCCACGGGCCGAAGGACGTCACCTGTTGGAGATCGCTGTCGTACACGATCGCGTCGTCGCCGTCGCCATTTCCCCAGGGGAAGAACGCGACGGTCTCGCCGTCCAGCCACACCATCTGCCCATACTGCGAGATCGCCCCGAGCGACGCGGTGATGGTGACCGGAGGGTCGACGGTGAGGTCCGTCAGGAACACTTGGGTCGCCGCCGACTCGGACGGCATGACGCCGGCGACACGGGTGTCGCCCGGATTCGGGGCCGCCTGCCATGTCCCGGCCGGCAGGTTGGCGATGACCACTTCGTCTCCGGTTTGCAGGTCGAGCGCGGCGAGCTCGTCGATGTCGGCCGGATTCCTTCCTCGGTAGAGCAGCGCGCGGTCGCCGTCGAAGAATCCGTACTGACCCCGCGGGGCGAACGCGTCCTCCACGCTGGTCCCGGATACGCGAAGCACGTGCGTCCTCCCCGACCCCTCCGGCCATTCGTCGACCAGGAGCAGCACCTCGTCCGCATCCTCGTCTCGACAGGAGAGGTCGTCGACGTTGATCCCGGGCGATCCCGGCACGTCCAGGACCCCGCCGGGAACCTCCACCTGCCGGATGACCGCTAGCGTTGCGGTGTCCCAGACCGCCACGACGAAGTCCGTTCGAGCCGACATCGACACCAGCTCGACGAAGCGGCGGAAGCCCGGGCACACCGACAACCGGTACGTGGAGCCCTGGCCCAGCCCGTACCCCACTGTGCGGCCCGACTCATCGAGGGCCACCACGCGAGCGTCTCCGAACGCACCGCCGACGAGGTACCGGACCGGTCCGCTGCCATCAGGGGCCGGCAACGGTTGCGCCGCCGCCAGCAGTTCGTCGGGATCGACTCGGGAACACATGCTGGACCACCACGTCGATCCGTCATCGCCCCGTCCCAGGAACAGCCCGACCCGCTCGTCCGGGGCGACCTCGAGCCCGCAGGACGCCCCGTTGGCGGAGGTGAGCACGTCGACCTCGCTCCCCAGTTCGCCCTTCACGGCGATCTCGACCTGGAAGCGCAACGTGTTCCTGGAGTCGTGTGGTCCGCCGGTTCGGGACAGGAGCGTGCCGACGAAGGCTCCATCCGACATCTCGATGCCTTCACGTGGGTCGACGAGGGCGCACGAGCACGCCCTGGCGGGGGCGGCGCCGGCGATGATCGTCCCCAGGACCAGGATCAGCGCCAGCCCGACTCGCCGCAACGAGACCTCCCTCTCACCGAGTTATACGCCCGCCCCGGGCCCATCGGGCGGGTCAACCCTCGACGCGTCCGTTCCGACGCGAGGGCCGCTACCTAGGTTCCCCCAAGACTCGAGCCATTGAGATGCGAGGCGCTCGCACTTCCCTTCCACTCTCCCGACGCCGTGACGCCCGGCCGGTGGGGC
>JBIOYQ010000103.1:0-7985 GCA_044870295.1 Actinomycetota bacterium
GGTCTTCGGCGATGGCTCGCTGGACCTCGGCCCGGGGGATCCCGAGCAGCTCGGCGAGCACGACATCGAGCCGCCCGGGCCCAGCGACCAGCGTCGTCGGCGGCATCAGGCTCAGTCGCGGCGGACGATGCCCGCCACGGCCACGATCAGCGCCCCGATCACGATGGCCGAGTCGGCGGCATTGAACACCGGCCACACCCGGAAGTCGATGAAGTCGATCACCCCGCGCGGACCCCGCACCAGACGGTCCGTGAGGTTGCCCAGCGCGCCCCCGAGGATGAGGCCGAGACCGATCGCCGTGGGCATCGAGTCCAGGCGCGTCGAAGCGAACACGATCACCACGCACACCACCACCGTAGCCAGGAAGAACAGCCAGGCTTGTCCGCCGAACAGGCCGAACGCACCACCGGTATTGGTGGTGAAGCGAAGCCGCACCACCCCGTGGATGATCTCGATCGGCGGACGACCGGCCAGCTGGTCCTCGACGATCCATTTCGTCACGCGATCGACGATGTAGGCGGCGGCGGCCACGCCGTACAGGAACAGCGCCAGCCGGCCCCGGCGGCTCACGCGATCAGCGGACCCGCTCTTCGGCCTGCTTGTCCTTGATGCAGAGGTTCGCGTAGGGCAGCGCCTTCAGTCGGAGCTTCTCGATCGGCTTCCCGCACCGGTCGCACAGCCCGTAGGTCCCGTCCTCGATCTTGACCAGCGCCTTGTCGATCCGGTCCATGAGGTCCCGCAGGTTGTTCACCAGGGACAGGTCGCGTTCACGTTCGAACGTGGCCGTCCCGGCGTCGGCGTATTCCTCGTCGAACGCCATCTCACCGGTCAGGTCCGACTGGTTCGTGCCGAAGGAGGACTCCTCCAGCTCCTTGTACTGAGCCAGGAGGTCGGCGCGCTCGGTCTCGAGCTGCGCCTTCAGCTCCTTGATCTCGGACTTGGTGAGCGGACTCTTGGCGGCCATGGTCGAAGTCTGCGGGAAGCTAGCACCGGCGGGCTCCGGGCGCCAGCCTCCAGGATACGGGATACGCGGCGCAGAGCCGTGGGCAGCTACAATGGGCTCGAGAAGGCGACGACGGGACCGAGTAACCGGGTCCCCAGCGCCACGAGCGAGCCGGCGACGGTGCGAGGCCGGCGGACTGCCCCGGCGAAGATCCTCCCCGAGCCGCCGCCCGAACGGCTGGTCGCGGGCCACGCGGCCGCCCAGTAGACGCGGACGGGTCCGCCCGTGATAGCGGGAGGCTCTCCTTGGGGAGCCGGAGAGTGGGCGAGCCTCGCGAGGGGCCCGCCAAGCAGGGTGGTACCGCGGGGCCTCACGCCTCGTCCCTGATGGATGGGACGGGGCGTTTTCCTTTGCGCCGGAGAGGAAGGAGGGAACGGGTGGCCACGACGTCGCGGGTCTTCACCAGGCTTCCGCCGAAGCCTGACCATCCGGCCCTCGAGCTGGAGGTCCTGGACCGGTGGGAGCGCGACCGGACCTTCGAACGGCTGCGGGAGCAGAACCGCGGCGGACCACGGTGGAGCTTCTTCGACGGCCCCGTCACCGCGAACAAGGTGCTGGCCGTCCACACCGCGTGGGGGCGGACGCTGAAGGACGTGTTCCAGCGCTACAAGGCGATGCGGGGGTTCGAGCAGCGCTATCAGAACGGCTTCGATTGCCAGGGGCTGTGGATCGAGGTCGGGGTGGAGCGCGAGCTGGGACTCAATTCCAAGCGGGAGATCGAGTCCTACGGCCTGGCCGAGTTCGCCCGGAAGTGCCGGGAGAAGGTGGTGTGGTCGGCGGCCGAGCTCACGCGCGGCGAGAAGCGCCTCGGGCAGTGGATGGACTGGGGCAACGACTACTTCACGTTCTCCGACACCAACATCGAATACATCTGGCGCTTCCTCAAAGTGATGCACGAGCGCGGGTGGCTGTACCTGGGGAACCGGTCCACCGAGTGGTGCCCGCGGTGCGGCACGTCGATGTCCCAGCACGAGCTCTCGCAGGGCGACGTCTACCGGAACAAGACCGACCCCTCGGTGTACGTGAGGCTCCCGCTGCGCGACCGGCCGGGCGAGTCCTTGATCGTGTGGACCACCACCCCGTGGACGCTGCCGGCCAACGTGGCGGCGGCGGTGAAGCCCGACGCGGAGTACATCCTGCGGGAGGACGGGTCGTGGGTGGCACGGGCCCGGTATCCCAAGGACACCGCGGTCAGGAAGGTGCTCGGGGAGGAGCTGGTCGGCCTCTCCTACGAGGGTCCTTTCGACCATCTGCCACCCGCCACCGAGCTGGAGCATCGCGTGATCCCGTGGGACGAGGTCTCCCTGGACGAGGGCACGGGGATCGTCCACATCGCCCCGGGCGCCGGGACCGAGGACTTCGAGCTGTCCAAGGTCCACGACCTCCCCGTGCTGGTACCGGTGGACGAATCCGGGCACTTCTACGACGAGTACGGGTGGCTGCACGGGCTGGGGACCGGGGAATCGGCGGACCAGATCGTGGCCGACCTGGCCGAGCGGGGCCGCCTGGAGGGGGCCGAGGAGATCGAACACCGGTACCCGCACTGCTGGCGGTGCCAGACCCCCCTGATCTTCCGCGTGGTCGAGGACTGGTACATCGCGGTCGACGACCTCCGCCCGCAGCTGATGGCGGCCAACGCCACCGTCACCTGGACGCCGGAGTACATGGGGAAGCGGATGGACGACTGGCTGCGGAACATGGGCGACTGGAACATCTCCCGCCGCCGGTACTACGGCCTCCCCCTCCCCTTCTACCCCTGCTCGTGCGGGCACCTCAACGTGATCGGCTCGAAGCGGGACCTGGAGGAACGAGCGACGGGCGGGCTCGAGCAGCTCGAGGAGCTGCACCGCCCATGGATCGACGCCGTCCCGATCCGGTGTGAGACTTGCGGGGAAGAGGTCCGGCGCATCCCCGAGGTCGGCGACGTGTGGCTCGACGCCGGCATCGTTCCCTTCTCCACGCTGGGGTGGGAGAACCCGGAGCGGGTCGAGGGCGGCTATGCCACGGGAGCATCGAAGGGGTTGTCGAACGCGGACCTGCCCGACCACGCGTACTGGGAGCAGTGGTTCCCGGCGGACTGGGTGAGCGAGATGCGCGAGCAGATCCGGCTATGGTTCTACTCCCAGCTGTTCATGTCCGTGGCCCTGACCGGACGGGCCCCGTTCCAGCGGGTCCTGGGCTACGAGAAGATGCTCGACGAGCACGGCCGGGAGATGCACGGCTCGTGGGGCAACCTGATCGAGGCCGACGACGCGTTTGCCCGCATGGGCGCGGACGTGATGCGCTGGCAGTTCTGCGCGCAGCCGCCGGACCAGGACCTGTTGTTCGGGTACGGCCCCGGGCACGAGATCAAGCGGCGCATGCTGACGCTGTGGAACTCAGTCTCGTTCTTCGTCGAGTACGCGAACATCCAGGGCTTCCGCCCCTCTTTCGACGAGCTCGCGTCGGAGCCGTCCGGAGCGTTGCAGCCGCTGGATCGATGGTTGATCGCCCGAACGCGCCAGCTCGTCCGGGAGGCGACGGCCGGCTTCGAGGCCACGCTGACCATCAACGTCGTCAAGGCCTTCGAGGCCTTCGTCGAAGACCTGTCGACCTGGTACATCCGGCGATCGCGCCGACGGTTCTGGGAAGAGGACGACGTCGCCCTGCGGACGTTGTGGTGGGCGCTCGTCCACGCCGTCAGGGTCATCGCGCCGATCGTCCCGTTCCTCACCGAGCACCTGTGGGCCAACCTGGTGGCCGGTCCCTGCCCCGACGCCCCGGATTCGGTCTTCCTGGCGCGCTGGCCCGAAATGCAAGCGCCGGAGACTCGCGTCCTTGAGGAAATGGAAGAAGTGAGGAGGATCGTCGAACTCGGGCGCCGAGCCCGAACAGAGGCTGGCGTCAAGCTCCGTCAGCCGCTCCGCGAAGCGACCATCTGGGCGTCTGAACAAATGACTGCGTACGCCGATGAGCTTCGCGAGGAACTCCGCGTCAAGGAAATCAAGTTCGAATTGGGACCCGTAGGGCATGCCGTATTGCGCCCCAAGCTGCCGGTTCTGGGGCCTCGGCTAGGAGCCAAGGTGAGGGATGTACAGGCTGCCCTTGAAGCCGGTGATTATGAGCGCCTGCCGGAGGGCGGCGTTAGGGCCGCGGGAGTAGATCTCGGCCCGGACGATCTCATCCAGGTAGTCCGCCTCGGGACGGCATTCGGGGAAGGCTTCGCGGCCGCCAATCAAGAGGGCGTCAAGGTCGCGCTGGAACTGGACGACGAGCTGCGGCTGGAGGGAAGGGTGCTCGACACCATCCGGTTGCTGAACGACCTGCGCAAGGCGGCAGGCCTGGAGCTCACCGACCGCATCCGGGTCACCCTGCCCTCGGCATACGCGGACGTGCTCCCGCACGCCGACCGGATCAAGGACGAGGTGCTGGCGGTGTCCATCGAGGTGGACCCGGAGATCACCGAGCCGCGCATCGAGCGGGCCTAACCCGGTACGCTTCGCCGGCCCACGAGAGACCGAACGACGAGGAGGATCGCATGGAGCCGTTCGACATGACGTTGGTGCAGTGCGGGGCTCGGCTGCGCCGCTCGCCCTTCTACGAGGCCGAGCAGGGGTACGGACCGAAGGGCTACACGGTCTACAACCACACGCTCTTCCCCATCCGGTACGACGACCTGGAAGCCGAGTACTGGCATCTCCTCAACCACGTCACGTTGTGGGACGTGGCGGTGGAACGCCAGGTGGAGATCACCGGTCCGGACGCCTTCCGGCTCACCAACATGCTCACTCCTCGGGATCTGTCCAAGTGCGCTGTGGGACAGGGCAAATACGTCCTCATCACGGCCCCGGACGGCGGCATCGTCAACGACCCGGTGCTGATGCGCCTCGGAGAGGACCACTTCTGGCTGGCCCTGGCCGACAGCGACGTGCTGCTCTACGCGATCGGGCTGGCCGCCTCCCTCGGCCTGGACGTCCAGGTGCGGGAGCCGGACGTCTCGCCCCTCCAGATCCAGGGGCCCAAGTCCAAGGACGTGGTGCGGGACCTGTTCGGCGAGGAGGCCCTCGGCCTCAAGTACTACTGGTTCCTGGAGACCGACCTCGACGGCATCCCGGTGATCCTCACCCGGACGGGCTGGACCGGCGAGGTGGGCTTCGAGGTCTACCTGCGGGACGGCAGCCGAGGCACGGACCTGTGGGAGCGCATCATGTCGGCGGGTTTGCCGTATGAGATCCGCCCGACCGGCCCGTCGGACATCCGCCGCGTGGAGGCCGGCATCCTGAACTACGGCGCCGATATGACGCTCGAGAACAACCCGTACGAGGTGGGACTGGAGCGCCTGGTCGACCCGAACAAGGAGCAGGACTACCAGGGGAAGCAGGCGCTGGCCCGCATCGCTTCGGAAGGTGTTCGCCGCAAGCTGGTCGGGGTCGAGATCGGCGGCGACCGTCTGACGTTCAACGACCGGAAGTGGCCGGTCCGTGACCGATCAGGACAGGAAGTCGGGAAGATCACCTCCGCGCTGTTCTCCCCTAGGTTGGAGAAGAATATCGGCTACGCGTGGGTCCCGATCGCCTTGGCCGACCCAGGGACCACACTCACCGCGGTCATGCCCGACCGGGAGGCAACGGCGACGGTGGTCCCGATGCCGTTCGTCGACCCCACCAAGGAGATCCCGAAGTCCTGAGGGTCAGTCCTCGCCCCAGAACAGCTCGCGAAGGGAGCGATCCCCAGCGTCGTCGATCTCGGACGGCTCCCCCGTGAGGTCGACGACGTCGTCGTCCGGGACCGCGGCGAACGAGGCCGAGGGCTGCATCGACGAGGCCGGACCCATGTAGTACTGAGTCCAATCCTGGCCGGCGATCTCGGGCGTCTCCCGTTGGGCCGCGCCGGGCTCGACGACCTTCGGCTCGTCGCTCTCGCTCTCGTCCGAGGTCTCGGCGGGCGACGTCGACGTGGATCCCGCGTCGTGAGCCGCGGCCTCCATCGTCCACGGCCTGGTGGGTTCGTCCACCGGCGCGGGGGCAGGCGTCGGGGCAGCCGGCGTGGCGCCGGTCGTGGCGGTCCCCCCGCGGGCGCGGCGAAGTTGCTCCTTCACGCCTTCCGCATGCGACTGGATCAGATCGGCCAGGCCCTGGAGGAACTCGCGCTCCCGCACGATGAACGGGGCGAGGTCCGACGATGACGCGGCCGACGCGCTCGCGGCGCTGATCCGGCCTCGTGCCTCCGCCAGCAGTCGCTCGGCCTCGTCCCGGGCCCGTCGGAGGATCGCCTCTGCCTCCTGAGCGCCGCCAACGTCCAGATGGCGGGTGCCGGCGAATTCGAGTTCCTCGCGGAGGCGCTTGTTCTCGGCGTGCAGCCGGGCGAACTCCTCGGTCACCTCGTCCAGGAACTGGTCGACGTCCTGTTCGTGGTAGCCCCGCATGGCCAGGCGGAATTCCTTCTGCTGGATGTCCACCGGCGTGATGCGCTTGGGCTCGGCCGCGGCCGTCTCCTGATCCGCCTTCGCCCTCTTGTCTCGTCTCCTCGGCATGGCCGGACGCCTCCCCTCCAGCTCAGCTGCAGACCACGGTGCGCAATATACCGACCACGATGAACACGATGAGTGGCGACAGGTCCAGACCGGCGCCGCCGAATCGGATGGGGGGGATCACCCCGCGGACGAGCCGGAACACCGGATTCGTCACCGCGAAGATGGCGTCGATGACCTTTCGTCCCAAGCCGTAGTGGGGCAGCGGCCGGACCATCGCGACCCACGACAGGACCACGCTGGCAAACAGCAGGATCAGATAGAGGTTGAGCGCGATGCAGATGATGATCATCGACTTGGCCTGGTCGCCCGGCGGGGCCTCCGCCCGGGTGGCGGATCAGAACTGATTGAAGAAGCCCCCTTCGACGATGCGCTCCCGCTCCTCGGCGGAAACCTCCATGTTCGCCGGGGTCAACAGGTACACACGAGAGGCCACCATCTCGATCTTTCCGTCCAGGCCGAACACCAGGCCGGAGGCGAAGTCGACCAGACGGCGGGCCGTGGCGTCCTCCGTCGCCTGCAGGTTCATGATCACGGGGATCCCCTGCCGGTACCGTTCGCCGATCTCACGAGCCTCGTTGAAGCGCCTGGGCTCGGCTCGGTGGATGGCGGCGGTGGGGATGCGGCTGGCCGGCATGGTCCGGACGATGGCCTCGGGGCGGTCCCCCATCATCTCCGGCCGTCCGATGCGCCGCACGGGCGTGGTCTCGGGCAGCGGGCCCGACGCGTCAACCTCCTCGAGGTCGTCCAGCTCTTCGTCCTCGACCAGGCCCAGATACTGCAGCGTCTTCTTCCACACCCCAGCCATGCTCCTCCCCTTCAGTTCCCGCCTGGCCGCGAACCTCCCGAGCCCTCGACCGAGGACGGCGGGCGCCCGCCGGGTCGAGCCCCGAACAGGGCCGTCCCAACACGCACCATCGTAGCGCCTTCCTCGACGGCAACCTCATAGTCCCCCGACATTCCCATGGACAATTCGGCCAACTGCGGCCATCGTGCTCGGAGGCCGTCGCGAAGGTCATGGAGCCGACGGAAGAAGGGCCGCGCCGATTCCGGATCCGGGTCGAATGGCGGCAAGGTCATGAGACCCACCAACTCGACGCCCTCCACGACGGTGACGGAAGCCGCGGCGTCGGCCGCGGCGTCGGGGTCGACGCCCTGGCGGTGACCGGTGAAGTCCACCTGAAGCAGGCACCGGACCCGGCGACCCTGGCGCGCCGCACGGTTGACCACACGTTCCAGGGCCCGGCCCGGCTCGCCGGAATGGATGAGGTCCGCCCAGTCCGCGACGCGTGGAGCCGTTCCCGTTTGGAGCTTGCCAAGGTAGTGCCACTGCGCCCTCACGGCCGCGGCCTTCCGGGCGAGATCGTCGGCGTGGTTCTCTCCGAACGCCCCCAGCCCGAGGTCCGCCGCCGCCCGAACGACCTCGATCGGGAAGGACTTCGTCACGGCCACCAGCGTGACCGAGTCGGGCGT
>JBIOYQ010000104.1:0-13199 GCA_044870295.1 Actinomycetota bacterium
ACAGGTGGGAGCCGACGGCACTGCGGCGGTGGTTCCGTACTTCTTCGCCCATGACCAGGACGCTCTCTACGACCACTTCCGGGCCGTCGCCGAGGCGGCGCCCTCCATCCCGCACTACGTCTATGAAAACCCGGAGCGCGTGGGATATTCGGCCGGCGTCTCCGTGGTCACCCGACTGATCAACGAGGTTCCCAACATCGTGGGGGTGAAGGACACCGGCGACACCATCGGCAAGATCACTTCCTACGTCGCCCAGCCCGGCCGGCCGATCCAGGTCTACGTGGGCAACAACGCGACGATCCTCCCGGCGTTGGTCATCGGCGCGCGCGGCGCGGTGTCCGCCATGGCGAACGCCGTGCCCGAGTTGGTGGTCGCCGTCTACGAGGGGTATCGGGACGGCCGAACCGAGGAGGCGCGAGACCTCCAGTTGGTCCTGGCCCGGCTGACGGCCTCGCTGTCCGGCGTCTCGTTCGTTCCGGGCGTGAAGCACCTCATGGCCCGGAGGGGGCTCGCTCCCGGCGGATGCCGGGCTCCGCTGGCGCCGCTCACTCCCCAGCAGGAGGCGTCGGTCGACCGGCTCGTGGCGGAGATCGGCGGCGCCACCGACTGGCTGCGGCCCGTCGGGGCTTCGCACCGGGCGTCGGCCGGGACCTCGCCCCGTTCGGCTTGACCCCGTAGTCCCGTTCCGCCGACCGCGCGCTGACCAGTCCCTCCTCCACGTCGCTGACGACGGCAGCCGGATCGCGCTCTCGCGGATCGAAGTACCCTCCCCCTCCCGGGAGGTCCAGCGTGAACCGCGTGCCCGCCGACAACAGGAGCGAGAGCTTCGGATTGGGGTGGGTGCCGAGCGACGTGGTGAACCCCCCGCGAGCCCCCGCCATCCCTCCCGCGTAGCCTTGCGCAGCGAACCGCATCCGATCGGACAGCGAGGAGACGATGAAGGGCTCGCCGGTCGGGACCTCGACCTCGATGGATTGCCCCAGCCCGCCGCGGTGTTTCCCGGGCCCGCCCGAATCGCGTCGCAGCTCCTTCCGCCGCACGATCAGCGGTGACGTCGTCTCGATCACCTCGACGGGCGTGGTGGCGATGCCGCTGGGGAAGCTCGTGGTGGAGAGGCCGTCTTTGGTGGGACGGGCCCCGGTGCCGCCCGCGGCGAAGAAGACCGTGATGAAGCGGTTGCGGCCGGCACCCCGGACCGTGGTGAGCCAGATGTTGCCGGCGCCCTCGGCCAGCACCCGGTCGGGGAGCACCGGCGCCAGCGCCCCGAACACGGCATGCGGAAGGAAGTGGCCGACGATGTGGCGGGCCGCAACCGCCGCGGGCCACACAGGGTTGAGGATGCAGCCCTCCGGCGCGGTCACGGTCAGCGGGCGGAAGCTGCCGTCGTTGTGCGGGACCTCGGGCCAGACAGCGCACTTCAACGCGTAGCTCGTATACGCCGCGGTGTAGTTCAGGACGACGTTCATGCCCCGGTCCACCTGCGGTGAGCTCCCCGTGTAGTCGACGGTGGCGTGGTCACCTCGGATGGTCACGCGACAGGCGATGGTGATCGGCTCGTCGAGCCCGTCGGTCCTGATGGTGTGGCGGTAGTCGCCGTCCGGGATCTTGGAGATGGCTTGCCGCGCAAGCCGTTCGGATCTGGACACGATCTCTTCGCCCAACGCGTCGAGGTCCCGCAAGCCGAAGTCATCCAGGTATTCCAGCAGGCGATCGGTGCCCACCTGGTTGCCGGCCACCTGGGCGTGTACGTCGCCGAGCACCTCGTACGGCGCCCTCACGTTGGCGGCCAGCAAGCGGAGCAGCTCCTCGTTGGGACGGCCGTGGTCATAGAGCTTCGTGATCGGGATGTGGAAGCCTTCCTCGTAGACCTCCGACGCGTCCGCCGACAGTCCCCGCCCCCCGATGTCCATGGCATGACAGGTGTTGCCGAAGAACCCAACCAGCCTCCGTCCCCGGAACACCGGTGTGACCACGGAGATGTCGTTCAGCTGGCCGCTGGTCTTCCACGGATCGTTCGTGATCAACACGTCACCCTCATGGAGTTGGTCCGGGGGGAACGCCGCCAGGAAGTGGTGCATTGCCGTGGCCAGCGAGTTGATGTGCCCGGGGGTTCCGGTCACGGCCTGGGCCAACATTCGTCCGCGGACGTCGAACACCGCGGCGGACAGGTCGCCACTGTCCCGCACGATCGGCGTGAAGGAGGTGCGCTGGAGGGCGGCCGCCTGCTCGTTGGTCACGGTGATCAACCGCGTCCACAGGATTTCGAGGGCCACCGGGTCGATGCTCGTGGGGCGCGTCACGCGACCTCCACGACGAGCGCGCCTGTTGGTTCGACCCTGCCGTGCCCACGAGGGCCGACGACGACGGTCGATTCGCGCTCCTCCACGACCGCCGGACCGCGGATCGTGGCGCCCGGTCGGAGTCGGTAGCGGTCGAGCACGCGCGCCTCGGTGAACCCCCCTTCGGGGAACCACACCTGCCGCCGGCCCTTCATCGGATCGCCGCCGGACCCGACCCCGAGCCGGACGTCGAGCTTCGGCTGCGGGCCCACGGTCCTGACGCGCCACGTCATGACCTCGGCCTCGACCCCGGGTGGCCGGCGCCCGTAGAGAGCCGCGTACGACCGGTGGAATGCCTGGTCCACGTGGCGGGCCGGGGAGCGTCCGAGCGCACCCCCCAATTCGACCGTGACCGAGTCTCCCTGGCCACGATGCCGCACGTCGGCGGCGATGGACACACGGACCTGGTCGCGAGGCACCCCGCTCTCGCGAAGATGCCGGAGGCCTTCCCGGGTCATCTCGGCCAGCGCGCGGCGGACGTCGGCCCACGGTGTGTCGGAGAGGGGAGACGGGAGGCTGCGCGCGAACTCCAGGCCCGGGGCGGCGGTGAGCATGCCGAAGGCCGAGGCCACCCCGGCCCCAGGTGGGAACACCAACGTCCGGATGCCGAGCGCCCTGGCCACCCCCCAGGCGTGCACGGGGCCCGCCCCTCCCGTCGCCACCAGAGCGAACGGACGGAGGTCCCGGCCCCGTTCGATGGCGTGCATCCGGGCCGCCGCCGCCATCGTCTCGTTGACCACTCGGTGGATCGCCGCGGCGGCGTCCTGGACCGACAACCCCAGTCGTTTTCCCAGGCGCCCGACCGCCACGCGCGCCGCTCGTTCGTCCAGCTCCATCTGCCCCCCCAGGAAGAACGAAGGATTGAGGTAGCCCAGCAGCAGGTCCGCGTCGGTCACGGTCGGTTCGATCCCGCCTCTGCCGTAGCAGGCCGGACCCGGATCCGCCCCGGTGCTTTCCGGACCGACCTTCGGCAGGCCGAACGGTCCCACCCCGGCCACGCTCCCGCCGCCTGCCCCGATCTCGATGAGATCGATGACGGGCACCCTGAGGGGAAGGCCGCTGCCCTTCGTAAAGCGGTACACGCGAGCCGCCTCGACCTCCCGCGCCACGGTTGGACGCCCTCCTTCGACCAGGCACGCCTTGGCCGTCGTACCTCCCATGTCGAAAGCCAGCACGTTCCGATGGCCCGAGAGTCCGCCCCAGTACGCCGCCGACAGGGCGCCCGCCGCGGGCCCGGACTCGAGAAGACGGACGGGATAGCGTCGTGCGGTCGCCGGGCCGGCCAGCCCTCCGCCTCCCGTGGACAGCATGATGCGCAAGGGTCCCGACAGGCCCAGGCCGGAGAGCCGCTTCTCCAGCATCTCGAGGTACCGTCCGACCAGCGGCAGCACGTAGGCGTTGGCGACCGTGGTCGAGGTCCGGACGAACTCGCCGACCTCCGGAGCGACGTCGCTGGAGAGCGACACGGCCACCGCCGGCGCCTCACGCCGAAGCACGGCCTCGACGGCCCGCTCGTGATCCGTCGTTCGGTACGCATGAAGGAGGCAGACGGCCACTGCCTCCACCCCCTCGCGTCGAAGCCTCCGCGCCAACCGCCCGACCGCCGCTTCGTCCAGCGCTCGGTCCACCGAACCGTCGGCCAGGATCCGCTCGTCCACTTCGAAGGTACGCCGGCGCGGCACGAGCGGCTCGGGCATGTCCAGGAACAGGTCGTACAGGTCATAGCGCTGCTCGCGCCGGATCGAGAGGACGTCGCGAAAGCCCTTCGTCGTGATCAAGGCTGTGGGCGGGCCGGACCGCTCGATGAGCGCATTGGCCACGAGCGTGGTGCCGTGGACCACCTCGCCCACGTCCGACGGCGAGACGGTTCGAAGCAGCTCGGCGATGCCTTCCTCTACGCCCTCGGAGGGATCCCCCGGTGTGGTGAGCAGCTTGGCCCTGGCCGCCACCTTTCGACCGGCCACCATCACGAGGTCTGTGAAGGTGCCGCCAATGTCCACGGCAATCCGAGCCCGCTGCACAGTCCTTTCTACCGGATGGCCAGAGCGAGGGCGCAAGGCGGGGGCTCGAGATCTCCTGTTGTCTCGTCCTTTGCTGTTCAGGCCGGGTAGGCGATGGTGGCGTAGTCGGGGGTACCCGCCAATCCGTCGCTCGAGCCGGTGACGAACACCTTCGAGCTGTCCGGGCTGACGACCACGGCGGAGGCGTAGTCGACACGGTTGCCCGGACCGTCGTACCGCTCGAACCACGCGTTGGCCCCCGTGCTCGCATCGTAGGCGATCGTGGCGAAGTCCCAGCTGCCCGTCGACCCGAGGCTTCCGCCGGTGACGACGACCTTCGAGCCGTTTGGGCTGACCGCGACAGCGTACGCAACGTCGTTACCGTTTCCCGGCCCGTTGTAGTTCTTGAACCACGCGTTGGCCCCCGTGGCGGCGTCGTAGGCGATCGTGGCGTAGTCGGAGCTCGTGCCCGACCCAACGCTTCCGCCGGTGACGAAGACCTTCGTGTTATCTGGGCTGACGGCGATCGAGTTGGCGAAGTCGATGCTGTTGCCGGGGCCGTTGTAGTCCCTCATCCACGTCTTGGTCCCCATGGCCGCATCGTAGGCAATCGTGATGTAGTCCGAGTTGCCCGACGGCCCGGTGCCGCCGCCGGTGACGAAGACCTTCGAGCCGTTGGGGCTGACGGCCACGGAAGAGCCGACCTCGTCGGAGCTACCGGGGCTGGTGAAGCGCTGGAACCACGCGCTGCCCCCCATGACCGTGTCGTAGCCGATCGTGACGAAGTCGCGGCCGCTTCCGGAGCCTAGGCTTTCGCCCGTGACGAAGACCTTCGAACCGTCGTCGCTGACAGCCGCGTCGTAGGCGCCGTCAAAGCCGTTGCCAGGGCCGTTGTAGCGCTTGAACCACGCGTTGGTTCCCGTGGCTGCGTCGTAGGCGATCGTGGCGTAATCGGAGTCGCTCCCTGGCCCAACGCTTCCCCCGGTGACGATGACCTTCAAGGTGATTGGGCTGACGACCACGGAGAAGGCGAGGTCGTGGCCGTTGCCAGGCCCGTTGTAGCGCTGGAACCACTTGTTGGCCCCCGTGCCCGCGTCGTAGGCGATCGTGGCGTAGTCGTAGTTGCCCGTCGACCCCCAGCTCCAGCCGGTGACGATGACCTTCGTGCCGTCTGGGGTGACGGCCACGGAGGAGGCGAAGTCGTGGCCGTTGCCAGGCCCGTTGTAGCGCTGGAACCAAGCGTTGGTTCCCGTGGCCGCGTCGTAGGCGATGGTCACGTAGTCCGAGTTGCCCGTCGGCCCGACGCTGGAGCCCGTGACGAAGACCTTCGAGCCGTCGGGGCTGACGGCCACGGAGGCGGCGTTGTCAAAGTTCCCCGGGCCGCTGAAGCGCTCGGTCCAGATCGCGGCGGTGGACGAGGCGCCCGCCGGCGCCGCCGCGAGACCCACGACCACCACGACCAGGATCAAGGCTGGCGTGGCTGGCTTGACCTGAGCCATGTTCACCCTCCTCCCTCCCCTCAAGGGGGCGACTGGCATGGCGCGGCAAACGCGTGCCGGCAGCGGCAACGCGGGCACTACCTCTTCGAAAGCTAACCCGGTCACTCGATCACGGCAAGGGGAAAAAAATCGCTGACCCACGGGTCATCCCCACTCGGAGCCCATGTGCGTGGCGCTATCGAGGCGTTCGTTCGACGTCAGTCTCTCGTACGACCTTGTCGACGACATCCTGAGCGATGTCCTCGGCGGCGCGCCGCTCTTCCTCCTTTTGCTGGTTCACTTCCACCCGAGCGGCTTGCCAGGCTGACCAGTGGCCCGATACGAGCGCCCACAGCGAGAGCGCCGCCACGTAGGTAACCTTGTCGATCCAGTGCGTGATGACGGAGATGGGGATCATCACGATCCAGAAGACCGTGAGCCACCCGTTGACCCGGCGCATGAAGACCGGATCGCCCTGGATTGAAGCCCACAACGACTTGACGAGCGTCGGCATGGGAATCTGGTCTAGGAAGCGCGTCGGTCGATCAGCTGGACCGCCGAAGGATCCGGAAACGTGCCCTCAGTGGTCCGCACGACCCATTCTCCGCACTCGAGGCAACAACCCGAGGTCTCGGACTCCGAGAGGCGCACGAACAGCCGCGGGGACCCGCACTCTGGGCAGCGCATAGGAATCTCCTCCCTTGTTCCCCGCCGACTCACGTTGTACCCCCAAGGACGATCGTTCCAACGTTCAACGGCGAAGATGGGGCGAGGACGAGGCGAACCAGCACTTCAAAGGCGGTGGCCCTAATCGGAGCGTATTCAAACCTCGAGGTCCAGCGTGAAGCAGCACGACTTCACGCTGTCGCCTTTGGTCGCCGGTGTGTGCTCTGACGGTGCTGTGCATCGAAGGCCGGCGGAATCCACGCGGATGTCTGTCCGGCAAGACACCCCCCCAGGGTGACAGAGCCAGCGCCTAACATGGAAGCCGTGGACGAACTGGATGCGTCGGTTCGCTCCGGAGGAGAACAGCGCTCCCCGATGGCAGTCGCGACGGACGGGTCTCGTACATCCTGACCGCCACGACGAGCCTGGAGATCGCCGTCAGCGCGGCCACCACCCACACGGCCCTAACCAGTCCGAAGACATCCGCCACGACGCCTGAGAGGATGGCTCCCGCCGCGAACCCCGCATCCCGCCACAATTGGTACACGCCCACCGCCGTACCACGCTAGGCAGGGTGGGCCACGTCACCCACCGAGGCCAACAGCGTCGGATACACCATGGCCGTCCCTACCTCGAGAATCTCGGCCCCGGCGGCCCAAGGCATGAAGCCGGTCGTCGCCGCGATCAGCCCGATCCCCCCCGCTTGTACCCACATGCCAACCGCGATCAGCCACTTCCGCCCGAGCCGGTCCGATAGGGCTCCGGCGCCGGACCCTCTTGCCGCCCATGGAGGGCTCCTCTCTCTAGCCCGTCGTCCTCCGCTCCAGCCGACTGGTGCGATCGACTTGCGGCCTTCGCGTTCAGAGCCAAGTCATCCTTTCCGAACCTGGCCGACGTCCGTGTTCGATCGGCAGTCGCGTGGCGAGATCGGTCGCCTCAGACATAGGACCCGATGACTCGGTCAGGCGTACCTGCGGCTTTGTCCCGCCAGACCCCACCATTCGGCTCATGATGCTGACGCCGCTTCGGCCACGTCCATCGACCGAACTGGAACCTGACCCAACTTCGGCGGGGCCGGCAGAGCCCAGAAAGCCGTGGTCGCGATCAGGCCGCCAGTCCTCGTGCGGGGGGTTAACGACTCCTCGCGGAGGTGGAACAATGGTGGGACCGACCGAGAGAAGCGCGCGTGGCTGCGGATCTTCAGAAGGAGCCGCTTTCAAAGGCACGGGAGGCCTTCGCTCGCCACGCCTGGATCGAGGCCTTCGACCATTTCGTTGCGGCTGATGCCCGTGGGTTGCTCGCGGCCCATGACCTCGAGGCGATGGGAGAGTCCGCGTGGTGGACCGGTCGGCACGAGGCCTGCATCGCGGCCAACGAGCGCGCCTTCGCTGCGTACGTAGAAGCCGAGAACCCGCCCCAGGCCACGATGGTGGCCCTGGCCCTCATGGTGAACCACGCCGAGGCGGGTGCCAAATCCGTCGCGGGCGGGTGGCTCAAGCGGGCAATCCGACTGCTGGAGAACGAGCCCGATTGCCCGGAGAAGGGCCACTTGGAACTTCGCCTGGGCATCCGAGCCCACGGCAAGGGAAAGCTTGACGAGGCCTTGGAGCATCACGCTCGTGCCCTTGACATGGGGATGCGGTTCGGCGACCACGACCTCCAGGGTTTGGCCCTCTGCTGGCAGGGCAAAGCGCTGCTCTTGAAGGGGCAGGTGGACGAGGGGATGTCGCTCCTCGAGGAGGCAACCGCGGCAGCGGTTGGCGGCGAGCTGAGCCCGAGGGCGACGGGCGTCATCTACTGCATGATGATCGCCACCTGCCAGCAACTCGCCGACTACAGCCGCGCCGGTGAATGGACGGAGGCCGCGAGGCGGTGGTGTGACCGGCAGGCTATCTCCGGCTTTCCCGGCATCTGCCGCGTCCACCGGGCGGAGATCATCCGGCTCAGGGGCCGCTGGGAGGAGGCCGAGCTGGAGGCTCGGCGCGCCCACGAGGAGCTTCGGGATTTCGATGTCGCGGTCGCGGGCGAGGCGATGTACGAGATCGGCGAGGTTCGTCTTCGGATGGGGGATCTGGACGGTGCCGAGCAGGCGTTCAGGCAGGCCCATGAGCTCGGGGACCCGGCCCAACCCGGGCTGGCGTTGCTCAGCCTGGAGCGTGGAGACGCCGATACGGCGGCGGGCCTCATGGCGGCCGCGCTGGCCGACGAATGGCATCCCTTGTACCGAGCGCGATACCTCCCGGTCCAGGTCGAGGCCGCCGTGGCCCGGGGCGACCTCGCCCTGGCTCGAACGGCTGCCGATCAGATGGAGAAGATCGCCGGCGACTTCCGAACGGAGGCACTGGAGGCGATCGCCGCGTTGGCTCGGGGGCACGTGCAATTCGCCGAGGGCGACCCAACCGCCGCATGCCGGTCGTTCACCCGCTCGTGGAATCTGTGGAAGGGTCTCGACGCTCCGTACGAGGCGGCCCGAGCCCGCGGCCTGATGGCGGAAGCGCAGTTTGCGAAGGGTGACACGCCCACGGCGCTGCTCGAACTCCGCGCGGCCAAGGCGGCGTTCGACAAGCTTGGGGCCGTGCCCGAGTCTGAGCGATGCCGCCGCCTCCTACGGGCCCACGCGGTCGAGGATCAGCCTGGGAGTACGCGGAGAGCCTTGGTGTCGTTCATGTTCACCGACATCGTGTCCTCGACGAGCCTGATCGAGGTGATTGGCGACGAGAGCTGGCGTGACCTCCAGCGCTGGCACGACCAGACGCTGCGTGGGCTGTTCGAGCAGCACGGTGGCCGGGAGGTGGACCACGCGGGCGACGGCTTCTTCGTGTCGTTCGAGGATCCGGCCGCGGCCCTCCAGTGCGCGATCGCCATCCAGCGCAAGCTGGCCGAGCATCGGCGCGTGGCGGGGTTCGCGCCACAGGTTCGTATCGGGCTGCATGCGGGAGAGGCGCTCGCGGTGGATCGGGAGTTCACGGGGCGTTCGGTGCACCAGGCCGCAAGGATCGGGGCACTGGCCCTGGGCGGCGAGATTCTGGCGACCATCGAGACGATCGAATGGGCCGGCGAGGGGATCGAGAGCTCCGACCGGCGCGATGTCTCCCTGAAGGGATTCGCCGAGGCGGTTCCGGTTGCCTCCGTTGCTTGGCGCTAGCGACCATCCGGCGTCATCGAGCCGCTCGGTCTTCCAATGTCCGTCCTCGTTCCTCCTCGGCCGAGTTGACCCGCCGCGCCGTGAGCAGGACGGGTATTGAGACTGAGATCTCCAGGGACCCGATCACTGAGGCGAAGATGGTGAATCTCAGGGGGATCTCGGAGCCGATCGAGGTATCGAGGATCGACTGGCGCTGAAGGCCTCCGGGGCCGATCGGTCGCCTGTCGGTCGCTCACGCCCGCCTGATCCTAACGAACGTGTAGCGGCGCGCACGGCCCCTCGGCTTCTGGGCTAGGTTTCCTTGGTCCCCTCGAAGAGCGCTCGGGAGAGGAGCCCCTCCTCGATCGCGGCAATCATCGCCCGTCGGTCGGTTTGCTGTTCATCGAACAACGTGTCGCCGAGGGTACTCCTGAGGTCGCCTTCGAACTTCGAGGCGTAGCTCACCCATCGCCGAGCGGTCTCAAGGAAATCGGCGGTCACTTCAGTCTCCAGGACCTCGACGAGTCCCGCTGCCTGGAGCAGTTCGGCCTGTTCTCTGCGTGAGGCGACCGCTCTCGGTCCCAGGCGGACTGCCCGACGGTGATCCCCCTTCGACAACCCGGGTGTGGTGAAGATGGTGAAGTAGGCGATCCGGCCACCCGGCCGGAGAAGTCGCCTGCACGCTCTCAGCACGGAGAGCTTCGCCGTCAGTCAACAGAGGACGTCTGTGTGGACGACTGCCTCGAAGCTTTCGGGCCTGATGGGCAGGCGCCGAGCGCTGGAGACAACAGCGGGCGATCGTTCGGCTAGGCCTTCGACCGCGGCTCGCTTGCGGGCGGTCGCCAAGCCTTCCTCGGGGATGTCGGTAAGGACCACTGAGCAGCCCGTGAGCTTGGCGAGATACAGCCCGGGCCAGCCTCGACCCGAGCCCACGTCCAGCAATCGATCACCCGCCCGCAGGTCGAGCCGTTGCGCCAGGAGTTCAGCCTGCTCGAGGGTGGTGTAGCCGTTCGCCCCGAAGTCACCGCCTATGACGAGCCGCTCGAGCTCTCTGGTGGCGTCGGAGGCCGGTCGCCCGTATCGCTCACGGAACGTCGCGCCTGCGTCCACCTCGTCCCTGCTCTGCTTCGGCACTCTTCCTTCCCCCCATCCGGGCACGGATTATCCTTCGTACGGACGCGACTGTGGGGGCGACATGGGCGACGTGATCGTGGACGTGGAGCAGCTTCGGGAGGAGATCAGACGCAAGTACGTCGAGGTCCTGGAGCATCCGGATGGCGAGTTCCACTTCCACACCGGCCACCGGGCGGCCCTGAACAACGGCTACCTGGATGAGTGGCTGGAGGGGTTGCCACGGGAGTCCGTGGACTCCTACGCCGGCGTGGCCAATCCCTTCCACTGGGGTCTTCCTCAATCGGGGGAACGGGTGGTAGACGTCGGTTCTGGAGCGGGGCTCGATGCTCTCATCGCCGCTCGAGCGGTCGGCCCGGACGGGTTCGTGGTCGGCGTGGACATGACTCCCGAGATGCTGGGCCGGGCCCGGGCCGTTGCGGCCGAAGCGCGGATCACCAACGTGGAGTTCCGTCAGGGCATCGCCGAGCGGCTACCAGTGGAGAAGGGGTGGGCGGACCTCGTCATCTCGAACGGCGTGATCAACCTCGTCCCGAACAAGCTCGGCGCGTACCGGCAGATCGCTCGCGCCCTTCGCCCCGGAGGGAAGGTCCAGGTCGCCGACATCTGTGTGGAACGACCCGTGCCGGAATCGGCCCTGCGCGACATCGACCTCTGGACGGGCTGAATCGCCGGGGCCCTGCCGTGCGCAGGGTGGACGACGATCATCGAGGGCGCGGGTCTGATCGAAGTGGAGTACGGCCCTGTCGTGGATACCTTTGGGGGGGCTGCCGGTGAGGCGAAGGCTCGAAAGTACGGGACGTACGGATATCCGATCCGCGCCCGGAAGCCGTGAACAGAAGCGGCTCCTGCCGCTTCAGCTGGGCTTCGGGCGAACCTGAAGGGGCATCAGATGGACCGCTGACCTTGGGCAATCCCGAGGTTCGAGTAAGGATGGTTTGGTTCCTTCGTGCGTCGCCACCGAGAACGGCTTCTGACAGGAAGAAACGCGCCGCTCAACGTTCGCAGTGGGCCCTGAGGGATTCGAACCCCCGACGCGTGGATTAAGAGTCCACCGCTCTAACCAACTGAGCTAAGGGCCCGCACGAGTATACCGACGAGCATTCGACGGCTTCGAATCGGCGCGATGGGGTGACCGAGGGGACTCGAACCCCCAACCCCCAGGACCACAACCTGGTGCTCTAGCCTATTGAGCTACGGCCACCACGTACGCAGGGATTCTACCAACGGCCCCGAGGCTCCTATCGGTCAGCAGCTGATGTCGCCGCGACTCGTGCCGTAGAAGTTGTCGAGGAAGCAGTTGGCGTTCCCTCCCTCGTTCTCGAGGTCCCAGGTGTGCCCCAGCGCGGTGTTCGATCGGATCACGTTGTGATCCGAGAGGGGGTCCAGGTCGATGCCGGACTGTCCGTTGTCCATCACGGTGTTCAGCACGGCCCTGACGTGATCGCTGTTGGTGATCCAGATCCCGTTCGTCGTGTTGTCGTGGACGACGTTCACTCGGAGCACGATGTGGCCGCCGGCGGAGTTCTCCACGATGATGCCGCGGACGTTCCCGAAGCTCTCGTTGCCGGACACCAGCAGGGGACCGAGCTCGGTCGAGGTGATCTGGCCGATGTAGATCCCCGCGTCCTCGAACCCCGTGGCCTTGTTGTTGATGATCCGGATCGAACCGCTGTTGAACACATTGATCCCGTACTCGGCGTTGCCGCACGTGTCCTGGACGCTGCTCTTCAAAACCCGCCCGGAGGCGGCCCCGACGAAGTTGATCTCGATGGGCGCGAAGCTGCCGCCCGCACCCACCACGGTCAACTCTTGGAGGGTTACTCCGTCGCTTCTGACTGTGAGCGTGTCGCCGTTGCAGGTTCCGTCGATGATCACCTGTCCGTCCCCGGCGGCCTGCAACGTCACGTCGTCGAGGTTCACGGTGACGTGCTCTTGATAGGTGCCGGCGTGGATGTTCAGGGTGTCGCCCGCATTGGCCTGGGCCAGCGCTTGGCCGATGGCCTGGGGGCCGGGGAAGACCTCGATGACGGCCGTTCCTGATCGAGTGGCCGCTCCGGCTGGAGCGCCCGCCAGGCAGCACGCCAAGAGGGTCGCCGCGATCGTCGCCAGTCGCCGCACCGTCGTCTCCTTCCGCAGATGGGCCCGTGCGCGAAGCTTTCTATCAGACCGGAGCCGGTTGGACGAACTCCTCAGAAGTCAGGAGACACCCGCAGCACCGGCCGAGGCCTGGGCGCGCCGCAGTGGAACGGCTGGGCCCGATCGAATTCGTCATCGCCCACGGGGGGATCGCACTGGCAGCCTGGACTGGGAGGGGTGAACCCGGTCGGGACGTCCGACCAGAGCCTGGCGAACGCCACCAGCTCCGCGGTGAGGCCCTTCGCCCCGTCCGACTGGTCCGCCGAACACCACCGATAGCTGGGCGGCCGGTCCATCAGCGACGGGTAGTCGCGATCGCTGG
>JBIOYQ010000105.1:0-14709 GCA_044870295.1 Actinomycetota bacterium
GCCATGCGGAGATGCTCGCTCCGGTTCGCCCGTACAGGCGTTGGGCCGTGTGATTGTCGAAGGCGGTCAGCCACTCGAGATGCGCCATCCCCCGCTCCCGCGCCGCGTCGGCCGCCGCCTCGATGAGGGCCTGGCCGATGCGCCGGCCCCGGTAGCCGTCTGCGACGAACAGGTCGTTCATCAACGCGACCTCCGCGGCCCGGGTGGAGCTGAACGTCCAGTAGATGTTGGCGAACCCCGCCAGCTCGTCGGCGACCCACGCTCCCAGGAGGAGCCCATCGTCGCTGGGGGCGATGAACCGGCGGAGGAACTCGCGGTTGCGGCGATCGTCTGGCAGAGCCTCGTAGAAGATCTGGTACCCGGCGAAGAGGGGCAGGACGGCCTCCAGGTCTTCCTCTCTGAGAGGAAGGATCCGAACCTCGATGTCCTCGGCCGCGTCCGTCAGAACCACTTCCGATGTTTGCTCACGTTCGCCTCGTCCATCCACCAAAGGACTTCCCGCATTGCACGGCGGCAACCACCTATGGCCATCAGCTGCCGGGCGCTTACTCGGTGACCCCCGCCGGGAGCCGCGCCCAAAGATACGCCGTCCCCTCCCCAGGGTAGCCAGCCGGGGTCTCGCCCGAAACAGGGATTTCCCTGGTGATGGCCCCATCTGAGCCCTCCTTGGGCTTGCCAGCATGAGCCCGCCGGCCGTACCGTCTGGGCCATGAGTGACAAGAATCGGCTGGCGGCGCGGGTTGGGCGGATGGGCACGGAGTCGGCCTTCGAGGTGCTGGCGCGGGCCAGGGCTCTCGAAGCGCAAGGGCGCAAGGTGGTCCACCTGGAGATCGGCGAGCCGGACTTCGACACGCCCTCCCACATCGTGGAGGCCGCGGCCGAGGCCCTGCGGTCGGGCTTCACGCACTACAACCCGGCGCCCGGTTATCCGGAGGTCCGCGAGGCCATCGGCGAGTTCTTCGGAAGGACCGGCCGGCCCGCCTACGCGGCCGACCGCATCGTGATCACGCCCGGCGCCAAGCCGATCATGTTCTACGCCATCCTCACGCTCTGCGACGAAGGCGACGAGGTCCTCTATCCGAACCCGGGCTTCCCCATGTACGAGTCGCTGACGAACTTCGCCGGCGCCACCGCCGTGCCGGTGCCGCTGCGCGAAGAGAACGAGTTCCGGATGGATCCAGACGAGGTGGCGTCCTTGGTCACCGACCGGACGAAGCTGCTCGTTCTGAACAGCCCGCACAACCCCTGCGGCAGCACGCTGACCAAGCAGGACCTGGAGGCGCTGGCCAAGCTGGCCATCGAGAAGGACTTCTACGTGCTGTCGGACGAGGTCTACTGGGCCATGCAGTACGGCGGCGAGCACGCCAGCATCGCCTCCGTCGACGGCATGGCCGACCGGACCATCCTGCTGGACGGCTGCTCGAAGACCTTCGCCATGACCGGGTGGCGCCTGGGGTTCGCCGCGTTCCCGCCTGAGCTGGTGGAGCCGGTGGTCCGCATGATCATCAACACCGTCTCGTGCACGGCCGCGTTCAGCCAGCGGGCCATCCTGGCCGCCGTGACCGGGCCGTGGGAGCCGGTCAAGGCGATGATCGACGAGTTCGAGAAGCGGCGCGACGTCATCGTCGAGGGGCTGAACAACATCCCCGGAGTGTCGTGCCTTGAGCCGGGCGGCGCCTTCTACGTGTTCCCCAGCGTCAAGGCGACGGGCGTCCCCAGCGAGCGCGTGGCGTCCTTCCTCCTGGACGAGGCTGGCGTGGCGTGCCTGTCCGGGACGGCCTTCGGTGCGAACGGCCAGGGGTACCTGCGGTTCTCCTACGCGAACTCGATCGAGGCCATCCGCACCGCGCTGGACGCCATCGAGACGGCGCTGCCGAAGCTGACCGCCTGAAGGACCCGATCAGCCGGTCCGGCCGGTCAGCGAGCTCTCCTTCGCGAAGGCCCAGTCGAGCAGGGCCTCGCCATCCCGGAACGGCAACTTCTGGTCGGCCAGGAGCACGACCATGATGCGGAGGTGCCCCCGCTTGGCGATGCCCACCAGGGACCAGTGGGACTCCGACGTGTACCCGGTCTTCACGCCGAGCGCGCCCGGATACTCGAACAGCAGCGCGTTCAGATTGCGCAGCTTCACCCTCTGGCCGCCCGGCATGGTCATCGTGTAGCGCTTGGTCGCCACGATCGAGGTGAACCGGCTCGAGTCATAGGCCCACGCGGTCATGGCGGCCACGTCCCGAGCCGTGGAATACCCCTTGTCGTTCAAGCCGCTGGGACTGGCGAACCATGTGTCGGTCATCCCGATGTCGACGCCCTGGGCCGTCATGAGCGCGTCGAACGCCTTCACGGTGCCCGAGACGTGCTCGGCCAGCGCCACCGCGACGTCGTTCGAGGAGTGCAGCATCAGCGCGTACAGCAGGTCGTGAACCCTGAGTCGATCGCCGGGGTGCAATCCGAGCTTCGTGGGGATCTGCTTGGACGCGCGCTTGCTGGCGATGACCACCTCGGTGGGCTTGGTCCGCCGCAGCACCAGCATGGCGGTCATGATCTTGGTGAGGCTGGCGATGGGCCGGCGAGTCTTCGCTCCCTTCGCGAACAGCACCCTTCCCGTGTCCAGGTTCTGGACGATGACGGACTTCGCCCCCACCTTCGGTGGGAGCAGCGCCCGATGCTTCTTGGCCGGCTTGGGGACGGCCCCGGACGGTGACGCCGCCGGCGAAGCCGCGTGCACCGATGGACGTCGCTCCGCTGCTGAGGAGGTGCCGACCGTCGTGCAGGCGACGGGTCCCAGCACCAACAGGACGAGCAGCGCGCACAACATTCTGCTGGTGCCGCGGCGAGGATGGGGCGCTGGCACCGGTCGAGCTTACGGCTTGATTCCGCCGGAAACAGCAACCGAAGCGCAGGTTCTTCCCCGGTTGACCGGTTTCGCGTCGGGGCCGTACGGTTCACTGGCCCGCTGAGAGGAGCGACGTGAGCGACGAACGCTGGCCCGTGCTGATGACCCGGCGGTTGCCGCAGCCAGCCATGGACAGGATCGCCGAGCGGTGCGACGTCACCCTGCACGACGGTGAGTTCGCCATGCCCCGAGACGAGCTCTTGAAGGCCGTCGGCGGCAAGGCCGGTGCGGTCACCCTGCTCACCGACAAGGTGGATGACGAGTTCCTCGACGCCGCCGGGCCCCAGCTGGTCATCGCCGCCAACTACGCGGTGGGGTTCGACAACATCGATCTGGCCGCGTGCACCCGGCACGGCGTCATGGCCTCGAACACACCGGAGGTCCTGACCGAGACCACCGCCGACACCGCCTGGGCTCTCATGATGTCCGCGGCGCGACGGGTCCCCGAGGGCGACCGGTTCCTGCGAAGCCGAACCCCCTGGGTGTGGGGGCCCATGATGATGCTGGGCCAGGACCTGCACCACAAGACGCTCGGCGTCGTCGGGTTCGGCCGGATCGGTCAGGCCGTGGCGCGGCGTGGCCACGGGTTCGGCATGCGCGTGATCTACCACGACGTGTACCGGCCTCCAGCCGAGGTGGAGCGCGAGCTGGGCGCGGAGTTCCACGAGCTCGGCGACGTGCTGGCCGAGGCCGACTTCGTCTCGCTGCACGTCAACCTGACCCCCGAGACCCGCCATCTCATCAACGCCGAGCGGCTCCGAGCCATGAAGTCGACCGCCGTCCTGGTGAACACCTCACGCGGGCCGGTGATCGACGAGGCGGCCTTGGCGGACGCGCTCCGGGCGGGCGAGATCTTCGCCGCCGGCCTCGACGTGTTCGAGAAGGAGCCGGAGGTCTACCCGGCGCTGCTGGAGCTGGAGAACGCGGTCGTCATACCCCACCTCGGCAGCGCCACCGTGGACACGCGGATCGCCATGGGGATGGTGGCGGCCGACAATCTCATCGCCGCGCTGGAAGGCCGGCGGCCCCCCACGCTCCTCAACCCGGAGGTCTGGGAGGCTCGCGCTCAGGCCTGACCCCGGCCCTTCCGATGACCGTGAGGACGGCGCCGCGATTGAGCGGGGAAAGGCTCGGGTACAAGGACCCAATGGGATTGCTTCGCTACTCCGAGGGAGAGCTGCGCGACCTGCTGGTTCGCGCTGTGCGCATCCGATGGCCCGGTGAGGACGTGGTCATCGTGACCCCCTGCCGGGCCGAGTCCCCGTCCGCGAACATCCTCGGGATACCCGCGACGACGGATGACGTTCCGCCCACGACGTGGGGGCCCACGTACGCCGTGCTGGCCGCCACGCGATCGCGGCTCATCTATCAGGAACGAACCACCCAGGCCATCCTGCTGAAGGCCATCGCCGTCGGCCTGGGGGCCGTGGCGGTGGGCGTGTTGTTCTTCGGCTCAGGGCTCGTGAGCTTCGCCGCCGTCGGTCTCATCGGACTGAGCCTGTGGGTCGTGGCGAAGGTCCTCGAGCTGTTCACCGTGGGCGGCACGTCCATCGAGTTCCATCGCGTGGAGATGGTCGACCGATCCGCCCAGCGGATCGATGGATCCATCGTCTCGGGGACGACCTTCCGATTGCGGGTTCCGGACCCGTCCGATTTCGGGATGATCTGCGCACTGGTCAACAGCTCCGGCGCCGCGGCCTGACCACCTCCCGCCGCCTACACTTGGCGCCATGCCCCCTCCCTTGATCGCGCTGGTCAGCTACCACCTCGCGTCCGGCCGAGTGACCAAGTGGGACACCGGGGCGTACGCCGTGCCCGACGACTACGTGGCCGCCCTGGACCGGGCCGGGGGTCGCGCGGCGCTGCTGGCTGGGACGCCCGCGGAGAACGTGGGCGAGCTGCTGGAACGGTTCGACGGCCTGCTGCTGGTCGGAGGCGGCGACATCGCCCCCGAGCGATACGGAGCGGCCGAGCATCACCCCACCCTCTACGGGGTGGACGCCGGACGCGACGCCCTCGAGATCGACCTGCTCCTTGCGGCCGACGCGATGGGCCTGCCCACCCTGGCCATCTGCCGCGGCCTGCAGGTCATGAACGTGGCCTTCGGAGGCTCGTTGCATCAGGACCTGCCCAGCACGCCCGGCTTCGAGCAGCACCGGCAACCGGTCAAGGTGGGGTTCCTCCACGACGTCAAGCTCGAGGAGTCCAGCCGCCTGGCCGAGGCAGTCGGTGCTGTGGCCATGTCCTGCTACTCGGCCCACCATCAGGGCCTGGACCGGCTCGGGGAGGGCCTGCGCCCGGTGGGATGGAGCGGTGACGGCCTGGTCGAAGCGGTCGAGCGGCCCGACGGCTGGATGGTCGGCGTTCAATGGCACCCCGAGCACACGGCGGCCGGCGATCCGGCCCAGCAGGCGTTGTTCGGCGCGCTGGTGGAACGGTCCAGGGCTCGGGCCTAGAGCTGCTGCTGCGCCGGCGGATCCGCAGGAACGACCCAGAACGGAACCTGCGCCAGACGTTCCTGGCCGTGGTGGATCTCGAACAGGTAGGTCCCGAAGTCAGGCACGGGGAACCCGTAGAAGCGGAACGCCACGACGTTCGCCGTGGTGCGGGTGGGGTCGATCGGATGCGGCTCGAACCGCGATTCCATGCGCTGGCTGAACCCGATCACCTGGCCGTCCGCGTCCACGATGCGGTAGTCAAGCGGGAAGCTCGAACCCACCTCGTGGGGCTCACCGACCACGCGAACGACGAACGAGATGGCCCCGAGGTGCAGGGGCTTGGGGAACTCGCGCGGCAGGAAGTGGATGTCGGCGCCGCCCCGCGTGACATAGAACAGGCCACCCTGCGAGTCGGCCGCCTCGGCCACGAACGCGTAGTCGACCTTCACTCCACAGGTCAGCCGCCGATCATCGACATCGAACGGGCGGGGCGTTCGAAGTCCGGATGGTTGATCTTGTGGCCCTCCCACTTGGCCCACACGTTGGCCCGGATGAGCTGCTCCAGCTCTTCATCCGTGGCGCCGGCCCGCATGGGGATGCGCAGGTCCGTCTCGTACATGGCGAAGAGGCAGGACCGGAGTTGACCGTCCGCGGTCAGGCGGAGCCGGTTGCAGGCTTCGCAGAACGGCTCGGTCACCGACGCGATGAGGCCGATGGCGCCGGGCTCCCCGTCGGCGAACCGGTAGGTGGTGGCCGGTTCGGCGTCGGATTCCGCGCTCTCGGCGATCAGCGGATACACCCGATCGATGGCTTCGAGGATCTGTGCCGATGGGACCACCTTCTCCCGCTCCCATCGTTGTTCGGCATCCAGGGGCATGTACTCGATGAACCGGACCTCGAACCCGGTCTCCCGGGCCATCCGTGCGAAGTCCACCACCTCGCCCTCGTTGGTACCGCCGATCACCACGCAGTTGAGCTTGATCGGCGTGAGGCCGGCGGCCTCGGCGGCACGCAGTCCGGCCATCACCTTGTCCAGCGCGTCGCGCCGGGTCATCTCCTCGAACCGATGGCGCAGCAACGAATCCAGCGAGACCGTCGCCCGGTCCAGGCCGGCGTCCGCCAGCGGTTGGGCCAGTCGATCCAACAGGATCCCGTTCGTGGTCATGGACATGTCGACGTCGGCATCCAGGTCGCGCAGCATGCGAACGAGCTTGGGGAACTCGGCCCGGACGGTGGGTTCGCCCCCGGTGAGCTTCAGCGAGCGCACGCCGAGGCGCAGGAACAGCCCGGTGAGCCTGGTGATCTCCTCGAACGAGAGGATCTCGCCCTTGGGCAGCCAGGGCAGGCCCTCGGCCGGCATGCAATAGGTGCACCGGAAGTTGCAGCGGTCGGTGACCGAGATGCGCAGGTCGTCGCCGATCCGCCGGAACGTGTCCAGCAGGGGACCGGTCCGGGAAACGCCGGTGACCTGGGTCGGATCGACCTGCTCGGACATGGTCCTCCCACCTGCGCGGCGGGCGCCGCGCTCCACCAGGATAATGCCCAGCGTGGGTACGGCATCACCCTCGAAACCGGGGACCGAGCCGGCGACCGCTGCCGTCGTCACCGTGAGCGATGGCGTCGCCCGCGGCGTCCGTGACGATGCCTCGGGGCGGGCGGTGGCCTCGCTCCTCGAATCGTCGGGGTTCCAGGTTGCGGTCCGAGAGGTCGCCCCGGACGAGGTGGACCAGATCGCGGCCCTGCTTCGCCGGCTCCGCGACCGTGGGATCCCCCTGGTGGTCACCACCGGCGGGACCGGACTGGGCCCTCGTGACGTCACGCCGGAGGCCACGCGGACCGTGATCGACCGGGAAGCCCCAGGGCTGGCCGAGGAGATGCGCGCCGCAGGCCGAGGGTCCACGCCCTTCGCCGCGCTCTCCAGGGGCGTGGCGGGCATGGCCGGAGCGACCTTGATCGTGAACGTTCCGGGCAGCGAGCGGGGGGCGGTGGAGAGCCTGACCGCCATCCTGCCGGCGCTCCCCCACGCGCTGGACCTGCTGGCCGGGAACACCGCCCACGCCGGACCCCACGCGTCCGGGGAAGGTCACGCCCACGACCACGAACGGGGAAGGTCGCTCGAGGAGGAGGTCGCGGCGCGGCAGGCAGCGGGAGAAGCGATCGTCGTTGCCACGGCCGTCAGTGTGCAGGGGAACCCGCCCTGCCGCGTCGGTCAGAAGATGCTGCTCGGCCCGAACGGCGCCCTGGGCGGGACGCTGGGATGCGCCGAGTTCGACGACGCGGCGGTGAGGGACGCTCCGGGCGTCCTGGCCGCGATGGAACCTTCGACCCGAACGTACACGCACGACCTCGGGTCGATCGAGGTCTTCCTCGAACCGGTGGCCCGACGCCCCCTCCTGCTGGTGTTCTCGGCCACGCCCGTGGCGGCCGCCTTGCTGCGGTGGGGCCGGGATCTCGGGTTCGAATCGGTCCTGGTCGAGTCTCGCGGCGACCGCGTCACGATGGCGCATCGGGCCGTGGCGCGGGTGATCGGTGACGTCGGCGAGGTGGCCGTCGACGCCGACACCATGGCGGTGCACACCGACCATGACGCCCCCGGCGTTGCCGACTCTGTGGCGACCCTGCTCAGATCATCGGCGCGGTTCGTGGGCGTGATGGGCAGCACTCGCCACGTCGGGCCGCACATGGCCGCCCTGCGGGAGATGGGGTTCAGCGATCAGGACCTGGCCCGCATCCGCACCCCGGTCGGCATGGACCTCGGGGCGCGCAGCGCCGAGGAGATCGCGCTGTCGATCCTGGCCGGTCTGGTGGCCGAACGCCACGGTGCAGGTGGTGGGTGGCTGGACCGACGCCCACCGGTTCAGTAACCCTTACTTGCTGGCGCCGTACGTCCCCTCTGCGTCGAAGGTGTCCGACGCATCTTTCAACTTCAGACCGGTGCATTCGAACGACCCGGAGAAGCCATCGTCGACCACGGAGGCGACGGTGATCTTGCACTCACCGCGAGTCGAGGTGACGGTCTCGGAACCCCCGTCGGGCGTCGTGATCGTGATCCGGACCGTCTTGTTCGTGATCACCGTCGTGGCGAAGGTCCCCTCGGTCGGGTTGTGCACGTCGATGTGGAGTTCGACCGTCGCGCCCTTCCACGTGCCGTTGATGTCGGACCCGAACAGTGACCCGAGCCCCGTCGAGGAGAATTCGCTCTGCGTCAGGTCCTCACTGGCCGTGACCGCGCCCGTCACGTCGATGTGCGCCTTCTTGGCCTTCGCCTCCGCGCTCAGGGTCTTCTGGACCTCCGCCGGCCCGCCTCCTGAACTGAGGGCCAGGAACACCCCTCCACCGATCACCAGCAGGCCGAGGATGCCGAAGACGAGCAGGGAGCGTCGCCGCCGGTGTCTCCGGTTCACCTCTACCTCGCGGCGCCAGACCTCGTCCGGATTCGTCTGCGTGATGACCGTGCCGGATCCTGACGGTTCGAGCTCGAGGTAGCGGCGCCAACCTTCGTGGCGGCCTTGCTCCGTGGACGGGAACGTCTCGACGGGAGGGCCGGATGCGGCCGCGTCCCAGATCCCGTACATGTCGGGCCCGTACCCGAAGGCATAGCGGTTCCCGCTGTGGATCAACCCGAGAGGGCGGTCCTTGGGGATCCGGACTTCCTCGTGGTCCTCCGCGGACCCTTCCTGCGGAACCTTCACCTGCATGGCTACCTCGCTGGTCGAGGGAGTGACAAGTATCGAACGCCCGGCCTCAATCGTTCAAGCGGCTCCGGGCCACGAACGTCCTCACTACCGCCGCCGCCGCGACCGCGGCGGTCCCCGGCGTCCACCGTTCTTTTTCCGCTTGACCGGCCTGGGGGCCTGAGTGGGATCGGGCAGGCCCACCTGGCCCTGCTGGACGGCCGAGACCACCTCGCGGGCCACGACATCCTGTCCCGGCCCGGCTCCCAGCATGAGCTGGAAGAGCACGCGCTGCTCGAGCTGCTGGATGGTGTCGACCACCGCCCGACGCTCGTTCCCTCGGATCGTCCACGCCGCGAAGATCCGGCCGGATGGAAGCATGTCGACGCGCAGCGGGGCATCGCCGATCCGGCCCTGCCACACGGTCCTTCCACCCTGTTGTTCGTCCAAGCGTCACTCCGCGATCGGGGATCTGCACGGCGCATCCCGCTCCAGATGCCTGCGGCGCGTGGGGTCCAACGCCGTCCACGGGCTGTGGTCTGAGGGTAGCATGCCTGAACCATGAAGCTCCCCTTCCAGCCCCCCATCGCGCCCATGGAGGCCCGCCACATCAACGCGCTGCCGTCCGGCCACGGTTGGCAGTACGAGCCGAAATGGGACGGCTTCCGGGCGCTGTGCTTCCGCGATGGCGCCGACGTCTATGTCTCCAGCCGGAAGGAGTTGCCGTTCAATCGCTACTTCCCCGAGATCGTCCAGGCCGTCACGACGCCGGCCGAGGAGCGCATGGTGCTGGATGGAGAGATCGTGGTGTTCACCGCCGACGGCAAGGGCCTGGACTTCGACGCGCTGCTCCTGCGCATCCACCCCGCAGAGTCACGGGTGCGTCGGCTGGCGCGGGAGACGCCGGCGTCGTTCATTGCCTTCGACCTGCTGGCTCGGGGCGATCAGGACCTGCGGAGCGAGCCGCTGGCCAAACGCCGGGCGCACCTGGAAGAGGTGCTGGAGGGATGCGCGCCGCCGCTGTATCTCAGCCCGGGCACGGAGGACGTGGAGACCGCGAGGAAGTGGCTCGACGCGTTCGTGGTCCAGGGACTGGACGGCGTGGTGGCGAAGCGCCAGGACTCGCCGTACCGCTCCGGCGAACGCGAGATGTCGAAGGTGAAGCGGGAGCGGACGGCCGACTGCGTCGTCATGGGATTCCGGTGGGCGAAGGACCTGAGGGACCAGGCGGTCGGTTCGCTCCTCCTCGGGCTGTACGGACCTGACGGGGAGCTGTGGCAGGTCGGGTTCACGTCCGGGTTCACCCGCGAAGCGCGGCGGGAGCTGGTGCAGGTGTTGGAGCCGTATCGCCAGGGCACCTCGCCCGAGCCGCCGCTCGGCATCGCGCCCGCGAGCCGGTGGGCCCAGGGCAAGGACCTTTCCTTCGAGCAGCTCCGGCCCGAGCTGGTGTGCGAGGTGGCCTTCGACCAGGTCACCGGCCACCGGATCCGTCACGGGGCCCGGTTCCTCCGGTGGCGGCCGGACAAGCCGGCGGCCTCGTGCACCTTCGATCAGCTCGTGGTCCCGCCCAACGTCGATCTTCGGAAGCTGCTGGCCTGACGCCGGAGAAGGCTCATGGCGTCACCACGTGAGGAGGTTCTGGAGGTCGAGGGCCGCGAGGTCACGGTCACCAATCCGGAGAAGGTGTTCTTCCCGCGGACCGGACATACGAAGCTGGACCTCGTTCGTTACTACCTGGCGGTCGCGGACGGTGCGCTGCGCGGGGTGTCGGACCGCCCCATGGCGCTGAAGCGGTACGTGAACGGGGCAGAAGGCGAATTCTTCTTCCAGAAGCGCGCCCCCAAGTCCCGACCTGAGTGGATCGAGACCGTCGAGCTGAGCTTTCCGTCGGGCCGGACCGCCGAGGAGATCGTGGTCAGGGATGCCGCCCAGCTGGCGTGGGTCATCAACCTGGGTTGCATCGACTTGAACCCGCACCCAGTCCGGGCGGACGACCTCGACCATCCCGACGAGCTGCGGGTGGACCTCGACCCAGTGCCGGGGGTGGCGTGGGAGCAGATCCTCGAGGTGGCCATGGTCACGAAGGAGGCCCTGGAGGACTTCGGGCTCACCGGGTGGCCGAAGACGTCCGGCTCTCGAGGCTTCCATGTCTATGCCCGGATCGAACGGCGATGGACCTTCCCCGACGTGCGGCGCGCCGCCCTGGCCCTGGCCCGCGAGGTGGAGCGGCGCGAGCCGGACCTGGCGACGGCGGCCTGGTGGAAGGAGGAGCGGCACGGCGTGTTCCTCGACTACAACCAGAACGCGAAGGATCGGACGGTGGCGTCCGCGTACTCGGTCCGTCCCACCACCGACGCGCGCGTCTCCACGCCCCTGCGGTGGGAGGAGATCACCGGCTGCGACCCGGCGGCGTTCACCATCGACACCGTGCCCGAGCGCTTCAGGTCCGGTGGAGACCCGAGCGACGGGATCGACGAGACGCCGGGGTCACTCGACGCGCTGCTGGAGCTGGCCGCGCAGCACGAGGAGGCCGGCTTCCGCGACGCGCCCTGGCCGCCCCAGTACGCGAAGCAGCCCGGCGAACCATTGAGGGTGCAGCCCTCGAAGCGCCGGGGGCCGAAGGGGGGCGGCCGGGACGGGATCGTCCCTCCGCCCGCGCCCGGAAAAACGGCCGGGCCGACGGGACGGCGGCGGACCACCATGCCCTTGGTGGAGATCGCCAGGGCGGCCACGGAGCGGGAGGCTCTCGACGGCCTCGATCGGTGGAAGGCTCGCCACCCCGAGGTCGTCCCTCACCTGGGCCCCGCCGACGTCCTGGTCGATGCCATGCGTGGACGCAGCACGACGTGGACCAGGATCCGGGTGAACCTCCGGAACGTGCCGGAGGATCAACGACCGCACCAGGAGCCATTGGAGGTCGACTACGACCCGTGGGAGGGCGTGGAGTGGCCCGGTCGGCCCTCGTCTTGATCTCCCCGCTGCTTACAATGAGCGCTCCATCAGCCCAGGGAGGACGCCATGGCCGACAGGACCCGGTTCGATCTCGCCGAGGATGACCTGCCGACTGCCTGGTACAACATCCTCCCCGACATGGCGGCGAACGGGATGCCCCCGCTCCCCCCGCTCCACCCCGGCACGCACGAACCCGTGACGCCCGACCTCCTGCTGGCGCTGTTCCCGGAATCGCTGGTGATGCAGGAGGTCTCGACCGATCCCTGGGTCGACATCCCGGGGGCGGTGCTGGACGTGTATCGGCTGTGGAGGCCGACGCCGCTGTTCCGTGCCCGCCGGCTGGAGCAGGCCCTGGAGACCCCTGCGCACATCTACTTCAAGTACGAGGGCACGTCCCCGGTCGGCTCCCACAAGCCGAACACGGCTGTGGCTCAGGCCTACTACAACAAGGAAGCTGGGACGAAGCGCCTGACCACCGAGACGGGCGCGGGGCAGTGGGGCTCGGCCCTGGCCATGGCGTGCGCCTTCTTCGACCTCGACTGCCTGGTGTTCATGGTGAAGGCCTCGTATCAGCAGAAGCCGTACCGCCGCGTGCTGATGGAGACGTTTGGCGCCGAAGTGCGCCCGTCGCCCACGTCGACGACGCAGTCTGGGAAGAAGGTCCTGGAAGGGGATCCCGAATCGCCCGGGTCGCTCGGCATCGCCATCAGCGAGGCCATCGAGGCCGCGGTGACCGGCGAGAACACGAAGTACGCCATCGGGTCGGTGGCCAACCACGTGCTGCTGCACCAGACGGTGCTGGGCCAGGAAGCCAAGAAGCAGATGGAGCTGACGGGTGAGTACCCCGACGTCGTCATCGGGTGCGTGGGCGGAGGATCGAACTACGCCGGGCTGGCGTACCCGTTCATGCAGGACCGGTTGACGGCCGGAAAGCAGACCAGATTCGTGGCCTGCGAGCCGGCAGCGTGCCCCACACTGACCAAGGGCGAATTCCGGTACGACTTCGGCGACACCGGCGAGAGCACGCCGCTGTTCCCCATGTACACGATCGGCCACACGTTCGTGCCGGCCCCGGTCCACGCGGGCGGCCTGCGCTACCACGGCGACGCGCCCTCGCTCTCTTTGCTGGTGAAGCACGGGCACATTGAGGCGAAGGCCTACACGCAGAACCCGGTGTTCGAGGCGGCCATCCAGTTCGCTCGAGCCCAGGGGATCATCCCGGGCCCCGAACCGGCGCACGCCGTCCGGGCCGTCATCGACGAAGCGGTCGAGGCCCGCGAGTCCGGGCGGGAGAAGGTCATCCTGTTCAACCTGTCCGGGCACGGGCACTTCGACATGCAGGCCTACGACGACTACCTGGCCGGACGGCTGCCCGAGGTCGAGTTCCGCCAGGAGGACGTGGACGAGGCCATGCAGCACGTCCCGCCCGTGGCGGTCCCCGGCTAGCGGAGCGTCGAGCCGTGCCCGACTCGGAGGACTACGGTCCGTCGACGTACGGGGAACGGTGGGCGGCGATCTACGACTCCTTCGCCCGGCTCCCGTCCGACACGGACGCAACGGTCGAGTTCCTCGCCGGCCTCGCCGGGGAAGGCCCTGTTCTGGAGCTGGGCATCGGCACCGGTCGCGTGGCGCTACCGCTGGCCGAGCGCGGCGTGGAGGTGCACGGCATCGATGCCTCCGAGGCCATGGTGGCGAAGCTCCGAGAGAAGCCGGGCAGCGCGCGAATCTCCGTGACCATGGGTGACTTCGCCGACGTGGGAACGTTGGTTCAGGGTCCGTATTCGCTGGTCTTCGTCGCCTTCAACACGTTCTTCGCCCTGCTGACGCAGGAGGACCAGATCCGATGCTTCCAGGGCGTCGCCCAGGTCCTCGGAAACGAGGGCGTGTTCGTGATCCGGGCGTTCGTCCCCGACCCGACGTTCTTCGACCGTGGGTCGCGCGTCGGGGTGGCGAGTCTCAGCACGGACGAGACGATCCTCGATGTGGCCCAACTCGACCAGGCGCTGCAACAGGTGACGGCCCAGCACGTCATGATCCGCGACGGGCAGATCTCGACCTTTCCGGTCAAGCTCCGGTACGCGTGGCCGAGCGAGCTGGACCTGATGGCTCGCCTGGCCGGCATGCGGCTTCGCGAACGGTGGGGCGGCTGGCAGCGCGAACCTTTCGGCTCCTCCAGTCAGAACCACGTCTCGGTCTACGAACAAGCGCCCGGCTAACTCTCCGGCGCCCTACCGCTCTGGACTCGCCGTAGTGCAAACTGGCGCCGCCATGAGCCAGGCCACCGATCCTCGCCTTGGTTCCAGCGTGGGTGGCTACCGCATCGACTCACTGATCGGCCGGGGTGGGATGAGCGTCGTGTACCTGGCCGAGGACCTCCACCTGGGCAGGAAGGTGGCCCTGAAGTTCCTGGCTCCGGAGCTCGTGCTCGACGGGAAGTTCCAGGAGCGCTTCGTGCGGGAATCGCGCCTGGCCGCCTCCCTGGAGCATCCCAACATCGTCACGGTCTACGACGCCCGCGAGGCCGACGGGCAGCTCTACCTGGCCATGCGGTACGTGGCCGGGACCGACCTCAAGCGGTTGATCTCCGCCGAGGGCGCGCTGGACCCGGCCCGGACGGTCTCCATCATCTTCCAGGCCGCATCGGCCCTGGACGCGGCGCATGGTGAGGGCCTCATCCACCGCGACGTGAAGCCGGGCAACATCTTGGTGACCCCTCGCTCCAACGCCGCGGGCCGCGACCGCGTCTACCTCA
>JBIOYQ010000106.1:0-9998 GCA_044870295.1 Actinomycetota bacterium
CGCTTCGCCCTCCACCGCTGCCAGGCCGCCCGGTAGTCGGCGGATGCCCGGACGTCCTCGTAGGCCGCGAACACCCGGCGCTTCCAATCCAACAGGTCGAGCTCGGCGAGCCGTCCCTCGCTCACGACGTGCCGGAATCCATCCACGGGGGCGCCTGCTGGCGCTCGGTGGGGACCGGCGCGGTCGCCGCCGGACGCTCCTGTCCCATCCGGTGGATGGCCTGGCCATCGGCTCCCTTCGGACGCCGCATCCAGGCGGGGCCCTGCGGATTGCGGATGCCCACCGCGTTCACCAACGCTCCCACGAACAGCAACCCTGCCGCGAGCAGCATGGCCAGGCGGAACGAGTCCGTCGACGCCTCCCTGGCGGCAATCTCGAGCTCGGGCGACACGTCCCCGCTCGGCGGGTTCAGGGGCGCCACCCTCGACCGGAAGCTCGCCGCCGACGTGTCGACCCCCGGCACCCGTGAGGAGATGCCGTGGTAGAAGCTCGTGGCGATCGCTACGAAGATCAGGGCGCCCGCCAGCTGCGGCCCGACTCGAGAGATCGCGTTGTTCACGGCCGAGGCCACCCCCGAGTGCTGCGACGGCACCGAGGTCATCAGGGCCGTGGTCAGCGGCGCCACCATGATCATGAGGCCGATCCCGAACAGCACGATGCCGGGAAGCAGATCCGTCACGTAGCCGCCGGGAGGGACCCAGGTGGAGAGGCGCTGGATGTCGAAGTTCCACGGCTCGGTGGTGGGGGGGATCCGTACGAACCACAGGATTCCCAACCCCATGATCGCCGGCCCCACGGTCATGAACAGGCGCGGCCCGAACTTGGCGGCCAGCTTCCCGAACCGCGAGGAGAACAGCACCAGGAAGAGCGACCCCGGGATGCCGACCAGCCCCACCGCCGCCGGGGTGTAGCCGACGGTCCCGATCAGGAAGATCGCCTGGAACTGGAACGTCACGTACAACGCGCCGTAGATCACCAACGTCGAGATGTTCGTCACCGTGAAGTTCCTCGACCGGAACAGCTCGAGCGGGACCAGTGGGTGCTTCGACCGCATCATGAGGATCGGGAACGCCACGGCCGAGATCGCCCCGACGACCAGGGAGATGTAGGGCAGCGTGCCGTGCCAGTTCTCCTGCTGGCCGATGATGGCGCCGAAGCTCAGGCCACCCACCGCCAGGAACACCACCACGGCGCCGAGCCAGTCGAACTGGCCCGTGGCAGTCTCGTCTCGAGACTCGGCGACGTGGCGGACCGTGGCGTAGAGGGCGAACAGCAGCAAGGGGATGTTGATCAGGAAGGCGGCCCGCCAGGACAGCGGGAACGGCCCCACCTTGTCGATCTCCACCAGCAGTCCCCCGACGAAAGGGCCAAGGATCGTCGTGCCGGCCGATGCGCCGGCCCACAAGCCGAACGCCCGGCCCTGCTCCTCGCCCTCGAACGTGGCGGTGATCAGGGCCAGTGATCCAGGGACCAGGAGCGCGCCGGCCGCACCCTGGAGGACGCGGAACGCGATGAGCAGCTCGATGTTGGGGGCCACCCCGCACATGACGGAGGTCGCCAGGAACCCGATCAGGCCGATGATGAACATCCTGCGTCGGCCGTAGTAGTCGTTGAGGGCACCCGCCAGGATCAACAGCGCCGACAGCGACAGCAGGTAGCCGTAGTAGACGAAGCTCTCGGCCGCGAGCGGCCCCAGGAAACCGCTCTTGAGGTCCTCGCCGATCTTCGGCAGGGCCACGTTGACCACCGTCGAGTCGAGGAAGACGATCCCCGACCCCAGAATCGCCGCGATCAGCGTCCAGCGCTTCTGGCTGCTCACGACGTCACGTGCGTTCGACCCACCGAGCCCGCCACGATGGCGCCTGGAACGGCTGGGCGAAGTAGTCAGTCTCCTTGACGATCAGGCCGTCGCGGAACTCGAAGATGCTGACGCCCTGATAGACCTGGCCGCCGTAGTCGAGCACGACCTCGGAGGTAACGAGGTCGCCGGCCGCCAGGATCCGGCCCACCGTCGAGGTGGGAAAACCCGGGTAGTTCTGGTTGATCGCCATGGCGTTGTCGCGGCCTCGGATGCGTTCCCCCGACTGCGGCCATTCCTGGACGAAGTCGTCGTGGAGCAAGGAGCCGGCGGCACTCCAGTCCTGCTTCTCCATGAGCTGCCAGAGCCGTTCGACCGTCTGCCGGTTCTCCTCGGTCCCCATCGCGCTGCCTTCTGGACGTGGTGAGGCGAGCGTAAGCGGCGCTCAGCAGGGCAGCAACCCATGGATGCATGCGGACAATCGCGAGTGTCACCGGGATGGAAGGAGGCCCCGGACGCGGGCCTGCCCGGGGCCTCCGCCGGGTGATCCAAGAAGCGACCCCCCGGGGATGAGCGCCTGATTCAGGCTGCGAAGCTCCTCCAAGCAGCATAGCTAGTCCGAACTATCTAGTCAATCCCTGGGCGGTGAGCCCCTCGCCAGAGAGAAGGGCGCCGGTTGTACGTTTCATCGTCCAATCTGCGGGTGGATGAGCATTCGCAAGGCGGTCGGATGAGGCCGAACTCAGTGCCCCTTGAACGTGGGCGGGCGCTTCTCCAGGAAGGCCAGGACTCCCTCGAGGTGGTCGTCCGTGGCGGCGGCCTCGTCTTGCAGAACCGCCTCGCGATCCATGGCCTCCGACAGCGACAGCCGCGACGCCTCGTTGAACGCCCGCTTGGTCATCCCGATGGCGGCCGTTGGCATTTCCGCGAGTCGGGCGGCCAGGGCGTGCGCCTCCGACATCAGCGAGTCGGCCGGCACAACCCGGTGAACCAGCCCGGCGCGCTCCGCCGCCGCCGCGTCCAACCGATCCGACAGAAGCGCCAGCTCCAACGCCTTTGCCATCCCCACGGTGCGTGGCAGGAGGTACGTCGCCCCCGAGTCGGGGATCAGCCCGATCTTCACGAACGCCATGGTGAAGGAGGCTGCCTCGCTGGCGACCCGGAGGTCGCACGCCAGGGCCACCGACACCCCGGCGCCGGCCGCCACCCCGTTGACGGCGGCGATCACGGGCTTGGGCCCGTCGGTCAGGAGCGGGATGAGCTTGTTGTAGCCGTCGAGGAGGATCGGGGACAGCTTCGGCCGCAGACCAGAGAGGTAGGGCTCCTGCAGCGCGGCCAGGTCCGCCCCGGCCGAGAACGCGCGGCCCTCGCCGGTCAGCACGATCGCCCGCACCGAAGCATCGCCGCCCATGTCCCCGAGCGTGCCGATCAGCTCCCTGGTCATCACGTCGGACAGGGCGTTGAGTCGTTCGGGATTGTTCATGCGCACGGTGGCCACCGAGTCCTGCACGTCCACGATGAGTTGCTCGTACGCCATACCGCGCCTCCCTCGGGGCTCGCCGTGCGCCAGTGAAGCTAGCATGGGCGCCCATGGACGCTCTCACCACCGAGCAGTTCGCCGCTCGCGGCGGCGCCACGCCGGAACGCATCCACCGGCTGGTGGAGCTCGGCATCGTGGCCCCCGAGGCCGATGGGACGTTCCGCCCGGCCGGGGTGCAACGGGTCCGGTTCGCCGACGTGCTCGAGCGGTCGGGGATCTCGCTGGAGGACATCTCCTCGCTGCTCTCGTCGGGCCGGCTGTCCTTCTCCTTCCTGGACCTGTTGTTCCCGGTTCCGGCGGCCTATTCGGACCGAACGTACCGGCAGCTCAGCGCGGAGCGGGGCCTGTCCATGGACGTGATCGAAGCGATCCACGAGGCGATCGGGCTCCCGAACCCCGCCGAGGACGACTTGGTCCGGGAGGACGACGCCGCGATGTTCCCCGTGGCCCAGCTGGCGCTCGGGCTCGGGCTGGAGACGTCCGTGATCGGACGGGTGCTGCGCGTGTACGGGGAGAACCTCCGCCGGATCGCGCAGGCGGAGCCGGACTTCTACCACACGTACGTCGAGCTGCCGTTGCTGCGGTCGGGCATGACCGAGATGCAGATGCGCGAGCTGGCCACCGAGATGAGCACGCAGCTCATCCCGGTGATCCAGCAGCTGATCCTGTGGATCTACCAGCGGCACTTCGAGCACTACACGATCGAGCACATCGTGGAGCACGTCGAAGCCGCCATGGAGGAGGCCGGGATCGAGCGGACGCGAGAGGTGAAGCCGCCCGCGATCGCGTTCCTCGACCTGACCGGCTACACGCGGCTGACGGAGGAGCGGGGGGACGAGGCCGCCGCCGAGCTGGCGGCGAGCCTGGCCGGCCTGGTCCAGCGAGAGGCGCAGCGCCGCGGCGGCCGGCCGGTGAAATGGCTGGGCGACGGGGTGATGTTCCACTTCCCCGACCCGGGACAGGCGGTGATGTGCGGCGTCGAGATGGTCGAGCAGGCGCCGGCGGCCGGGCTGCCCCAAGCCCACGTCGGCGTGAACGCCGGGCCGGTGGTCTTCCGCGACGGCGACTACTTCGGGCGGACCGTGAACGTGGCCTCCCGCATCGCCAGCCGGGCCGGGCCGAGCGAGGTCCTGGTGAGCCAGGACGTCGTGGAGGCGGCCAGCGCGGACGGCATCTCCTTCCGGGAGGTCGGTCCGGTCGAGCTCAAGGGAGTGGCTCGACCCGTGGTGCTGCATCGAGCGGAACGAACGGGATAGCGGAGGCACCGCGTATGGCCACCGTGACCGAGCGGCTCGAGCGGGCCCTGGAGCGCGAGGCTCCGGTGTGGGGCATCCGCCCGGTCCCGCCCGAGCATCGAAGGCTGTCCGGCCGGGACTTCGCGGTCCTGTGGGGGGACCTGGCCATCGGGTTGCTGGTCCTGCTCACCGGCGCGCTGCTGGTCCCGGCCATGGGATTCCCCAGGGCGCTGCTGGCCATCGCCGTGGGGTCGGTGCTCGGTTGCATCCCACTGGCCCTGGTGGGGCTGGCCGGGGCGCGGGAGGGCGTCCCGGGGATGGTGCTCTTCCGGCCGGTGCTGGGTGTGGAGGGTTCGTATCTCCCCTCGGTGCTCAACATCGCGCAGCTGATCGGATGGACGGGGTTCGAGTTCTGGGCCATGGCCCAGGTGGCGAACCAGATGTCGGAGCGGCTGTTCCACTTCTCGTCGTACTGGCTGTGGCTCGCGGTGGTGGCCGTGGTGTGCACGGCGCTCGCCCTGGGCGGCCCGATCCTGGTGGTGCGGCGATGGCTCGAGCGATTCGGCGCATGGGTCGTGGCGGGTGTGGCCGGGTGGATCACCATCCGGCTGCTCACGACGGCCGACCTGGGCGCCGTGTGGCACCGGGCGGGAGCGGGAGGGTACCCGGGCGGCTTCTGGCTGGCGGTGGACCTGGTGGTGGCCATGCCGGTGTCCTGGCTGCCCCTGGTGGCCGACTACAACCGGTTTGCCCGGCGCGGCGTGTCCTCCGCGGCGGGCACCTTCTGGGGATACGCCATCGGCAACGCGTGGTTCTACGCGGTCGGGGCACTCCTGGTCGCCTCGGCCAGGCTGGTCCCGTTCCCCACGCCGGCCGATCTGGGCGTCGCCATCGCCGGGCTGGCCGGAGGGTGGGTGGTGCTGCTGGCGTTGCTGGTCGGGGAGACCGACGAGGCCTTCGCCGATGTGTACTCCGCCGCGGTGTCCAGCCAGAACCTGGCCGAACGCATCCCGCAACGAGGCGCGATCCTGGCGATCGCCGGCGCCGGGGTGGCCCTGGCGGCCTGGCTGGGCCACCGCGCGTCGGTCGCGGTCGGGACCTACGAGTCGTTCCTGTTCCTCCTGGGGTCGGTGTTCGTCCCGTTGTTCGGCGTCTTCGTGTCCGAGTACTTCCTGGTGCGAAGGTTCGGATGGACGCAGGCAGAGATGTTTCCGGAATCTCGGCTGCGCCTCGGCCGGCCGGCGACACGTCGGTTCAACGTCGCGGCGATGGTGGCGTGGGTCGTCGGCTTCCTGATGTACCAGTGGAGCTGGAGCGTTCCGCCCAGCCTGGGATGGTGGACGAGCGGGATGCGAACGCTCTTCCACACGTGGCTGCACCTGCCGTACCCGCTGGCCGGGTCGCGCTATGGGGCGAGCATCCCCGCGTTCCTGGCGGCGATGGTGGCGTACGGGCTCCTGTCAGGACTGCTGGGACGGCGTCGCGCCCGGATGCCGCGCTAGCCGCTGCTTCACCCGGAGACCGCGCGCGGCGCCGGAGGCGGCGCGGCCACCAGCAGCACCACCAGGGGATCCACCGACGCGTTCGTCAGGGTCACCTCGGCCGACGCCGGCACCAGGACCGATCCCCACTGCTTGAGCCGCTTGCGGTCGCCGTCCACCAGGAAGACCGCCTCGCCCGCCACCACCGTGAACATGGCGTCGCTCTGCGGATCCATGACCGGGCCGAGGGTCTGGTTAGCTTCGAAGCACAGGATCTGCGACCAGAGATGATCGGTCTCGAAGACGGTCTCGCGGCGGACGCCGTCGGGCGAGAAGTGGACGAAGCGGGTGAGCGTGCGGCTCTCCACGGCCGGCAAGGCTACCAGCGCGGACCGCTAGACTGAGCGTCGGCCCGCTTCAAACAGGAGGATCGCCGTGCCCACGTTCGAGGTCTCGACCGCCGCGCCCACCGACGTCCAAGCTGATCTGCTGGTCCTGCCCGTGTTCGAGGGCCGGGTTCCCGGGCCCGGCGTTGCCGCGGTGGGCCGAGCGTTGGAGACGGACCTGTCCGACCTCCTCAAGGCGCACGGCGCGCGGGGCAAGCTCGGAGAGACGTTCCTGATCCCCTCGCTCGGGAAGATCCGCGCAGGATCCGTGATTTTGGCGGGCCTGGGTCCCCGCGACCAGGCCGGTCCGGGCGCGATTCGCAAGGCCGCCATGAAGGCGGCACGGTCGGGGGCGAAGTTCGCCACGGTCGCCAGCACGCTGGCCAGCGTGGGACGCAACGGGGAGCAGTCGGCGCAGGCGTTCGCCGAGGGCGTCGCGCTCGGCGTGTACCGCTTCGATCGCTACAAGAGCCAGCCATTGGACGATGGCTCGAAGGAGAAGTCCCGTCTGAAGCGGGTCATCGCGCTGTCCGATGGGAAGCGGGACGGCCTGAAGGCCGGGCTCTCTCGCGGCGAGGTCTACGGCGACGCCAGCAACTGGGCCCGCGACCTGGTGAACACGCCGGCCCTCGACGCCACGCCGTCCTACCTGGCCGACCAGGCCAAGACGTTCGCCCGTCAGCTCGGGTTGACGGCGAAGGTCTGGACGAAGGGCGAGCTCAGCCGGGGCGGGTTCGGCGGGATCCTCGGGGTCGGCGCGGGCAGCGTGAACGAACCCCGGTTGATCGAGCTGACGTACAAGGGAGGCGGCCGCAGCGCGGGCGCGCCGATCGCCATCACGGGCAAGGGCGTCACGTTCGACTCGGGCGGTCTGTCCATCAAGCCCGCCGAGGCCATGGAGTGGATGAAGGCCGACATGGGCGGCGCGGCCGCCGCGCTGGCCACCATGCGCGCGGTGGCCCAGCTGAAGCCGAAGGTGGACGTGATCGCGGCCATCCCCTCCGCGGAGAACCTCCCCGGCGGGTCGGCCATCCGCCCCGGTGACGTGCTGCGGCATCGCGGCGGAAAGACCTCGGAGGTGCTGAACACCGACGCGGAGGGTCGCCTGATCCTGGCCGACGCCCTCGCCTATCTCGCGGAGAAGAAGCCGCGCGTGATCATCGACTCCGCCACGCTGACGGGCGCGGCCATGGTGGCGCTCGGCATCGACGTCTGGGCCGTCATGGGGAGCGACCGCCAGCTCATCCGCGAACTCCTGGCGGCGGGTGAGGCCGAAGGTGAGCCGGGGTGGGAGCTGCCGCTGTGGACGGACTACCGTCGGCACATCGAGTCGACCGTGGCAGACGTGAAGAACATCGGCATCCGGTGGGGCGGCGCCATCACCGCAGCGCTGTTCCTCAAGGAGTTCGTGGGCGACGTGCCCTGGGCTCACCTCGACGTGGCGGGGACCGCGTTCGCCGAGCAGCCGGGCGAGTACTGGCCCAAGGGCGCCACAGGCTCGCCGGCCCGCACCATCCTTCGGTACATCGAGGACCAGGCCGCCCGCCCCGCCCGGCAGCGCGCGCGCCAGGCGAAGCGACCAACGCGAAGGCGTGCCTGACGGCCCCGTCCTCGCGGTCTTCGCCCACCCGGACGACGCCGAGATCTCCGCGGGCGGCACGCTGGCCCGGTGGGCGAAGGAAGGCCGTGAGGTCCACCTGCTCGTCCTGACCAACGGGGATCGGGGCTCGGAGGATCCGAACCAGGATCGCGTCGAGCTGGCCCGGATTCGGAAGGAGGAGACCGCGGCCGCCGCGGTCGTGCTCGGTCTTGCCGGCACCCGCGTCTTGGACACCCACGACGGCGAGTTGGAGAACACGCAGGACGTCCGGGCGGAGATCGTGCGGACGATCCGGGAGATCCGGCCCACCATCGTGCTGTCGTGCGATCCGACGGCGTGGTTCTTCGGTAATTCGAATGGCAACTCGGAACAGTCCTTCGACTACTTCAATCACGCTGACCATCGCACGGCCGGAGCCACCACGCTCGATGCGGTTTTTCCCGGTGCGGGCAACCCGCACTTCTTCACCGAGCAGCTCGCCGAAGGCTTGTCCGTGTGGAGTGTGCCCGAGGTTTGGTTGGGCTGGACCAACGAGCCGAACCATCGCCAGGACGTGACCGGCTACATGGACGTGAAGCTGGCCGCACTGGCCGAGCACCGCAGCCAGGTGGAGGGCGACATGCTCGGCTTCTTCAAGGAATGGCTGCCCAAGGAGGCCGAGGAGAGCGGCCGGAAGATCGGGGTGCAGCATGCCGAGGCGTTCCGCGTGCTGAAGTTGGGCTAAGCGTGCTCATGCACGACTGACCCCCATTGCAATCGTCACGGGCAGCTGCCGATAATCGTGATTCGCCCGAGGGAAAGGGGAGCAGCCATGGCACACCCGAACGAAGAGCTCGTTCGTAGGGGGTACGAGGCCTTCGCCAAGGGGGACCTCCAGACGCTGAACGAGCTGTTCGCCGACGACATCGTATGGCACACGCCTGGACGCAACCCGATCGCCGGCGATCACAAGGGCAAGGACCAGGTCTTCGGCCTGTTCGGAAAGGTCGCCGCGTTGTCCGGAGGGACCTTCGGCCTCGACATCCACGACGTCCTGGCCGACGACGAGCACGCGGTCGTCCTTGCCACAGCGCACGGTGAGCGCGAGGGCAAGTCCATCCATGACAACCAGGTCCACGTCTTCCACGTCTCGAGCGGCAAGGTCACGGAATTCTGGGGACACGCGGGCGACCTGTACGCTGTCGACGAGTTCTGGAGCTAGGCCTCTGCGCTTACGGCTTGTGGCCGACCGCGAGGTTCACCTCGCGGAGGTCGTTGATACGGGCCGGAAACCGCTCGGCGAACGTCTGATCGACCCGGCCGCGAAACGTCTGCCACAGCTCGTCGCCGAGCATCTGCCGGAGGAACCGGCCGAGCGGCGTGATGTCGCGGCCGGCCAGCCAGTCCTCGCGTGACATCTCGAACCGGTACTGGCGGACCTCGGTCCAGATGTCGCGCACGCCGGCATCGTGGAGGGTCTGCTTCAGGACCGCGCGGTCGGAGAACCGCTCCTCGCCAGGGACGGCCTGGTTCTGCGCGTCGGTCAGGACCTCCCGTTCGGCGAACTCCTCGGCGATGCTCCGCCACGTCCGCCGGAACTCGTCCTGCTGGTCGCCCTCGCCCCACGCGCTGAACGCCACGCGGCCACCCCGCCGCAGCACCCGCATCACGTCGAACAGCGCCGTCTGGATGTTCCCGAAGAACGAGATGACGAAGTTGCCCAGGACGTGGTCGAACGTCTCGTTCCGGAACGGGAGGTCGATGGTCGTTCCCGCCGTGTAGCCGGCTCCTCCCTGCCGCTGGGCCACCAGCAGCATGCCCGGGGCGGGATCGACTCCGACCACGAGGCCGTCGGAGCCCGCGATCCGAGCGGCCGCCCGGGCTCCCACGCCGGTTCCGGTCCCCAGATCCAACACGCGCTGGCCTGCCTGGACGCCGAGCAGCTTCACCAGGTCATCGGCGACGGTGCCGAGGTGCGG
>JBIOYQ010000107.1:0-8396 GCA_044870295.1 Actinomycetota bacterium
GTCCGACCCGCCCTTGGACGTCACCGGGGTCCCCTACAAGGTCGTGAACCAGGTGTACCACTTCCAGGACCTCTCGCAGATCCTGCTCCCCGCCGCGTACGACCCCGTGTCGCTGACCGCCGACACCACCCTCCGCTACGACCCGGCCACGAGCATGCTCGGCTCGCCGGACCGCACGACCACCGGCTTCAGCTACACCGTGCAGTCGAAGATCGTGACACCGACGAAGGACCTCCTGGACTCGGTGAGGTCGGTCGACTCGGACGAGGCCAGCCCGTACCTGCAGCTCCCGCCCATCCCGCAGAGCATCCGGACCCTGGCCCACAAGCTCACCGACCACCTGCCCGAGCCGTACGAGAAGGTCCGGGCGCTCCAGAACTGGTTCCGACAGCAGTTCCGCTACGACATCAACGCCCCGGCGGGCCACGACGTGAACCACATGGAGTACTTCCTGTTCCGATCCAAGGCTGGCTACTGCGAGCAGTTCGCCGGGACCATGGCCGTGATGCTTCGGGCGCTCGGTATCCCCGCGCGGGTCGCGGTGGGCTTCACCCCCGGCCACACCACCCCGACGAAGAACACGTACCAGGTCACCACCGACGACGCCCACGCATGGGTCGAGGTCCTGTTCCCGAAGTACGGCTGGTTGATGTTCGAGCCGACGCCGACCCGGCGCAATCCGGCCACCTCGCTGTTCGACTTCCCCCCGCTCCCTCTGCCGCCCCCGTCGGGCCCGTCGACCGAGTGCCCGCAGGGCGTGTCGAGGCGGTTCGGGGACGTGTGCCTGGGATCGGAGAACCAGAACGGAGAGCCCACAGGAGGCCGAGGCAGGGACGAATCATCCACGTCGCGGTCCGGAGGCTCCACGCCGATCCACCGCCCCACCAGCTGGAAGGTGTTGGCCGGGCAGGTGGCGTTCCTCCTGGCCCTGGTGATCCTGGCGGCCATCCCGGTGACCAAGGCCGTGCGCCGGAGGCTGGCGCTCCGACGAGCCAGGGCTCCTGCAGAACGCGTGCTGGCTGCGTACCAGGTCCTGGCCGGCCAGGCACGCGACCTGGGGCTGGGGCGCAACCAGGCCGAAACCCTGTGGGAGTACCGCACCCGCCTGATCGAACGCGTCCCCGGACTGGACGGCCGGTTCGACCGCCTGACCGGGCTGACGGGCCGCGCCGCCTATTCCGACCGGGAGATCTCGGACCAGCAAGCGAAGGAAGCGATGGCCACGCTGCGGCAGACACTCCGCCTCATCCGGCGGTCGCGATCGTTCGGCCGGCGGGCCCTGGGATGGTTCTGGGTGGATCGTTCGTCGCTGGTCCGCTGGGCGACCGGGTAAGGCAGGGCTACACCCCCAGCCGGGCCTCCCGGCTGGCATCTCGCAAGGCTCTGAGGAACTGGTCGCGGTCACGGCGGAACTCGGCGACCTCGCCCGAGACTTGCCGGGCGCATTCGTCGATGGCGACGAAGAAGGCCATCTGTCCCTGGCGCAGCGCGTCCAGGACCTCACCCTCCCGCCTGACCACCTTGAAGATGGACTTCCCGTCGGTCACCAGCTTCACCTCGGCGAGATGGTCGTCGAGGCGGGCCTTCTTGTTGAGGTAATCCCAGGCTCGCCGGACTCGCTGCAGCGACATCCCACCATCCAAGAGTGACTTCACGACCTTCAGAGCGACGAGGTCGCGGAAGGAGTACAGGCGCGGGACGCCGGGCCGGCCGCCCGTCTGTTGCACGGAGGGCCGGACGAGGGAGATCTGGTCCCAGTACCGAAGTTGTCGCGCGGTGCAACCGGTGAAACGCGAAGCCTGATGGGCGGTGAATCCCTCCAACGCTGCTCCTTGCCTCGGTTCGGCCCGGGCCGGCCGTTGCCCCCCGCAAGAGGGCCACGCCGGAGGGGAAGGCGGGCTATGTTGTAGAACAACCGAGCGTCACGATGCAAGGCGACGCGCCGAGCAGGACGAATGGAAACGCGATCGCATCGAAGTGACGGGTGAGGTTGGATCGGGTGGAACGCGTTCGCAGGCTACGTGGAGCCGCGAGGTCGACGAAGGCGTTCCGCCAGCCGCGCCAACGCGGCGGTGATCGAGAAGTGGCCGCCCTGCTGGCCGTGCGACCGGAGTTGATCCTTCCCCATGCGACGGAGATGGTGATACACGACCAGACCCGACGCGAGCATCAGCGCGAACCCGGCCAGGGCCAGCCAGATACTCGCCACGAACAACAGCAGCAACACGAAGCCGATGACGAACCCCGCCAGTCCCCATCGAATTCGGCGGAGGGCATGTGCCGCGACCGTGGCTTTGGAGACGCTCTCGACCAGCCGCGGATCCTCCTCGGCGAGCCGGCGCTCGATCTCTTCGAGGATGCGCTGTTCGTGCGGTGTCAGCGGCATGGAACCCTTTCCAAAAGACCCTATCGCCATTATAGGAATGGCTTCGTCACTCCTCTATTCCCACCTGAGCCCGGAATCAACGGCGGGCGCGACCGGGTCCCGCGCGCGCCGGGCGTCAGCAGCGCGGCGGGGAGCGCCGCCCCCCGGCCGAACCGGCGCTCGACCCGGTCCAGCGCCCGCTCGGCGTCCCCCCACCGGCCCTCGCGGACCAGGGCCACCTGCTGGACCCCGGAGGGCTCCAGGCCGGTGGCGGCCACGCCGATCAGGCGGAACCGTCGTCGGCCCGGTGGGAGGCGAAGCAGCAGGTCACGCGCTACGCGGTAGAGATCGGCGCCGGTGTCCGTGGCCGATGAAAGGGTCCTGGAGCGTGTCAGCGTGGAGAAGCTCGGGAGGCGCAGCTTGAGGGTGACCGTCCGAGCACGGTAGCCGTCGGCCCGGAGCCGCGCGGCCACTCGGTGCGACAGCGAAAGGATCTCGCGGAGGACCTCGTCGGGGTCGTCCAGGTCCCGTGGATAGGTCTCTTCGTGGCTGACGGATTTCGCCGCCTCCCAGGGGACCACCACACGATCGTCACGGCCGTGGGCCAGGACCAGCAGGTCGCGAGCGTGGCCCTCCCCCAACACGCGCTCGAGGATGGCGGACGGCGTGCGGGCCAGATCGGCGACCATCCGGATGCCGAGCCGGCCCAGCACCTCGGCGGTCTTCTCCCCGATCCCCCACAGCGCGCCGACCGGCAGCGGATGGAGGAACTCCGTCACCTCGCCGGCCTTGACCACCACCAGGCCGTCGGGTTTGGCTCGAGTGGACGCCAGCTTCGCCACCAGCTTGTTCGGCCCCACGCCCACCGACGCGATCAGCGCCAGCTCCTCCCGGATGGCCGAGCGGATGCGCTCGGCGACGACGGGCGGCGGACCGAACAGCAGCGTGGCGCCGCTCACGTCGAGGAAAGCCTCGTCGAGTGAGATCGGCTCGACCGACGGACTGTGTGCCAGCAGGATCTCGCGGAATCGATTCGAGTAGGCGCGGTAGGCGTCGAAGTCCGGCGGGACGAACACGGCCTCTGGGCACAGTCGCCTGGCCCGCATGCTGGGCATGGCAGAGTGCAGGCCTCGGGCCCTGGCGGCGTACGACGCGGACATCACCACCCCGCGCGGCCCCGCGCTTCCCACCACCACGGGCTTGCCCGCGAGCGAGGGGTCTTTCAACACCTCGACCGATGCGTAGAACGCGTCGAGGTCGACATGGAGGATCGGTTCGTCGGGGCGGGCGGCCGTCACGCGCCTCATCATGACGGAGGGATCAGCGTCCCGCGGAGCCGCCGCTGGAATGCCAGACCTTTCGGACGGGTGGTGCGGCGATCCCGTGCGGGGGCGGCACCAGCGTCCCGAGGTCGTGGCGCTCCTCCGACACGGAAGGGGTCGGGCGCTCTGGGCCCACCGTGGCCGAGTACCTCGGACAGGCGCCCCGCCTTCTTCGCCGCGGACAGGGTCGTGAGGTCCCAGACCCGCTCCGCCACCAGGCTGGCGCCCCGCACGCCGGTTCGGCGGAGCCTTCCCCAGACGACGAGCACGAAGCCGTGGAAGATGGCCTTGGCGCACCAGGGCTGGACCCGTTCGAACACGGTCACGTCGGCCAGGCCGGTGCCGTCGTCCAGCGTGAGGAAGATGATGCGCTGGCCGCTGCGGACGGCCGGGGTCTGGGACGCCACCTTCACTCCGGCCACCATCAGCCACCGGTCGCCCTTCAGATCTCCCAGCCGCCCGGCCGGGGTGACGCCGAGGTCCTGCAGCAGCGGGCGGTAGAACTCCATCAGGTGGCGTGAGGCGTCCATCCCGATCACTTCGAGCTCCGCCTTGACCCGCTCCGACGCCGAATACTCCGTGAGGCCCCACGACGGTGGCTCCGTCAGTGGAAGGGTGGCCTGCTCACCTTCCTTGGGAGCCTCGGCGGTCATGGCGACGTAGACGCGGTCGCGCCGAGTCCCCCGTCCCCCGGCCAGCCCGTCGAACGCGCCGGCGTGGGCGAGTGCCTCGGCCACCGGCCGGGTCAGGGTGGTCCGCCGGAGTACGTCGCCCACGTTCGCGAACGATCGGTCCGACCGCGCCTGGAGGATCGAGTCGATCTCGGCATCCGAGATCCCGTGCACGTCCTTCAACCCGAGCCGGATCCCGCACCTGTTCGGTGCGACGACCTCAGAGCCGGGAATCGCTTCGACTGTGTACTCGGGCTCGGAGCGGTTGATGTCGAGCGGGAGGACCTGGATGTCGTGATGCCGGGCGTCCTCCAGGATCAATCGCCGGGGATACATGCCCGGCTCGTGGGTGAGGACCCCGGCCAGGAAGTGCGCCGGATAGTGGGCCTTGAGCCACGCGGACTGGTACGTGGGCACGGCGAACGCGGCGGCGTGAGCCTTGCAGAACCCGAACGAGGCGAACTGCAGCACGTCGTGCCAGATCTTCTCCGCCACCGCCTGGGGGATCCCCCGGGCCGTGGCTCGCCGCAGGAAGTCGGGCCCGATGCGATCGACCTCGAGGTCGTCCGCCAGGTGGCGTCGGATCCGGTCGCACTCCGAGAGGTCGTAGCCGGCCGCCGCTGCGAGCACCTTCATGACCTGCTCGTGGTAGACGACCACGCCGTGGCTCTCCTGAAGCGCCGCCGTCAGCAGCTGGTGCGGATAGGAGACGGGCTCGGCGCCGTGTCGGCGGTTCAGGAACGGCGTGATCATGTCCGACTTCACCGGACCCGGTCGGAACAAGGAGATGTCGATGATCAGGTCCGACCACGCCGTGGGCTGGAACTTCTGGAGCAGCTCTCGCTGGCCCGGCGACTCGATCTGGAAGCATCCGATGGTGTCCGATGACCGGATCAGCTCGAAGGTCTTCGGATCCTCCGCGGGGATGGCGTCGAGGTCGACCTTCTCCCCTTCCGTTCGGGCGATCTCGTCCAGGGCGTGGCGCATGGCGGAGAGCATCCGCACGCCGAGGACGTCCAGCTTGAGGAGTCCCAGCAGCTCGACGTCGTCCTTGTCGGCCTGGACCATGCGGTAGCCCTCGAACGACCGCTCCAGGGGAACGCGGTCCGGGAGGTCGTGGCCGGACAGCACGATGCCGCTGGGGTGCAGCGCCAGGTGCCGGGGGAAGCCGTTCAACCGCTCCACCACCCGGAACAGCGTGTCGAGCTGGCCGGCGTCGAGGTTCAGCCCTTCGAGCTCGGGGAGCTTGGCCATGGCCTCGCGGACGTGATGGGCACCGATGTGCGGGAAGGCCTTGGCCGCCAGGTCGACCTCTCCCTCGGGGAGGCCGAGCGCCTTGCCGACCTCCCGGATCGCTCCCCTGGCCCGATAGGTGTCGACCATGTTCACGCAGGCGCACCGGTCGTCGCCGTGACGGGCCAGTACCGCGTCGTACACGTCCTTCCGCCGCGCCGACTCAACGTCGATGTCGATGTCGGGCAGCTCGTCCCGGAGGGGGTTGATGAACCGCTCGAACAGCAGGCCGTGGGCGATGGGGTCGACGTCGGAGACCCGTGTGAGGTAGCAGACCAGCGATCCCGCCGCCGAGCCGCGGCATGCCGTGCGGATGCCCATGGCCCGGATGTCCGCGCAGATGTCGGCGACCGTGAGGAAGTAACCGGCGTACCCCATGGTCTGGATCAGCGCCAGCTCGTGGTCGAGGCGGTCTCGGACCTCTCGGGTCGGTCGCATGCCGCGATCGTCGAGCCCGCGCCAGCATCGCTCGGCCAGCACCGAGCCGGCGCTGCGCCCCCTGGGCGCGGGGAACCGAGGGAAGTGGACCTGCCGCAGCCCGAGGTCGAACCGGCACCGATCGGCGATCTCCAGCGTTCGGTCGCACAGCTCGGGCGCCTCGGCGAACAGCTCGCGCATCGAGGCGGCCGGCTTCAGGTAGCCCTCGGCATTGGCGCGGCTGACGTGATGGGAGGCGATCGGCACGATCTCCCGCATGCACTCCAGGACGTCGGCCAAGAACGCATCCTCCGGCACCAGATACCGCACGCCGTTTGTGGCCACTGCCGGGGCGCTGGCCTCGGCTGCCAGACGGAGCAGCCGGCGAACCTCGGTGGTGCTGTCCGGCTGGAGACGGTGCTGCACCTCGACGAAGACGTCGTCGCCGAAGGCCTCTCGGTACGGCCGGATGGCGGCGGCCGCGGCGTCGAACCGACCTGCCGCAGCCAGCGTGCCGGGCTCCGATCCGGGACCGATCAGGCACACCAGTCCAGCTGCGCGCTCACAGACCTGGCCGGCCGTGAGGGCGGGATCGCCTCGCTCCCCCGTCATCTGCGCCGTGGTGATCAGCCGGCACAGGTTCCCGTATCCCGTGGCGTCCTTGGCCAAGAGGACCACGAGCCGATCTCCACGGACGCCTCGTACGGTGAGGGTCGCGCCGAGGATCGGCCGGACCCCCACGTGCCGGCAGGCGTCGGCGAATCGCGCCGCCCCGTACAACCCGTCCCGGTCGGTGAGCGCCACGGCGGGCATGCCGAGTTGCGCGGCGCGGAGGACCACGTCCTCGGGTGAGAACGCCCCGTCCTTCATGGAGAAGTAGGACCGGACGTTCAGATGGACGAAGGAGGGGAGGTGTTCGGCCATGCGATCGCACCGTCTACCCTGACCTCCGATGGGAACGGGAGTGTGGAAGCCGGGCGATCAGGTGGCCGTGCGCGAGGTCTGGGACGGCCGGGTGTGGTCGGCCACGCCCGCGGTGGTGGTGCAGGACGATCCGGATCAACGGCGGTTCTGGATCCCGGCGGGGACGACGATGAAGTACGCGGTGGATCGCCACCAGCGCGAGCTGCGGTTGTACGTGGACCGGTGGAGCTTGGCCGATCGCACGTTCTCGAGAGGAGTCCTGTCGTTCGCATGGCCGAACACCCAGCACGTCGTCCTGGCGATGTGGCGGGAGGACGGGGCCTTCGAGGGGTGGTACGTGAACCTGGAGACACCCATGGGGCGGGACGATCGTTGCTACGACTTCGTCGATCACTGTCTGGACGTGCTGGTGCCGGCCGACCGGTCGACGTGGACGTGGAAGGACGAAGAGGAGCTGGCCGAGGCCGTGCGGCTGGGCATCTTCACGGTGGAAGAGGCAGCGGGCTTCCGGGCCGAGGGCGAACAGGCGGCGCGGCGCGTGCTGGACCGGGAGCCTCCCTTCGACGCGGACTGGTCGGGATGGCGGCCCGATCCATCCTGGCCGATCCCGGTCCTGCCGGAGGGCTGGGATCGCGTCGGTAGCGTGGGGTAGCGTCAGTCCCACAGCCGCTCCAGGTGCCACCGCCCGGCCCGCCGATCCTGGTACAGGTCGACCACCGCCCCGGTCCGGGCCTCGACCCGCCAGTACTCCCGGTCCCTGCCGTCTTCCCACCACCGTCCTTCGATCAGCCATCGCCCGATGACGTCCCGGACCACGTACCGCCGGCCTCGCCACACGAAGGCGCAGGGCATCCCGGCGTCCCGTTCCACCGTCACGGCCTCGTCGTAACGCTTGCTCACCGGCCTCTTCACCTGCCCGATGGGTTGCCCGGGTCCCTGAGTCCCAGCCCGGAATCGAACGTATGTTCGATCATTGTGCACGGTACCTCTGACACTCGAAACCTGTCAAGACGAGGGTCAGGGCAGCGAGGTGAGCCCCGGCGGTGGGTGCGAGCACAGCTCCCGCAGCCGGGTCCGCAGCCGCGACCGGATGGCTGCCAGCGCCGGATCGGCCGCCGCGTTCTGCAGCTCGAAGGGATCGCGGGAGAGGTCGTACAGCTCCTCCTCCCCCGTGTCGTACACCACGTACAGGTGGTGTTCGTCCCGGACCGCGCAGTAGCTCGGCACGTGCGAGTACCGCTCGGATTCGATCAGGAAGTCCGACCGCCATCCCGGAGCGTCACCGCGGAGCAGCGGCAGCAAGCTCCGGCCCTCGGCCCCAGGCGCGGCGACCCCGGCAGCTTCGGCGAACGTCGGAGCAAGGTCCACGTTCAGGACCGGACGGGGATCGTGCCTCGCCGCCGA
>JBIOYQ010000108.1:0-9630 GCA_044870295.1 Actinomycetota bacterium
GTCCCAGTGTGGCTGGCCGCGCTCTCACGCCAGCTACCCGTCGTCGCCTTGGTAGGCCATTACCCCACCAACAAGCTGATAGGCCGCGGGCCCATCCCAGGCCGGTAACCCTTTCCTCGGATCCTCATGCGGGGTTCCGAGAATATCCGGCATTAGCCCCCGTTTCCGGGGGTTGTTCCAGAGCCTGGGGCAGGTTGCCCACGTGTTACTCACCCGTTCGCCGCTCCGTACCAAGGAGGGTTACCCCTCCAAGGCCGATCGCTCGACTTGCATGTGTTAAGCACGCCGCCAGCGTTCGTCCTGAGCCAGGATCAAACTCTCCGTAGAGTGTTCGATCCGGGCGGTTTGATCCGTCCGGATTTGCTTCTAGTACGAATCCTCGTCATTCGAACCCGGGACACTTGATGAGCGCCCGGCATCTCATGACGGGAGTGCACTGGCTTTTGGCACACTGTTCAGTTCTCAAGGTGCGAGCTCGCCCGGTTGGGTGGCCGTCTCCCCACTCCTCGAGGCAGCAAGAAGGCCGCCGGCTCGGCCGGCGGCCCCGACGAGGTCCGGTCTCTCGATCGGACTACGTCAGGCGCGCTCCTTCCCGTCTTTCGTTGTCAGGAAGATGGCTCCCATCCGGGATCCCTCTTCTCCCAGGGAGTCCTGGGAGCCCACACATGGTACGCCCCGCCGAAAGGCCGCGTCAAACAGTGCAGACATCCCTCGCAGCCCCCGGAGGAACGAACCAATCAATTTTACTGGATTTTGGCGATCCGAACAAACTTTCGACGCCCGACCTGCAGGACGGCGCCGGGAAGGTCCGCCACCGAGAGTTCACGATCCGGGTCCGTCACCGCCTCCCCATTGATCCGGACGCCCCCCTGCTCGACCTGTCGCCGGCCTTCCGAATTGGAGGAAACCAAGCCCAGCGCGGCCAGCAACCGAGGCAGCCAGACCTTCTCCTCCGCCGCCACAGGGGGCGGGATCGGGACCTCGGGTATCTCCCGCGGGAGCTCGTGCTGCTTGAAGACCCTGTCGAACCGCTCCTCGGCGGCCGAGGCGGCCTGGGGACCGTGGTAGAGGGAGACGACCTCCGCCGCCATGCGCCGCTTGGCCAGGTCGGGCCGGAGGGTCCCATGACCCATCTCTCGCTCGATGCGTTCGACCTCCGCCGGCGCCAAGCCGGTGCACAGCTCGAGGTACTGCCCGATCAGCCCGTCGGGGACGCGCATGAGCTTGCCGAACATCTCCTCGGGCGGCTCGTCGATCCCGACGTAGTTGCCCAGCGACTGGCCCATGACCCTGGTGCCGTCCAGCCCGACCAGCAACGGCATGGTGAACACGATCTGCTGCTCCTGGCCGTAGTCCTTCTGCAACTCCCGGCCCACCAGCAGGTTGAACTTCTGGTCGTTCCCCCCGAGCTCCACGTCGGCCTGCACGTTGACCGAGTCCATCGCCTGGAGGAGTGGATAGAGGAACTCCATGACGGAGATGGGCCGCTGCTCGGCGAACCGCTTCGCGAAGTCGTCGCGCTCCAGTATCCGCGCCACGGTGTAGAGCGACGTCATCCGGAGGACATCCTCCATGGACATGGGCTCGAGCCACTCGGAGTTGTAGCGGATCTCCAGTCGCTCCCTGGACAGGATCTTGTCGAACTGACCGAGGACCCGTTGGCCGTTCGCCTCCACGTCCTCCTTCGACAGCCGCGGGCGGGTCTCCGACTTGCCGGAAGGGTCGCCGACCCGGCCGGTGAAGTCCCCGACGATCAGGACGGCGGTGTGGCCCAGGTCCTGGAACTCCCGGAGCTTCCGCAGGACCACCGCCCAGCCCAGTGTGACGTCGCCGGCCGTGGGGTCCAGGCCCAGCTTCACCCGGAGGGGCCGGCCTTCCCGCGCCGACCGCTCCAGCTTGGCGGCCAGCTCCCGCTCGGGGATGACCTCGGCCGCGTTCCTGACCAGGTACTTCAGCTGCTCGGAGGGGTCGAGGACCCTGGACATGCCCGGATGCTAACAGGGGCGACTCACTGCACTTCCTCAGCCGCGGTGTCGATGAATCTTGGGACAGATGAGCGCCTTCCCACCTCGACTCCGCACGGCCGCCGCCGGCCTGGCGCTGCTGCTGATGGCGGCCGGCTGCGCCCTGCCGACGCCACACCTCCCCGAGGCCAAACCTACGCTGCCGCCCCTTCCCCAGAATTCGATGATCTTCGACGCCAACGGGCGCCTGATCACGGTGCTGCACGCGGGCGAGAACCGTACGCTGATCCCGTTCAAGGACATCCCCTACGCCGCCCGACAGGCCGTGGTCGCCGCCGAGGACGAGCGCTTCTGGCAGCACCACGGGGTGGATGCGAAGGCCGTCATCCGAGCGACGCTGGCCAACGCCGAACAGGGACGCGTGGTGCAGGGCGGATCGACGATCACCGAGCAGCTGGTGAAGAACACCATCGGGACGGACGAGCGGACGCTGCTGCGGAAGATCCGAGAGGCGGAGACGGCGTGGGCGCTGGAGGACAGCTATACGAAGGCCCAGATCCTGGCCCTGTACCTGAACACCGTGTACTTCGGGCACGGCGCCTACGGGATCCAGGCCGCAGCGAAGACGTACTTCTCCATACCGGCGTCGAAACTGGACCTCGGCCAAAGCGCGACGCTGGCCGGACTGATCCGCTCACCCACCGTCTACGATCCCGCCTTCCACCCTGCGCTGGCGAAGCAGCGGCGCGACTACGTGCTGGGCAGGATGCTCACGCTGCGGATGATCGACCGGGGGCAGTACCAAGCGGCGAGGGAGGAGGATCTCCGGCTCGACGTGTACGAGGACACCGGACGATACCCGGCCCCGTACTTCGTCGACTACGTGAAGCGGTGGTTCCTCTCGAACGAGGAGTTCGGGGCGACCTACGAGGACCGCTACCGGATGCTGTTCGAGGGCGGCCTCCGCATCACCACCACGGTCGACCTGAAGCTCCAGCGCGAGGCGGAGAAGGCGGTCAACAGCATCCTGATCTACAAGACCGATCCCCACGGCGCGATGACGGTGATCGACCCCAACACCGGAGCGATCAAGGCGATGGTGGGAGGCCGCGACTTCTTCTCGAAGAAGGACCGCTTCGCCAAGTTGAACTTGGCCACGGGCGGTGCGACGGGAAGGTCCGCGGGTTCGTCGTTCAAGCCCTTCGCCCTGGTGGCTGCGCTGGACCGAGGCATCTCCCCCATGCAGGTCTATCCCGCGCCGGGCCACATCGACATCCGGCTCCCTCGCGGCTACGTCCCGAACATCTGGCCGGTCGACAACTACGACGGCGAGGGCGGCGGTTCGATGACGCTCGAGGACGCCACCATCAACTCGGTCAATACCGTCTACGCCCAGCTCATCATGCAGGTCGGGCCGCAAGCGGTGGTGGACGTGGCCCACCACATGGGCATCCGGCGCCACTTGTCGGCGGTGCCCTCGGCCGTCCTTGGAACCAACGAGGTGGACACGCTGCAGATGGCCTCGGCCTACGGGACGCTGGCCACCATGGGGAGGCACGCCGACCCCATGGCCGTGACTAGGATCACCGATGCCGACGGCAACCTGATCTACGAGGCCGAGCCGCAGCCGGAGCAGGTCATCAACGCCGGCGTGGCATGGACCGTCGATCAGATCCTGCAGAAGGTGGTGCAGTACGGCACCGGCAGCCAGGCCAACATCGGTCGGCCCGCCGCGGGGAAGACTGGAACCGCCCAGCAGTGGAGCGACGCGTGGTTCGTCGGATTCACGCCGCAGCTGGTAGCCGCCGTGTGGGTGGGGTTCCCCCAGGGACGGGTCAGGATGGTGGCGCCGCGGACCCGGCTCGACAAGGTGTTGGGTGGGCGGTGGCCGGCCGAGATCTGGCATGCGTTCATGGTCAACGCGCTGCGGGACGAGCCCGTGAAGAACTTCAAGCGTCCCAGCTTCCAATTCGTGAACGTGGCGGTCGACGTGACCCGGTGGTGCCTGCCCAACTCGTGGACCCTGCCCGAGGACATCCGGGTGATCACGTTCTTCGACGGGACGCAGCCCTCATACCGGTGCAATGAGCCGAGCGGTCCGCAGGTCATCCCCGTCCCGTCGGTGGTCGGGATGTCCGAAGAGCAGGCCGTGGCGCTGTTGAAGAGCTACGCGTTCCAGGTCTACGTCACGGTGGACGACGTCCCGGGAGCGGCCGGCGTGGTCGCATCGCAGGATCCCCCCGCCGGTACGCAGGCGTTGCAGCGCACCATCGTCACCATTCACGTGGCCTCGGGTGCGCCGACACCGGAGCCGTCGCCGAGTCCGAGCCCCGCGCCCACCGAGAGCACGCCGCCTCCGTCTCCAACGCCGTCTCCAAGCCCGAGCCCCTCACCCTCGCCCTCGCCGTCGCCCTGACCCGGCGGCGCGAACCCTGGACGCGGCCGACACGAACGGGCTCCCGATCTCGAAGAAGCGCCACGGCCGATCGGTGGCCACGCGAATCCCCACTCGAGGACCAGCCCCGACGCTCTCGCCCGGGATTGGGCGACCCGCCGCGACGAACAGGTCGTGCCCGTCCACCAGGTCCATCCCGTTGTCCTGCCGGCCGATGCCGTAGGCCTGGGTGAGCCGGGCGGGGCCCCGGCACAGCGAGCGGACGTCCCCGATCCCCCGTCGATCTCGCATCCAGTCCAGTCCCTCCCGTGGCTCGACGGCCCGCAGCAGGACGGCGCTGCCCTCGCCGTCGGCTCCCGTGACCACGTTCATGCAGTAATGCATGCCGTAGGTGAAGTACACGTACAGGCGCCCGGGCCGGCCGAACATGACCTCCGTCCGGTTGGTCAGGCCACGGAAGGAGTGGCTGGCGGGGTCGTCCTCTTGATAGGCCTCGCACTCCACGATGCGGCCGACCAACGTGACCTCCGGCAGCCGCCGAACCAGGAGTCGCCCGAGCAGATCGGGGGCGACCACCGGCGAGGGCCGGCGAAAGAAGGAGCGGCCGACCGGCTTCAGGTCTACAGCCCGGGCGCCGGCTGCCACAGCTCGAACCGGTTCCCCTCGGGATCGACCGCCCATCCGAACCGGCCGAACTCGGAGTCCTCCACCCGATCGACCACCTCGACGCCCGCAGCCCGCAGCTGGTCGAGCATCCGGTCGAGGTCGTCGACCCGGTAGTTGACCATGCACGCCTGCCGGCCTTCCCCGAAGTACGACGTGTCCGCGGGGAACAACGCCCACGTGGTGGTCCCCTCGGCGGTCGCGGGATCCTCGCTCCACCGGAAGACGTGCCCCTCGAAATCCCCGGCCGGTTCGATGCCCAGGTGGGTCCGGTACCACTCGAGCAAGGCCTTCGGATCGGTCGCTCGGAAGAACACGCCGCCGATCCCGGTCACGTGCTCCACGTCATTTCCTTCCCTTCTTCAGGAACTTCCGAAGCTTCGTCAGCGGCCACGTGTTGATGACGTCCTCCTTCGTCAGCCATCCGCGCTGCGCCGTGCCGATGCCGAAGCGGAGGTACGGCAGATGGACCGTGGAGTGCGCGTCGGTGTCCACCGCGAACTTCACGCCGTGGCGCTTCGCCCACATGATGTGCTCGTCCCGGAGGTCGAGCCGATCGGGGTAGGAGTTCACCTCGAGCGCAGTCCCCGTTCGCGCCGCGGCCTTGAACACCTCGTCCATGTCGAACTCGATGGGCGGCCGCTGCCCGATCTTCCGGCCCGTGGGGTGGCCGATGATGTTCACGTGCGGGTTCTCCATGGCCCGGATGATCCGGCGGGTCATCTCGTCCTTCGATTGTCCGAACTCTCCGTGCACCGAGGCCACACAGACGTCGAACCCGTCCAAGAACTCGGGTCCCCAGTCGACCTCGCCCTTGGCGTCGATGTTCAGCTCGGTCCCGTGGAGGAGGACCATCGACCCGGCCTTCCCCAGCTTCTCGAGCCGCGTGCGCTGCGCCAGCATCTTCTCGTCGGTCATCCGCTGCATGTACAGGTTCGGCGCGTGGTCGGTGACCGCGTAGTACGCGTAGCCCCGGTCGCGGGCGGTGGCGAGCATCTCCTCGAGCGTCGACAGGCCGTCGGTGAGGTTGGTGTGCGTGTGCAGGTCGCCCTTGACGTCCTTCTGCTCCACCAGGGTGGGGAGCTCGCGGTGGAGGGCCGCCTCGATCTCCCCCCGGTCCTCCCGTAGGGTCGGGTGGATCCATGGCAGGCCCAGCCGCTCGTACACCTCCTCCTCCGTCTCCGCCACGATCAGATCGCCGGTCTTCGCGTCGAACAGGCCGTACTCGGACAGCTTCAGGCCCTTGCGCACGGCGATCTCCCGGGTCCGGATGTTGTGCGCCTTGGAGCCGGTGAAGTACTGGAGGGCCGCGCCCCAACAGCCGGGTGGGACCACGCGGAGGTCGACCTGCAATCCCTTGGTGGTTCGGATGGAGGTCTTGGTCTCCCCGCGCGCGATGACCCGGTCGACGTAGGAGAGACCCACGAAGGCGTCGGCCACCGGTTCGCCCTTCTCCGACGCCACCAGGATGTCGATGTCGCCGATGGTCTCCGCCATGCGCCGCAGCGAGCCCGCGTACGTGCACGTCCGGCAGCCCTTCACCCTCTGCAGCTCGGCAACGATCTCCTCGGCAAGGTCCATGGCCAGGCTGATCAGGACCCGGTCGCCCGACTGCTGCATCAGCTCGATGCCTCGGAGGATGTTCTGCTCGGTCTTCTCCCCGAACCCCTTCAGTCCCTTGAGGCGGCCGTCGTGGATGGCCTCCGCCAGCTCCTCAATGGAGGCGATGTGGAGGTCCTGGTAGAGCAGCATCGCCTTCTTCGGACCCAGCGTGGTGATCGAGATCATCTGACGAACACCCGCCGGTACCTTGGCCCGCAGCTCCTCCAGCCGGTTGATCTTCCCGGTGTCGAAGTACTCCTTGACCTTCTCGGCGATCGACTTCCCGACGTTGGGGATGGCCTGCAGACCCTTCAGGTCGAGCGTGGCGATGTCCGTGTGGTAGCCACCGATGGACCTCGCGGCCTTCTCGTAGGTTCGAACGCGGAAGGCGTCGCCGCCGGAGATCGACAGGAGGTCGGCGTATTCCTGAAGGAGCGCTTCGACTGTGTCGTTCGCCCGGGCCATGCCGCGATTCTAGCGACGGCCGGTGACCGCACTGCCCGACGGTTCAGGCGCGGTCGAGCAAGCGGAGCAGCAGGGCCTTCTGGCTGTGCAGGCGGTTCTCGGCCTGATCCCACACCACGGAGTGCGGGCCGTCGATGACCTCGTCCGTGATCTCCTGGCCGCGGTGGGCGGGCAGGCAGTGCAGCACGATCGCGTCCGGCTTCGCCCGATCGACGGCCGCCTGGTCGATCCGATAGGGCTGGAAGACCAGGACGCGCTCGTCGGCCTCCTCCTCCTGTCCCATCGAGGCCCAGACGTCGGTGTAGAGGACGTCCGCGCCGGTCGTGGCCTGCACGGGGTCGTTCGTCACCGAGGCGCCGCCGCCGGTCTCCTCCCCGATCTCCTGAGCCCGCTGGACCACCTGTGGGATGGGCTCGTACCCGGGCGGCGTCGCCACCCGCACGTGCATGCCGGTCTTCGCCCCACCCAGCAGCAACGAATGGGCGACGTTGTTCCCGTCTCCGATGTAGGTCAGGGTGAGCCCGGCCAGGCGCCCCTTCCGTTCCTGGACGGTGAGCAGATCGGCCAGGGCCTGGCACGGGTGCTCGAAGTCCGACAGCGCGTTGACGATGGGGACCGTCGCGGTCCTGGCGAGGCCTTCCAGCCGCTCCTGGCCGAACGTCCGCAACACGATCGCGTCGATGTACCGGGACAGCACACGCCCGGTGTCCTCGATCGTCTCCCCTCGGCCGAGCTGGAGCTCGGAGGACGACAGCGCCAGCGGGTGAGCGCCCAGCTCGGCGATCCCGACCTCGAAGGACACTCGGGTCCGGGTGGAGGGCTTCTCGAAGATCATGGCCACCGACAGCCCGGCCAGGCGCCCGGCGTAGTCAGAGGGCTGGGCCTTGACCTTCTCGGCCAGGTCCAAGATCTCGACCAGCTCCGCGGCCGACAGGTCATCGATGGACAGGAAGTTCCGCGCCATGTTGGCCAGATGCTACCCGGGGTGCGCCGAAACGGATAGTGGCTAGCCGGCGCGGAGCTCGCCGCCGAAGTCCTGGACCACGCGCTCCACGATGGCCAGCACGGCGCGTTCGGCTTCCTCGTCGGTGAGCGTGCGGTCGGGAGCGCGGAAGTCGACTGAGAAGGCCAGGCTCTTCCTTCCCTCGGGGATGGGGCCGCCCTCGAACACGTCGAACAGGACGACGCGGTCCACCAGCGCCCCGCCCGCCTCCCGCATGGCCCGCTCGACCGCACGGGCAGGGGCGTCGGCGTCCACCACGAACGCGAGGTCCCGATGGATCGGCGGGTACCTGGGGATCTCCCGGAAGGTCCTGCCGCGGCCCAGGTGCTCGGCGAGGGCGGCCGCGTCGACCTCGAACGCGGCCACGCGGCCGGTCACGTCGAATCGCGCAACGACGTCCGGCCGCAACTCCCCCATCACCCCGACCGGCTGCCCACCAACCACGACCGAGGCCGAGCGCGCGGGGTGCCACGGACCGCCCGGCGCGTCCCTTAGCTCCCAGTCGCCGATGCCCACCGCGGCGAGAAGCCCTTCGAGCGAACCCTTCGCGTCGAAGACGTCGAACTCGTGCCGGTCGGCGTTGAAGCCTTCGCCGGCGGGTCCATTCAGGACGGCGGCCACGGCCTCCCGCTCGAGCACGGGCTCCTTCGATCCGCCCGCGCGGAAGACGTGTCCCACCTCGAAGAGGGCGGCTCCGCGAACGCCCCGCGAGGCGTTGCGGGCCAGGGCGCGGATCAGGTTCGGCAGCAGGCTGGTCCGGAGGAACGGCTCGTCCTGCGACGGCGGGTTCGCCACGCGAATCGCGGGAGCGTTCCCCATGAGGTCCAGGTCCTCCTGCGAGGCGAACGAGAGCGAGAGGGCCTCGCGATGGCCGCCGCGAACCATCGCCTCGCGGATCCTGCGGCGCAGCCGGTAGCCCTTCGGTGCCCCGCCCACCTGCCGGATGCCGGGCAGCTTCGAGTCGAGGCGCTGGTAGCCCTGAACCCTGGCGATCTCCTCGATCAGGTCGGCCTCCACCTGGAGGTCGGGACGGAAGCTCGGCACCTCGACCTCGACAACCCCGTCGCGCTTCTCGGCCTCGATGCCGAGGCGCCCGAGCGCTTCCACCGCGTCGGGAGCGGTGACCTCGTTGCCGATCAGCAGGGACGCCCTGGCCGGCCGGACTGTGAGCCGTCGCCGCTTGGGCGGAGCCCCGACGTCGATGGCTCCACGAAGGACGCGACCTCCGCCCCACTCGACTATCAGCCGGGCGGCTCGGGCCGCGGCCGGCGCGACCGCCTCGGGGTCGGCGCCACGGGCGAACCGCGTGGACGCCTCCGTCTGCAGCCCGAGCCGGCGAGACGTCCGCAGGATGGAGGAGGGAGCGAAGTGCGCGCTCTCCAGGAGAACCTCGGTGGTGGCGGGCGATACCTCGGCAGCGGCCGACCCGAACACGCCGGCGATGCCCACGGCCTTGTCTCGATCGGCGATCACCAGGTCCTCGGAGGTGAGCGACCGCTCGACGTCGTCCAGCGTCACCAGGCGCTCCCCGTCCTGGG
>JBIOYQ010000109.1:0-9985 GCA_044870295.1 Actinomycetota bacterium
TGGGGATCACGCTGTTCATCGAGGCAGGGCCGGGAGACGTTCTTGCTAAGCTAGCTCGTCGAGCGATCCCCGAGGCCGACGTGCGCACGGTCGGCTCTCCGGGCGAAGCCCGCGCCGTGGCCGAACAGGTCCGCCAGCCGGCCAAGGGGTCTGCGCCCGTCCGATAGCGCGAGGAGAAGCGTTGAGGGTGCAAACCGGTCCCCGACCCAGACCATCCGAGGTGACCCCCGACAGCATGGGAGAGTCGGCGGGGGGGTTCGGGTTCTTCCTGGTGGTCGCCCCCGCCGCGGGACGCATGCGCCACCTGCCACCCGTGAGGTTCCAGGACGGGCAGGAGTACGTCTCGGCCGGCCAGGCCGTCGCGGTGATCGAGCAGGGCGCCGTCGCCATCGAGGTCACCAGCCCGTTCGAGGCACTGGTGGCGGGCATCCTGGTGCGGGACGGCGAGCCCGTGCAACCCGGGCAGCCGCTAGTCTGGCTGGAGCCCGCCAGATGACCGCCGGCCGCTTCGCCCGCATCACCGGTGTCGGTGCGGCCGTTCCGGACCGCGTCGTCCCCACCGCCTACTTCGAGTCCATCGTCGACACCTCCGACGAGTGGATCCGCGAGCGCACGGGCATCCGCGAACGACGGTTCGCCGGCGACGGAGAGTCCACGGCGACGCTGGCCGCCGCCGCCGGCGCCGGTGCCCTGGAGCGCGCGGGCGTCGGGCCGGAATCGATCGACCTCCTCATCGTTGCCACGTGCACACCCGAGCGGTTGATCCCGTCGACGGCCGCGTTCGTGCAGTCCAGGCTGGGCATGTCGTGTCCGTCCTTCGACCTCAACGCGGCGTGCGCGGGCTTCGTGTACGGGCTGTCGGTGGCCGACGCCCAGATCCGGGCCGGCGCCGCCGATCGGGTGCTCCTCGTCGGGGCCGAGGTCTTGTCCAGGGTCCTCGACATGACGGACCGGACCACCTGTGTGCTGTTCGGCGACGGAGCGGGGGCGGCGGTGCTCGAGCCGGGGCAGGACCCCGGGATCCTCCAATCGCTGCTGGCACTGGATGGATCGCAGGCCGAACTGTTGACGGTCCCGGCCGGCGGGACGGCCGAGCCCGTCACCGAGGACACACTGCGGCAGCGTCGCAACTTCCTGCGGATGATCGACGGCCAGAGCGTGTTCAAGCAGGCCGTCACGGCCATGGCGGCCGCGTGCACGCAAGTCCTGGAGAAGGCTGGCGTGTCGCCCTCGGACCTGGCGCTGGTGATCGGTCACCAGGCGAACGCCCGCATCCTCACCGCGTTGGGCAAGCGACTCGGGCTGGACCCCGAGAAGGTCCTCATCGACATCGCCTGGGTGGGGAACACGTCGGCCGCTTCGATCCCCATCGCCCTGGAAGGCGCGTGGCGCCGGGGCATGCTCGACCCGGGCGACCTCGTCCTGACCGCCGCCTTCGGCGCCGGCATGTCATGGGGGGCCAGCCTGCTTCGATGGACCATGGCGGCGCCGGCTCAGCCGCAGGCGAAGGCCGCGCCCTCTGCGGAGCGTGCCCGTGCCTGACGCCGAACGAACGATCGCCCTGGTCACGGGGGCCTCGCGTGGCATCGGCAGCGCATCGGCGCTGGCCCTGGCCCGAGCCGGCCTGGCCGTGGCCATCGCGTACCGATCCGATCCCGCCGGCGCCGAGGACACCGCCGCCAAGGTGCGTGCGGACGGCGGCACGGCCCTGGAAGTCCCCCTGGACGTGCGTGACGAGAACGCCGTCGACCAGGCCTTCCGCGCGGTCGAAGCCGAGCTTGGCCCCGTCCGGGTGCTGGTGAACAACGCCGGCTACACGAAGGACGGTTTGGCCGTGAAGTACGCCACCGAGAGCTGGGAAGCGACCATCGGCACGAACCTCACCGGCGCCTTCCTCTGCTCCCGGCGGGCGCTCCCCGCCATGCTGAAGTCGCGGTGGGGCAGGATCGTGAACGTGGCCTCGGCGGCGGCCCTTCGGGGCAACGCCGGGCAGGCAGCCTACTCGGCGTCGAAGACGGGACTGGTCGGCCTCACCAAGTCGCTGGCTCGCGAGGTCGGCGGCCGCGGCATCACGGTCAACGCCATCTGCCCGGGCTTCGTGCACACGCGGATGACCGAGCCACAGAGCGAGGAGATCCGGCAGCGCTACATCGACATGACCCCGGCAGGCCGGTTCGGAACCCCCGAAGAGGTGGCGGCCGTCATCGCGTTCCTGGCCAGCGCCGAGGCGGCCTACGTGAACGGCGCGGTGATCTCGGTGGACGGAGGACTGACGGCCTGACAGGCTTGGTGGACTCACCGTTCGGGACGGAAGGGAGAAGCTGATCCGATGGACAAGGCAGAGCTCCAAGACAAGGTGTGCAAGATCCTCGCCGACAACCTGTCGGTGCCCGTGGACCAGGTGACGCCGGCCGCGCGGTTCCAGGAGGACCTCGACGCGGACTCACTGGACCTGGTCGAGGCCGTGCTGGCGCTGGAGGAAGAGTTCGGGGTCACCATCCCCGAGGACGAGATGGAAGGCGTCAAGACGGTCGGCCAGGCCATCCAGCTGGTCGCCGACAAGATGGGGGTCAGCGCCTAGGTGGCGGACGCCGGGCCGCCAACCCGCCGCGTGGTCATCACCGGCATCGGGGCGATCACGCCGATCGGCACGGGCGTCGAGGACTTCTGGTCTGGATTGACGTCCGGCCGCTCCGGTATCGCGCCCATCCAGGGGTTCGACGCCTCGGCCATGCCGGTGAAGATCGCCGGCGAAGTCCACGACTTCCGGCCCGATCAGTGGATGACGCCGAAGGAGGTCAAGCGGGCCGACCGGTGCGTGCACTTCGCGGTCGGGGCGGCGAAGCTGGCGTGGGCCGACGCCGGCGAGCCCGAGGTCGACCATGCCCGGACCGGCGTGATGTTCTCCACGGGGATCGGCGGGCTGTCGAGCCTCCTGGCCCAGCACCTGGTCCTGCTGGAGAAGGGCCCCGACCGGGTCAGCCCCTTCATGGTTCCGATGCTGATGCCCAACGCGGCGGCCGGGAACGTCGCCATGGCGTTCGGGTTCACCGGCCCGAACGCCTGCATCACCACGGCCTGCGCCGCAGGGTCCCACGCCATCGGCGAGGCGTTCCGCCTGATCAAGTACGGCTTCGCCGACGTGGCCATCGCCGGCGGCACCGAGGCGGCGGTCCTTCCGCTCACGGTCGCGGGTTTCGCCCAGATGCAGGCGTTGACCAAGAACCCGGACCCCGGGACGGCCAGCCGCCCCTTCGACAAGGACCGCGACGGCTTCGTCCTCTCCGAAGGGTCGGGCGCCGTGATCCTGGAGGATGCCGAGCGGGCCGTGGCCCGCGGTGCCCGGATCTACGCGGAGGTGTGCGGGTACGGCGCCTCTGCCGACGCCTATCACATCACGGCCCCGGAGCCGGAGGGACTGGGCGCCATCCAGGCCATCCAGGCGGCGCTGGAGGAGGCGGGCGAGCCGCCCGACGCCGTCGACTACATCAACGCCCATGGAACCTCCACGCCACTCAACGATGCAGCGGAGACCCGGGCCATCAAGAAGGCCCTCGGCGACCACGCGTACCGCACCGCCGTGTCCTCGACCAAATCGATGACCGGTCACATGCTCGGAGCGGCGGGCGCGGTGGAGGCAGGGGTGGCCGCGCTGGCGGTGGCGAACCAGCTGGCTCCGCCGACGATCAACTACCGGACCCCGGACGACGATTGCGATCTCGACTACATCCCGAACGAGGCCAGGTCCCTGGACATCCGGCTGGCCCTCTCCAACGCGTTCGGGTTCGGCGGCCACAACGCCGTGGTGGCCGTCCGTCGCTTCGATCCGTAAGCGTCCGGCTCAGCTGGCCGGAAAGAACAGCTCCAGCTCGCGGGCGGCGGATTCCGGCGAATCGCTGCCGTGCACCAGGTTCTCGGTGATCACCGATCCGAAGTCGCCGCGGATGGTCCCCGGTCCGGCGTTCGACGGGTCCGTCGCACCCATCATGGACCGCAGCACGGACACGGCGTCACGACCGGTCACCTTCGCCACGATCACTTGACCGGAGGTGATGAAGTCGACCAGCGCGCCGAAGAAGGGCTTGTCGCGGTGCTCGGCGTAGTGGCGGTCCGCCAGATCGGGATCGATCCGCATCATACGGAGGTCGTCGATGCGGAGGCCCTTGCGCTCCAGCCGGGACAGGATCTCCCCGACGAGACCGCGACGCACCGCGTCGGGCTTGATGATGAGCAGCGTCGACTGTTCGGCCATCTCCAGGATCCCCGTCGGCGAGCCTACCGGTCCCTCGTGAACAAGGGACGCGCGTCGGCCACAGTATAGAAAGAGCCCGTCACCAGGATCAGGTCGTCGGGGTCGGCCGCGGCCATCGCGGCGGCGACGGCCGCACCCACGGTCTGGAAGGATTCCACGGCGTCCAGGCCCGCCCGGCGCAGGGCAGAGGCGACGCGGTCGACGTCGGCGGCCCGTGCCCCTGTGTTGGTGCAGGCGTATCCCCGATCGGCGAGTGGCCCCAGGAGTCCCGCCACGGCTTCGACGTCCTTGTCCTGGAACATCCCGATCACCAGGTGGAGCCGGTTCCAAGTGAAGGCCTCCAGCAGCGCGGAGGCGACCGCCTGGGCCGCGTCGGGATTGTGAGCACCGTCCAGCACCACGAGCGGGCGGCGGTTGACCACCTCCATCCTCCCCGCTGACACGGTCGATGCCAGCGCGGATCGGACGGCGTCGGCGTCCAGTGCGCGCCCCAGGAAGGACTCGACGGCTGCGACTGCCGCGGCCGCGTTGCGCGCCAGCTCCTCTCCGATCAGCGGGAAGAACAGGTCCTGGTAGGTGCCGTGCCGGCCCCGGATCGAAAGCTGCTGTCCCCCAACGCCCTGAGTCCGATCCGCCAGGTCGAAGTCGGCGCCCTCGACGATCAGATCGGCCCCGACTTCCTTGGCCCGGCGCTCAATCACCGCCATGGCCTCGGGACGCTGACCCCTGACCACGGCCACCCGCCCGTCCTTGATGATGCCGGCCTTCTCCGTCGCGATGGCCTCGACCGTCCGTCCCAGCAGGTGCACGTGATCGATGCCGATCGGGCACAGCATCGACACATCGCCGCGGACCAGGTTCGTGGCGTCCCACGTTCCGCCCAGCCCCACCTCGAACACCCCCAGATCCACCGGCTTGTCCGCGAACCACAGATAGGCCAGCGCCGTCAGGGTCTCGAAGTACGTCACCCGCAGGCTGGGACCGTCGACCCGCTCCAGGAACGGCAGGAGATGCTGATAGGTCTCCGCGAACTCCTCCTGAGGGATGGGTTCGGCGCACAGCGACAGCCGTTCGGTGAGGTCGTCCACGTGGGGCGACACGAACGTCCCCGTCGCCAGGCCGTGCGCGCATGCCAAGGCCGTGACCATCCGTGCCGTGGTGGTCTTCCCGTTCGTCCCCGTGATATGGACGGAGGGATACGTCAGTTCGGGGTGGTCCAGCAGCTCGGCCACGGCGCGGATCCTGTCCAGGCCCCGTTCGGGCATGGACTCGGGCTGCCGGGCATCCAGGTCGCGGACCGCGTCGCGGTAGTCCATGGCTCGCCCTGGTCCCCGTCGTCGCAGGCTCAGGCCAGCTCGGCCAGCTGGTCGGCCAGGGAGGCGGACTCCTCTTCGAGCGCGGCGAGTCGGTCCCGCTCCTTCTGGACCACGGCGGCCGGCGCCTTCGCCACGAATCCCTCGTTGGCCAGCTTCTGCTCGGCCGCGTCGGCTTCCTGCTCGATCTCGGCACGCCGCTTGCGGAGGCGGGCGGTCTCGACCTCCGGATCGAGCACGCCGGCCAGCGGGATGAGGACCTGCGCTCCATCGGCCACCAGACGCGCCGAGCCCGTGGGGTCGGCGGGCATCTCCAGGATCTTCATGGTGGAGACGTTGGCCAGCCGTTCGACCTCGGACCGAAGCAGGGTCAGCGTCGACGCCTGCTCGGGAGAGGCCGGATGGACCCGCACGGACAGGGACATGGTGTCCTTCAACCCGTGGGCCTTGCGGAACCGGCGGACGGCTCCGATCAGCTCCTGGGCGAAGGCGAACCGAGCCTCGGCCTCCTGATCGAGGTGGTCGTCCCGGGGGTCCGGCCACGGGGCGACCATGATCGAATCCGCATCGGTCCGGCCGAACCGCTGCCAGGCCTCCTCGGTCACGAACGGCATGAACGGATGCAGGAGACGCAGGCTGCGCTCCAGGACCCAGGCCAGGATCGACGCAGCATCCTCCCGGTCCTGATCGGTCCCTTCGTAGAGCCGCGGCTTGGCGGCTTCGAGCCCCCAGTCGCACAGCTCCGACCACACGAACCGGTGGAGGGACTGCGCGGCATCGGCGTAGCGGAACTCTTCCAGCGCGCGGTCCACCTCGGTGAGGCACCACTGGTGCCGGGACAGCAGCCACCGATCGGGCAGGGTCCACCGGTCCGCCGGAGGCAGCTCGAGCGACCCACCACCGCCGCCGCCGCCGTCGGCGCCAGTCGCCCAGCTCCGCAGCACCAGGCGGGTGGCGTTCCAGATCTTGTTGGCGAACCGCCGGGCCGCCTCGATGTACTCGACCCCCAGGGGGATCTCCTGTGAACCGCTGGCCTGGCGGGCGAGGGCGAACCGCAGGGCATCGGCGCCGTGGCTCTGCACCATGTCGAGCGGGTCGATGACGTTGCCGAGCGACTTCGACATCTTGCGGCCCTGCGGGTCGCGCACCAGCCCATGGATCACCACGTGATGGAACGGGATGTCATCCGCCAGGTACATGCCGCTCATGACCATGCGGGCCACCCACAGATAGAGGATCTCGTAGCCGGTCACCAGGACCGAGGTCGGATAGAAGTACGTCAGGTCCTCACTCTGCTCCGGCCAGCCAAGAGTGGAGAACGGCCAGAGCTGCGAGCTGAACCAGGTGTCCAGCACGTCGGGATCCTGCTCCAGCTCGGTGCTGCCGCACTCGACGCAGGTCGTCGGATCCTCCAGCGACGCGAACTCGTGGCCGTGGTCGCAGTACCACACCGGGATGCGGTGTCCCCACCACAGCTGCCGCGAGATGTTCCAGTCGCGCAGTCCGTCCAACCATTGGACGTAGGCGTTCACCCAGCGCTCGGGCCAGAACCGGATCCGGCCGTCCAGCGCCGCTTCCTTCGCCGGCCCCTTCAGGCGTTCGACGGCCACGAACCATTGCTTGCCCGAGAGCCACGGTTCGATCTCCGTGTGGCACCGGTAGCAGTGACCCACGCTGTGCACATACGGACGTTCGACCTTCACCACCAGACCGAGCTGGCGGAGGCGCTCCAGGACGCGCTCCCGCGCCTCGTACCGGTCCAGACCCCGAAACTCCTCGGGCGCGGCGTCGGAGATTCGAGCGTCCGCGGTCAGGATGTTCGGCAGCGGCATCCCGTGGCGCTGGCCGATCTCGAAGTCGACGGGATCGTGCGCGGGCGTCACCTTGAGAGCCCCCGTTCCGAACGTCGGGTCGATGGCGGAGTCGGCCACGATGGGCAGCTCCCGACCGGTGAACGGATGACGGATCTTCTTCCCCACCAGATGGCGATACCGGTCGTCATCCGGATGCACCGCCACACCGGTGTCGCCCAGCATCGTCTCGATGCGGGTGGTGGCGACGTCGATGTGTCCGGAGCCATCGGCCAGCTCGTACCGGAACGTCACGAGCTCGCCTTCGACGTCCTCGTGCTCGACCTCGGAGTCGGACAACGCGGTGGTGTCGCGAGGGCACCAGTTGATGATCCGCTCGCCCCGGTAGATGAGCCCGTCCTGGTACAGGCGGACGAAGGCCACCCGCACGGCCCGGGCCATCTCCGGGTCCATGGTGAACCGCAGCCGGGTCCAGTCGCACGAGAACCCCATGGTCTTGAGCTGGTCCACGATCTCGTCGCCGTACTGCTTCTTCCATTCCCACACGCGCTGGACGAAGGCCTCGCGACCGATCTGCCGCCGGTCGATCCCCCGCTCGGCGAGCTGGCGCTCCACGACGACCTGGGTGGCGATGCCGGCGTGGTCCGTGCCGGGGACCCACAGGGCCTCGAACCCCTGCATCCGCTTCCGCCGGATCAGGATGTCCTGCAGCGTGTCGTTCAGGGCGTGGCCGACGTGGAGGCGGCCGGTCACGTTGGGGGGTGGGATCACGATGCAGAACGGCGGCCGGCCGGAGTTCGGCTCCGCTCGAAAGTACCCGCGCCGCTCCCACTCCGGGTACCAGCGGCGCTGGGCCGCCTGCGGGTCGTACGCGGGCGGCAGCTCCCAGGCGTGTTCAATCGTGGGCGACTCTGCCATCAGGCCACCGAGTCTAGGGGACGGCCCCGGGATGCCCGACGAAGAGGTCAGGCGGGCAGCGAGATGCGGAAGGTGGCGCCGCGACCGACTCGGCTGTCCACCGTGACCGAGCCACCGTGGGCTTCGACGATCGCCTTCACGATGGCCAGTCCCAGTCCCGTCCCGCCGTTGTGCCGGGCTCGCGCGCCGTCGGTCCTGGCGAACCGATCGAAGATGCGCTCCTGCTGGTCGGCCGGGATCCCCTCGCCCGTGTCCGACACCTCGATCACGGCATGGTCGCCGTCCGGCCGCGCGGCGATCACGATGCGGTCCCGGCCGTCGGTGAACTTCACGGCGTTCTCGATGAGCGCGTCCAGTGCGATCGACAGCCGCTCCCGGTCCACGCGGACGACGCGGTCGCCGGCCAGGTCGATCTGCCACTTCCTCGGGGCGGTGGCCGCCCACCGCTTCGCCGCGCCCTCCACCATCTCGTCCACCGGCACCAGCTCGCGATGGAGGAAGTCCGGGTGCTCCGCCGCGGCCAAGATCAACAGACGTTCCGACACCCTGGACAGCCGGCTCAGCTCATCCAGCACGATCTCGGCGTCGCGAGCCGCTTGCCCGCCCGGGTTCGCATCGCGGATCAGCTCCGCGTGGCCGCGGGCGACCGTGATCGGTGTGCGCAGCTCATGCGAAGCGTCCCGCACGAAGTCGCGTTCGCGCTCCAGCATGCGGTGCTCGCTGTCGGCCAGTCGCTGCGCCTCGAGGGTGGCGGCGCGGGCCCGATGTGCGTGCCACACCATCGCCACGAACATGGCCGCCATGAGCGGCACCTCGGTCAGCTCGTCCCATCGCTCGTGCTCCGTGTGGACCAGCGACCAGCCCAGGGCCGCGCCCGTCGTCACCATGACGGCGGCCAGCACCGCCCAGGTGGTCCCGGTCTTCCACACACGGAAGCCGTAGAGCAGGGTCAGGCTCACCCACACGAAGTGGAATGGGACGGTGTCCCATCCGTGGATCAACAGGATGGCGGCGATGTTCGCCGCCGAGAACACGCCCCAGGCCAGCTCGACCCAGTGCTTACGGAGCTTCGAGCCGATATCCGACACTTCGCACCGTCTCGATCACGTCCGCACCCAGCTTCGCCCGCAGCCTCCCCACGTACACATCGACCACGTTGCTGCCGGGATCGAACGAGTACCCCCACACGTCGGCCAGGATGCTCTCGCGGGTGGACACCTCGCCCTCCTTGCGCATGAGGTGCTGGAGCAACAGGAACTCGCGCTCGGACAACCCCACCGGCCCATGGCCAGCGTCGGCCACCCGGCGAACCAGGTCCAGGGTGAGCCGGCCGGCCGTCAGCATGCGCGGAACGGGCGGCGCGGCGGGCTGTCGCAGGCGGGCCCGGACCCGGGCCAGGAGCTCGGCCAGGGCGAACGGCTTAGGGAGGTAGTCGGCGGCGCCCAACTCGAGACAGCGGACCTTCGACTCGACGTCCGAGACCGCCGACAACACCAGCACACGCTGTTCCGGGCGGAACTCGATCATGCCGCGCAGCACCGACACGCCGTCCAGGCCGGGGAGGAGCAGGTCCAGGACCACCAGCTCGTACTTCCGCGTCCGCGCCAGCTCCAGGGCGCGCGCTCCGTCGTAGGCGCTGTCCACGCCCAGGCCCTCGGCCGCCAGGGCTCGGGAGATGAAGCTCACGATGC
>JBIOYQ010000110.1:0-20996 GCA_044870295.1 Actinomycetota bacterium
GTCGGGCGTGCGGCCCGACCGGGCGCACGCATCCGCGATGCCCGACCGAACGCGCGCGATCGCGCGTCCGAGCCGGTCGACGTCGGCGGCGTCCACCTCGCTCAGGAGAGCTTCGCCGCGATGAGCCCCTGCCTGCCCGTCGGCCCGTCGCGGCGGTGCGAGAAGAACCGATCCGGCTGGCACGCCGTGCAGTCCTCGGACCATTCGACGCTGGCGACGCCCCGTGCTTCGAGGGTACGCACGATCGTCCCCGGGAGATCCAGGTGCGGCCGAGGGCCGCCGCGCCGAACGACCGCTGATCCACGCGTGGCGGTGTCGACGGCTCCGACCACCTCGTCGCCCACCTCGTAATGGTCGACGCCGACCGCCGGTCCGACGGCCGCGAGGACTCGGGTGGGGTCCGAGAACACGGCCAGGGCTTCGTCCAGGATGCCGGCGGCCACTCCGCGCCACCCCGCATGCACCGCGGCGATCGTTCCCGAAGCCGGATCCGCCAGCGCCACGGGCACGCAGTCAGCCGTGAGAACCACCAGCCCAAGGCTCGGCGACGAGGTGGAGAGCGCGTCGCCCCTGGGAACGTCCCGGCGCCGGCCGTCGAAGCGCTCCCACACCGTGCCGGGTTCGACGTCGACGACGGTGGATCCGTGCACCTGACGGAGCGCCGCGACCTGATCGAAGCCGAACGCCCCGATCACCCGGCGGCGGTTCTCGAAGACGTGCTCGGGTTCGTCGTCCGTTGCCAGCCCCAGGTTCAAGGATTGGAACGTCCCCCGGCTGACGCCGCCCGTCCGCTCGGTGAAGGCGGCCAGGAACCCGGCATCCTCGAACGCGGTCGAGACCAACGCCGCGGGCCCGTCCGGGAGCGTGCGTCGATCGAGCATGCTCCCCACCCTATCGCGGGGACCAGCCTGGAGATGACGTGGGGGCGGGGAAGGCGCCCCGCGAGGCGGGGGAAGGTCGCCTCCGCGCCTCTCCGCCCCCACATGGCCGGGGCCGCGCTGTGCCCTAGCCCTTCAGGAAATCCGGGATGTCGAGATCTTCGTCGGCGTCGAACACGACCGTCGCGGGCGCCGGCTTGAACAGCTCGTCGTCCTCGTCTTCCAGGAGCGACGGCGCGGGCTCGCGGGGAGCGGACTTCTTGGGCTCCGCCTCGATCACCCGCGCCAGACGTCCGTTGCGCCCGTTGCCGCCGAGCTTGTCGAACCCCGCGGCGATGACCGTCACGCGGACCTCGTCACCCAGGGCGTCGTCGATGGTCGCCCCGAAGATGATGTTCGCGTCGGGGTGCGCCACCTTCGTGATGGTCTCGGCCGCCCGGTTGACCTCGTGCAGCGCCAGGTCGGAGGGACCGGCGATGGAGAGCAGGACGCCCTTGGCGCCTTCGATGGACGCCTCGAGCAGCGGGGAGGAAATGGCTGCCTTCGCCGCCTCCTCGGCCCGTCCCTCTCCTGACCCGTGGCCGATGCCCATCAGCGCCGATCCTGCCCCGGTCATCACGGCCTTGACGTCCGCGAAGTCGAGGTTGATCAGGCCTGGCGTCATGATCAGGGAGGTGATGCCGTCGACGCCCTGGTACAGCACCTGGTCCGCCATGCGGAAGGCGTCGATCACCGGCGTGGACGCGTCCGAGACCTGCAACAGCCGGTCGTTGGGGACCACGATCAGCGTGTCCACCGCCTGCTTCAGATCGCCGATGCCCATGTCCGCCTGCATGGCTCGCTTCCGCCCCTCGAACGAGAAGGGGCGAGTGACCACACCGATGGTGAGTGACCCCTGCTGCCTGGCGATCTCGGCCACGACGGGCGCTCCGCCCGTCCCGGTGCCACCGCCCTCGCCGGCGGTGATGAAGACCATGTCGGCGCCCTTGAGGATCTCCTCGATCTCGTCGCGGTGTTCGTCCGCGGCGCGGCGCCCAACTTCAGGGTTGGAGCCCGCTCCGAGGCCTCGGGTGGTGTCGCGCCCGATGTCAAGCTTGACGTCAGCTTCAGACATCAACAGGGCCTGTGCGTCGGTGTTCATCGCGATGAACTCCACGCCCTTGAGGCCCGACTCGATCATCCGATTGATCGCGTTGACCCCGCCACCACCGATCCCGACCACCTTGATCACGGCAAGGTAGTTCTGGGGAGACTGCATCCCGATCTCCTCCCTCCTCAGGCCCCGACGGACCCTTCTACCTGGGGAAAGTGCCGTACGTCCCATGCTCTTGAACCCCGCTGATCGCTTGTTACACCACTATTACTCTGCACTGGAGGGTAAGAGTTATGTAAACCTTACCCACAAGGCGAGGACACTACAACACGCACAAGGCTCGGTCAATCCCTGCGCAAGAAAGTTCGCCGCTCTCGCAGCAATGAGGCGTCAGGAACGCTTCAAGGCTTGGTCGGCGAGGGTGGACCCGCCACCGGGCCACGAAGCGGGGCGGTCCCGACGGAGGGGGCTGCCGGCGCCCTGACGTCCACATAGGCGGGGTGGACGTGGTTGCGTCCGGCCCACCCGAGCACGGCGCGCAGAGCTTCGGCCTTCGCTTCCACCTCGGATCCATCGCCGTAGTAGACGGTCGGGCCGTTTCGCATGATGAGCGCGAGCGACCCGTCGGGCTGGCGCGTCACCGTCGTCACCTTGTGACGCAGGGACTCAGGAAGCGCTCCTACGACGGCCAGCTCGGTGGAGATCGTGAGCCGGTCCCCCACCGCCAGCGTGCCGGGCGGTGGGACGATCGACGGCAGCTCGGTGTCCGGGGAGGCACGCCCGAGGACCACGCCGTCGGCGGCGATCAACATGGGTGGCGTGCCGACCGTGACGGCCGCGGGGACCCGCTCGGTCACCTCGATGGTGAGACCGGACGGGAGGTGCCGCGCCACTGTGGCCTTGAGCACCCAGGGGTTCTCCTCGATGCGGCGTTCGACCGCGCCGGGGGACGTCCACAGGACATTCGTGTGCTCGGTGACGCCGGAGAGGCGGCCGATCTGGTTCGCGGTCAGGTGCGTCGTGCCGAGCACCTCGAGGTCCCGCAGGTCGAACACGGGCGAGTTGCTCACCCACCACCCGGCTCCGAGCGCCATCGCCACCGCGACCGCCATCACCAGCCACCTCCCCCGTCCCCCGATGGATCGCGGGACGGACAGGGCATCCACCGCCGGCGCGGCTGTGCCGCTAGCCGGATGCCAGGTCGAAATCGCCGACACGTTGCACCTCCGGTTCGAGTCGAATGCCGAAACGCTCCTCCACCACGGCGGCCACCCGCCGGATCAAACGGTCCACATCGGCCGCCGTGGCTCCCGGCCTGGCCACGATGAAGTTGGCGTGCTTGTCGGAGACGATGGCGCCGCCGACGGACAGCCCCTTGGCCCCGACCGCTTCGACCAGGCGGGCGGCGTGGTCGTCGGGCGGGTTCTTGAACACGCTCCCGCAGTTCGGCTCCGCGAGGGGCTGGGTGGCCCGCCGCCACGACCGCGCCTCCTCCATCCCGGCGCGGATGCCATCGGGATCTCCCGGCGCCAGCCGCAGCGCCGCGCCGATCACGATGGACCCTGTCGGGAGAGCCGATCGGCGGTAGCCGAAGCCGGCGGCCGACGCCGGCACGGTCGACGGCGCGGCCTCCGCGATCGAATAGAGATCGATGGCGTCGAGCACGTCCTCCATCGATCGATGATGCGCGCCGGCGTTCATGCGGACGGCGCCACCCAAGGACGCCGGGATGGCGACGCCGAACTCGAGCCCCGCCAGCGAATGGGCCAGCGCCACCCCGGCGAGGGCGGGAACGGGCATCGCCCCGCCCGCCCGAAGGGTCGCACCCTCCCGACCAGACCACCGGTACCCCTTGCCCAGACGGATCACCAGACCTGAGAACCCGCGATCGGACACCAACACGTTGGAGCCCTTGCCGAGAACGATCCACGGCACACCGGAGGCGGCCACGGCGTGCGCCGCGGCCGCCAGATCCTGTTCCTGGTCAGCCTCCAGGTAGAGGGCGGCGGGACCTCCCAACCGAAAGCTCGTCATCGGGGCCAGGGAGAAGGACGAGCGGAACCGAGGCCCACACGCTTCCCGCAGGATGCCGGCCGCGGTCTCCATGCCGTCCTCGACGCCGGCCTTCGCGGCCGCCGCCTCGCTCATGAGGTCCCCTCCCGCAGCAGGTCGAGGGTCGCCTCCGCCACCATCGTGATATCGCCGGCGCCCAGGGTGAGGACCAGATCGCCGTCCCGAACCTCACGGGCAAGGAACGGCGCGACGTCAGTACGGCGGGGCAGATAGACGACCCGCTTGCCGGGAGAGGCCTCGGTGAGGGCCTCGACCAGGAGCTTGCCGGTGACGCCGGGGATGGGGCGCTCGCCCGCGCTGTACACGTCCGTGATCACCACCATGTCCGCGATGCCGAGGCTCTCCCCCAGCGGGCGCCACATCGCCTGGGTCCGCGTGTAACGGTGCGGCTGGAACACCGCCACCACCCGTCCGGCTCCGCGCAGCCGCGCCGTCTCCAGCGCGGCGGTCACCTTCGCGGGGTTGTGCGCGTAGTCGTCGACGAACGCTGCACCCCCCGCCTGGCCGCGCAGCTCGAACCGACGGCGCACGCCCATGAAGGAAGCCAATGCCCCCGCCGCGTCGTCCAGGGGCAGCGACAGGGCCGACGCCACGCCGAGAGCGGCCATGGCGTTGAGCAGGTTGTGCTTCCCTGGGATCCCGAGCCGAAGGTTCGCGGTGGTCCCGTCGAGCGACACGGACGCCGACGTCCCCATCGCCTGGAGCTGGTGCTGCGAGACCGTCAGGTCCGCGCCGTCCTGCAGGCCGTACCGAAGGAGCCGGACGGGAAGATCCGACAGCGCCCGGCGCACCCCGGGGTCGTCCCAGCACGCCACCACCGTCCCGGATTGGCCGGCGAAGGACCGGAAGACCTGCTCGATCTGCCCTCTCCCGGTATAGAAGTCGAGGTGGTCCTCGTCGATGCTGGTGATCACGGCGACGTCGGGATGGAACAGGAGGAAGGACCCGTCGCTCTCGTCCGCTTCCGCCACGAAGAACTCGCCTTCGCCGTGGCCCGCGCCCGATCCGATCTCGTTCAGGTCGCCGCCGATGACGAACGAGGGATCCAAGCCCAGCCGGGACAACATCACGGTGACCATCGAGGTGGTCGTGGTCTTCCCGTGCGTGCCGGCCACGGCCACCGTTCGCTTCCCCTGCATCAGGGCCGCCAGGACCTGCGCCCGGCTGAACACGCCGATGCCGGTGTCATGGGCTGCTCGGACCTCGGGGTTCCCCGGCGGAATGGCGGCGGACACCACGACCGCGTCGGGGCTTCGAACGTTGGATGCGGCGTGGCCCACGGAAACCGTGGCTCCCGCCTCGCACAGCCCCTGGACGATGCGTGAGTCCTTCAGGTCGGAGCCGCTCACCTCGATGCCACGGGCCAGGAGCAATCGGGCGATGCCGCTCATCCCGGCCCCGCCGATGCCGATCAGGTGCGCGGTGGTCCACCTCGTGAGGTCGGGGACTTCGCTGGAAGGCGACGCCGCCCCGGCGGTCATGCCAACACCTCTTCCACCAGGTCGGCCAGGCGTTCGGCTGCATCGGGCCGGCCGAACGACGCCGACCGCTGCGCCATGGCCGCGAGGCGTTCCTCGTCGCCGAGGAGCGCGACGACGCGGCCCCCCAAAACCTCGGGGCTGAGCTGATCATCCAGCACGACGGTGGCGCCGCCGGCCCGCTGAAGGGCCCGAGCGTTGGCCTCCTGGTGCCGGCCGGTGGCGTACGGGTACGGGATCAGCACGGCGGGGAGGCCGCAGGCGGTCAGCTCGGCCACGGTCGTGGCGCCGGCCCGCGACACGACCAAGTCGGCGCAGGCGTACGCGAGCTCCATGCGGTCGAGGTAGCCGACCACCCTCACGAGGATCCCGTCGGCATCGCCGTCGGCGGACGGCGGCAGCCCCGGGCGAACCGTCTCGAGATGCGCCGGCCCGGTGATGAGCACCAGCTGGAGGTCCGAGCGGCCCGCCAGGAGCCGGGCCATGCCGACGGCGGCTCGATCGATGTGCAGAGCACCCTGGCTCCCTCCGAAGATGACGACGGTCCGGCGGCCCTCGTGCAGATCGAGGACCTGCCGACCCTCCTTCGCCAGCGCGTCGCGTTCCTCCCGGACCCGAAGGATCTCGGCGCGCACGGGGTTGCCGGTGAGCTCCGCCCGGAGGCGCCTGGGAAACGCCGGGCGGGCATCCCAGAAGGACAGGCCGACGGCCCGGGCGATCCGCCCGAGCGCACGGTTCGCCAGACCCGCGATGGCGTTCTGCTCGTGCAGGACGACCGGGACGTGCGCCAGCCTCGCGGCGAGCGCCGCCGAGACGCTGACGTACCCACCCATCCCCACCACGGCCCCGGCGCGTTGGACCAAGGGGCGGCACGACCGCACGGCCGACATGGCCACGAAGGGCGCCTTCGCGGCGGCGACGGAGAGCTCGCGCAGGAATGGACGCGCCGGAACGGTGTGGAACGGGAAGCCGGCTTGCGGGACGAGGTTCGCCTCCACCCCTCGATCGGTGCCGATGAACGACACGTCGTGGCCTCGATCCCGCAGGACATTCGCGACCGACAGCCCGGGATACACGTGGCCCGCCGTCCCTCCACCGGCGATCACGATGGACGGCCCAGGGCCGGTCATCGTGGTGACCGTCGCGCCGAGGGTCGGGGCCGCGCCGTCCCGGCGGCCACCAGCCCCGCCCGACCGATGGACAGCAAGACCCCGACCGCGGCCATCGAGACCACGAGCGAGGAACCACCGAAGGAGACGAAGGGAAGGGGCACGCCGGTGATGGGCAGCACGCCCGTGACGGCGCCCAGATTGACCAGCGCCTGGAGGCCGAACCACGCCGTGATGCCTCCGGCCAGCAGCCGCCCGAACGGATCCGGCGAGCGCAGGGCGATCCGTATGCCCGCGTACACCACCATGACGAACAGCCCCAGGACCACCAGCTCACCGGCCAGACCCAGCTCTTCGCCCAGGATCGAGAAGATGAAGTCGGTGTGCGCGTTCGGCACGTACATCCACTTCTGCCGGCTCGCTCCGAGGCCGACTCCGAGGAAGTGCCCGGACCCCAGCGCGATGAGCGATTGCACGATCTGATAGCCGCTGTTCTGTGGATCGGACCACGGGTGCAGGAAGGACAGGAATCGGGTCCGGCGATAGGCCTCTCCCAACACCAACGAGGCGCCGGCGGCGACCCACACCACGAACGTCGTCGCCAGCAGGCGCAGGCGGACACCCGACACGAACATCATCAGGAACGCCGTGCCGGCGATGATCGTCATGGTGCCGAGGTCGGGCTGGACCAGCACCAGGAGCGACACCACACCGACCACCGTGCACAGCGGGAGCATCCACCGGAGGGGCTCGGACTCGAGCCGGTCGAGGTTGCGCGCCATGATGGATGCGCCCGCTGCCACCACGGCGAACTTCGCCAGCTCCGACGGCTGTAGCGAGAACGGCCCCACCTGGATCCACCGGGCGGCCCCGCCCGCCACCGTCCCCACGGACGGATGCAGCACCAGCACCAGGAGCCCGACCGACAGCAGGAGCAGAGGCACCCAGGCCCGATCCCACATCCGGTACGGGAGCCGGGACGTCCCGAGCAGACAGACGGCCCCGATCGCCGCGTACAGCAACTGCCGCTTGAAGAACAGGAAGCTGGAGCCGTACGCCGCGAAGGCCGAGACCGAGCTGGCCGAGAGCACCATCACCAGGCCGACCACGGTCAGGACGGCTACCGACAGGGACAGCATGGTCAGGACCCGTCGGGCGCTGCGCTCGGCCCGGGCCCGAGCCACGGCGGGAGCGACCTCTCCCGGCCTGACCACCCGGAGGCGGGGGCGGACCATCACGGCCTCGCTACGCATGGCCGCTCCTCCGTGTTCGAGCGATCGCGGGACCGGACGTGGCGCTGCCGGTGATCCTTCGGGCCGCGGCGGCGAAGCGGTCGCCACGCTCGCGGTAGTCCCGGAACATGTCCTGGCTGGCGCAGGCGGGCGCCAGCAACACCGTTCCTCGCTCGCCGGCGAGGTGAGCGGCGCGGTCGACGGCGGCCTCGATCGAATCCTCGGACGTGACCGGGACGGCTCCGTTGAAGACGGTAGCGAGCTTCGGCGCGGTCTCCCCGATCGCCACGACGGCGGTGAGCCGGTCAGCCGCGGCGCGCAGGACGGACAGATCCACGCCGCGGTCGACGCCCCCGGCGATCAGCACGACGTCGGAGAGACCCTCCAGCGCGGCCAGGGCCGCATGCGGGTTGGTCGCCTTCGAGTTGTCCACGAAGCGGACCTCACCGGACTCAGCCACCACCGTTCCGCGATGCGGCAGCGGCTCGAAGCGGTCCAGGGCGGCCCGGATGGCCACGTCGGGCAGGCCGAAGGCCCGAGCCGCCGCCGCGGCCGCGACGGCGTCCGACAGGAAACCGCGTCCGATCCGGCGCGGCCTCCCGAGCTCCCCCATCCGTTCGTCGATCACGATGCCGTCGACCACGCCGACCTCGTCCCTGCCGGGCGGGCCCCACCGGAACCACCGCACGCGGCACGGGGCGCGCCCGCTGATCCGAGCCCCTTCCTCGTCGTCGCGGTTGCCTACGTGGACGTCGTCGCCCGCCTGACGGGCGAAGATCCTGGCCTTCGCTTCCGCGTACCGTTCGAACGTGCCGTGCCAGTCGAGGTGATCGGGCGCGACGTTGAGGAGCACCGAGACCCTCGGATGGAAGTGCTCCTGGAACATGAGCTGGAACGAGGAACACTCCACGGCGAGCGCGTCATGATCCGATCGGGCTGCCAACGGGAACGGGTACCCGACATTCCCGCAGGCCCGAGCCGACAGGCCGGAGGCCCGCATGATGGCGGCGATCATCTCGGTGGTGGTGGTCTTGCCGTTGGTCCCGGTGACGGCCACGAACGGCACGCGGCACAGTCGAGCCCCCAGCTCCAGCTCGCTCCACACCGGGATGCCGAGCCGGCGGGCCCAGTCGATCACCGCGGCGCCCTCGGGGACCCCAGGACTGACGACCATCAAGGACGCGCCGTCGAGGTGCTCGGGCCGGTGGCCCCCGGCCAGGACCTGGATGCCGGCCGCCCGCACGGCGTCGGCGGCCGCGGGTCCCTCTTCGCTCGGTTCCAGCTCGTCCAGCGCCCGGGACTCCGTGACCCGGACTTCCGCGCCCTCGGCGGCGAGCACCTCGGCCGACGCCCGGCCGCTCACACCGTAGCCGACCACCACCGCGCGCCGGCCCTCGAAGGCGCCGCTCATACCGTTCCTCCCCGGCGCAGAAAGTCAGCGTAGAACAGCCCCAGGCCCACGGCCACGGCCAACCCCGAGAGGATCCAGAACCGAACGATCACCGTGAACTCCGGCCAGCCGAGCAGCTCGAAATGGTGGTGGATCGGCGCCATCCGAAAGACCCGGCGGCCGGTGAGGCGGAATGCCGCCACCTGCACGATGACCGACGTCGTCTCCAGGACGAACAGTCCTCCGAGGACCACCAGCAGCAGCTGCGTCTCCGTCATGACGGCGAGGGCGGCCAGCAGCCCACCCAACGCCAGGGATCCGGTGTCGCCCATGAAGATCTTGGCCGGGGCCGCGTTCCACCACAGGAACCCCGCCACCGCCCCCAGCCCCCCGGCGGCCACGATCGCCACGTCCAGCGCGGGGATGGCCCGGATGTCGTAACAGGCCACCGCGGGGACCAGGACCTGACAGGAGTGGCGCGCTTCCCAGAACGAGATCACGACGTAGCCCGCCAGCACCAGGGCCACCGATCCCGACGCCAGGCCGTCCAGGCCGTCCGTCAGGTTCACGCCGTTGGACGACGCCGCCACCATGACGAACACCCAGATGTAGAAGGCGATGCCGAGCTTCAGACCCGTGTCGGGGCGGATGAACGAGACCTCGGTGGTGACGTGGGAGAGGTGGACGGCCGCCAGGGCGAACGCCACCGCCACCACGGCTTGCCCCACGACCTTCGTTGCCTTGTTCAGCCCGAGCGACCGCTGGCGCCAGATCTTCAACAGATCGTCGGTCGCGCCCACGATGCCCATGGCCACCGGGACGGCCAACACGACCAGGCCGGCTCGCGTGAACGGCGTGCGCACCCGGGTCACCAGGTACGCCAGCACCATCGCGGCGATGATGACGACCCCGCCCATGGTCGGGGTGCCCATCTTCTCCAGATGACCCTGCGGTCCGTCCTCCCGAATGTGCTGACCCCACCCCCATGCGCGGAACAGGCGGATGGCCAAGGGCGTCCCCAGGAGTGTCGCCAGCAGGCCGGTGGCCCCGGCCACCAGGATCGGCGTCACCGGCTGGCCCTCCGCCCGTGGCTCGACGCCGGCGACGACGCGTCCGTCCCCTCCTCGATCCCTGATCGGGAAAGTGCCTCCACCACTCGCTCCAGCCGCTCGACGCGGGACGCCTTCACCAGCACCAGGTCGCCCGGCCGCGCCACGCGCCGAACGGCGTCGGCGGCTTCGCCGGGATCCGCGACCTGCAGGACGCGGTCCGGCTCCACCCCTTCGCGCTTCGCGGCCACGCCGATCAGCCGTGCCTCCTGTCCGACCACGACCACGACGTCGATGCCCAGACGGGCCACCAGCTCGCCGACGCGCTCGTGCTCCCGTGCGGCGATGGGCCCCAGCTCCGCCATGTACCCGAGCACCGCGATGCACCGGCCCTCCCCCGCCATCGCGCGCGCGGTCTTCAGCGCCGCGCTCATGGAGGTGGGGTTGGCGTTGTACGCGTCGTTCACGATGCGCAGGCCGCCGACCGTCGTCAGCTCCATCCTTCCCGCAGAGACGCTCGCGGAGGCAAGGCCGGCGGCAATGTCGTCGACGGGGAGGCCGGCGGCCCAGCCGACCGCCGCCGCCGCCAGGGCGTCCGGAACCAGCTGGTCCCCCGGCGCGGGGAGCGTCACCTCGGCCGATCCGTCAGGGGTGATCAACTCGAAGGTGGCCAGCCCGGTGGCATGGTCGAGATCGACGGATCCCGAACGGACGTGCGCGTCTGGCGTGGCACCGAACAGGACCACCCGCTTGGCGGGCGTTCGATCCGCGAACGTCCGCACGACCGGATCGTCGCCATTCAGCACGGCCACGCCTTCCTCGGGCAGGGCTTCCGGCAGCTCGGCCTTCGCGTCGCGCAGGACCTCGGGAGAGCCGAACAGCTCCATGTGCGCTACACCCACGTTGGTCACGACGCCCATCGTGGGACGGGCCACCCGGCACAGCAGCCGGATGTGCCCCGGACCGCGGCTTCCCATCTCGCACACCAGCGCCTCCGTGTGCGGGGCGGCTTCCAGGACGGTCAACGGCAGACCGACCTCGTTGTTGAAGGACGCCCGGCTGGCCACGACGTCGAACCGTCGAACCAGGACGCCGGCGGTGAAGTCCTTGGTGCACGTCTTCCCGGTCGACCCGGTGATGCCGACGACGATGGCGTCGAGGTCGGCGCGGGCCGCGGCCGCCAGATCCAGGAGCGCCGACCCAGGTCGATCCACGTCGATCAGTGGTCGGTCGTTTCCCTGCGACCAACCCCGCCGGACCACCGCGCCGACCGCGCCGCGAGCGAGCGCGTCTCCCACGTAGCGATGTCCGTCGACGTGCTCGCCCGTGAGGGCGAAGAACAGGTCGCCCGAACGCACCGCACGGCTGTCGACGGCGGCGCCCCGCACCTGCGCATCACCCGGCCCTCGGAGGGAGCCGCCGACGGCCAGCGCCACGTCGCGCAGGAGTCGGGGCTTCACGCGCGGTCTCCCATGAGCGCCCTCAGCTCTTCCGCCGCGACCGTTCGATCGTCGAAGGGGATCACGCGATCGGCGAACTCCTGCCCGGTCTCGTGGCCCTTCCCCGCGATCACCACCACGTCGCCCGGCCCCGCCTCACGAAGGGCCAGCCGGATCGCGGCTCGACGATCCGGCTCCACCACGTGGCGCCCTCCGCCGTTCCGGGCACCTTCTTCGATGGACGCGATGATGGCCAGGGGGTCCTCCGTCCGCGGGTTGTCGCTCGTGATGATCGCCAGGTCCGCCAGGCGGGTGGCGACCTCGCCCATCATCGGCCGCTTGGCCCGGTCGCGGTCGCCGCCACATCCGAACACGATGAGCAACCGGTTCACGGCCAGCTCCCGTGTAGCTCGAAGCACGTTGTCCAGACTGTCCGGCGTGTGCGCATAGTCGACCAGCACCGTGAAGTCCTGCCCGACCTCCACGGGTTCGAGACGTCCAGGGACACCTCTCAGTGAGGCGAGTCCTCGTTGGATCGCGCCATCCTCGATCCCCACCTGACGGGCAGCGGCGATGGCGCCAAGGCAGTTGTAGACGTTGAACGTCCCGCGAAGCGGTGAGGTGAATCGGATTCCCTCGACGGTGAAGGCGCAACCTGAGGATGAGACTTGCACCTCAGTCGCCAGGACGCCGGAACCCTGCCGAAGTCCGAAGCTCACCTTGGGGATGGTGGCCTCCTCCATGAGACGCCGACCCTCTGGAGTGTCCGTGTTGATGGCCGCTCGCTCGGCCAACTCCGGTGTGAACAGCCGGGCTTTGGCTCGGAAGTACTCCTCGATGGTGTGGTGGTAGTCCAGGTGGTCCTGGGACAGGTTGGTGAAGATGGCGCAGTCGTATCGGGCCCCGTCGACCCGATGCTGATCCAGTCCGTGGGACGACACCTCCATGGCGACGGCCTCCACGCCCTCCCGCACCATGCCGGCCAGCAGCCGATGCAGATCAGGCGCCTCCGGGGTGGTGCGGTCGAAGGGGACGGCTCGGCCGGCGATCCGTACGCCGGTCGTCCCGATCACGCCGGCCGTCGAGCCGGCCGCGCGGAAGATCGACTCGAGCACGTACGTGGTGGTCGTCTTGCCGTTCGTCCCGGTCACACCGATGAGCATCAGGCGGTCGGAGGGGTGCCCGAAGAACGCGGCGGACATCGGGCCCATGGCACGCCGCACCGACGGCACGACCACCTGGGCCGACGAGACGTCGAGTGGCCGCTCCACCACCACGGCGACGGCCCCCGCGGCCACCGCCCGGTCGGCGAAGTCGCGTCCGTCGACGCGGGTCCCTGGGACACAGAAGAACAGCGCTCCGGGACGAGCTTCCGCGGAGCGGTACACGACGTCGGACACCGGGACGCTCGCGTCACCGATGATGCTGGCGTCCTGGACGGCGCCGGCCAGCTCGCCGAGCGGCGTGGCGCGGTCGGCGTCGGGGGGATCGATCGTCACTCCGGATTGGCCACGGCTGGTTGCAAAGGAGCCCCCAGGCCGATCGCCGGGGGCTCGAAGCTGGGGGGATTCTAGCATCGGGCTCGCTCCCTCCTCTTACCCGGCGGTCGAGACGGCGTGCGGCGGGACCTGCAGCTTCGCCGCCGGGGCGATCTGCAAACGGCCCAGCGAGAACCTGGCGACGTCCCGGAACAACGGGGCAGCGGCAACACCTCCGTACACCGACACCGGCTCGTCGAGGACGGCCGCGATCACGAGGGCCGGCCTCGACGCGGGGACGTAGCCGATGAACGTCGCCACGTACTTCCCCACCAGATATCCGGTGCCGGCGTCGTTCACCTTGCGAGCCGTTCCCGTCTTGCCGGCCACCCAATACCCAGGGATCTGCGCGGCCACGCCCGTCCCCACACCCACGGCGTAGGCGAGCATCCGGGAGACGTTCGCCGCGGTCTCCGGCGATACGACGCGCCGCGTGGGCGACGCCGGCAGGTCGTGCCGCACCCCGTCTGGGCCGATGGTCGCCGCCACAAGCCGTGGCTGGACCCACACGCCTCCGTTGGCGATGGTCGCGTACACCGCGGCCATCTGCAGCGGCGTCACCGCGATCCCCTGGCCGATCGGGATGGTCCCCATGCTGGTCCCCGACCACTCCTTGGTGGGCGGAAGGATGCCCGACGATTCTCCGGGGAACCCGAGCCCGGTGGTCTCCGTCAGGCCGAACCGCCGGAGATAGGAGTACAGGCGGGTCGGCCCCAGCAACTTGGCGACCTTGATGGCGCCGATGTTGCTCGAGTAGGCAAGGATGTCGCCCAGCGTCATCAGCTCCGGCGGGTGGACGTGCGCGTCATGGAAGGTCTTGGTGTAGAGACGGTACCAGTCAGGGACCATCAACCTCTGGTTGACCTTGATGACATCCTCCTCCAACGCTGCCGCCGCGGTCACCACCTTGTTCACGGATCCGGGTTCATAGGCGTCGGTCACGGCGCTGTTGCGGATGGCGTTCGGGTCTGCCGAGGAGATGTCGTTGGGATCGAACGATGGGTAGTCCGCCAGGGCCAGGACGTCACCCGTGGTGGGGTCCATCACGATGACCGTGCCGCGCTTGGCGTGGTTCTCCTTCACCGCCCGCTCCAGGTCCGCCTGCACCCGGAACTGGATCTGCCGGTCGATGGTGAGGACCAGGTCCTCGCCCGCCACGGGGGGAACCGCCTCGTTCTCGCCCTGGGGGATCAACACGCCACGAGGGTCCGCCTCGACCACCTCGTGGCCGGGCCGTCCCGCCAGTTCCGTTTGGTACTGCTGCTCCAGGCCGGCCAGCCCGGTCCCGTCCACGCCGACGAATCCGAGCACCTGGGGAGCGAGATCGTGGTTCGGGTAATAGCGCCGCGTCTCGGGGAGGAACCCGATGCCGGGGAGCTGCTTCGCCTGGAGTGCCGCCACCTTGTCGGCGTCCTGGCCCCGAGCCAGATACACGAAGGGACCCGGCTTGCGCATGTCGGCGAGCACGTCGGCCTGGTCCAGTCCCAGCGCCTCGGCCACGGCTCGCGCCTCGCTCTTGGGATCCTCCAGCAGGGAGGGCCGCGCGAACACCGAGATGGCCGGAAGCGACAGCGCCAGTTCCTGGCCGTTCCTGTCGAGGATCGACCCGCGGGACGCCGGCAGCTCGATGGTCCGAACCCGTTGATCCCATGCCAGGGTGCGGTACGCGGACGCGTCACGGACCTGCAGCTGCACCAGCCGGATCACGATGCCCGAGACGCCCAACATCATGATCACCAGGAGCGCCACCAGCCGCCGGACCGGCGTGCGACCTGCGCGGAGGGCCGGGACCCTCGCGCTCACGGCTTGCCCCCGACCACGATGGTGTGGACATGGTCCGGATCGGGCTGCACGTAGCCCAACCGTCGTGCCTCCCGCTCGATCCGATCCGGCGCGGACAGCTCGGCGATCTGCAGCTGGAGGCGCCCGTTCACGTCGACCAGATCCGCGTTGCGTCGTGACAGCTCCTGCATGCGAAACGCCCCCTGCGAGGCGAGGGCCTGCACCGTCACCACACCGAGCACGAGCATCCCGATGACCACGAAACACGCGACGAGGAATGGGAGCCGGCGACGCCGAGGCGCCGGCGCGACCCGAGGACGGAGCGCCCGGCGCCGAGCTCCCGACCGCGTGCCGGTCATGCCGCCGCCTCCACGCGTTCCGCGGCGCGGAGGCGAGCGCTCCGCGCCCTCGGATTGGCGGCGATCTCCGATGGCGTGGCCCTCATCGGCTTCTTCGTCAGGGACCGCATCTCCGGATGCCCGACGATGAAGCGCTTCACGATCCGGTCTTCGAGCGAGTGATACGACAGGACGACGAGTCGTCCCCCGGGCTCGAGGAGATCCGCCGCCTGGGGAAGGGAGGCGGCGACCTCCTCGAGCTCCCGGTTGACCTCGATACGGATGGCCTGGAACGTGCGCCGCGCCGGATGCGCCCCTCCGCGGCGGCGAGGAACGGACCCCGCGACGATCGCGGCGAGCTCGTCCGTGGTCTGGATAGGGCGGCGCGCCCGCGCTCGAGCGATGGCGGAGGCGACGCGGCGGGCGAACCGCTCCTCGCCGTACTCGGCGATCACGCGGGCCAGGTCCTCCTCCGGATACGTGTTGACCACATCGGCGGCGGTCGGCCCCCCTCCGTCGGGGTCCATCCGCATGTCGAGCGGACCCGCCACCCGATAGCCGAACCCTCGGTCGGCCCGATCGACCTGCATCGACGACAGGCCCAGGTCGAACAGCACGCCGCCGGCGACGTCCACGCCCGCGCCGGCTACGGCGTCGGTCAACCGCGAGAACTCACCGTGAATGGCCCGGAACCGCCCGCCGAAACGCACGAGGCGCTCTCCGGCCTCGCGGATCGCCGAAGAGTCCCGGTCCAACCCGATGACCGAACCGGCGCCCGCTTCCAGCAGGGCCTCGGCATGGCCCCCGGCTCCCAGGGTCGCGTCCACCACGACCCCCTTCCCCGACAGGAGCTCGACCACCTCGGAGACCATGACGGGCCGGTGGCTCTCAGCCACCGAGCGCGTGAACGGCGAGCAGGCCCAGACCCGTGTAGCAGGCCACGATCGTGGCCATGAGACCCATCAGGAAGAAGCTCTGACGGATCTCCGACATCAGCGGTCCCTTCACCTCGACTCCTCTCCCTTTCGCGTCGACTGCCGGCACTCGCCGGGTGTCAGCCGTCCTCGGGGTCGAGCGCGCCGGTCGTGTACGCACCCGCGTGCTGTTCCTCGTAGCGGTCCCATGCGGTGCTGGGCCAGATCTCCAGCCAGTCGGCTACGCCGATGACGACGGCCTCCCGACCCAGCGCCACCTGCGCACGGAGCTTCTGTGGGATGACCATCCGGCCCTGGCCGTCGAGATCCACGCGCTCCGCGTTGCCGAAGAACATCCGGGCGCGGGCCCGGGCGCTCTGCCCCGCCTTCCCTCCGGCCCGGAGCTCCTCCCGGCGTCGGTCCCACTCCTCTCTGGGGAACGCGAAGAGACAGCCGTCCTCGCCGAGCGTCAGGTAGGCGCCGTCGGCGAAGGCCTCTCGGAACTTCGCCGGGAACGCCACCCGCCCCTTGGCATCGAGCTGATAGCGATGCTGGCCGAGCAGCTCAGCCACTCTTCGACCCCTTCTCCTCCACTGAGTCCCACGTTTATGCCACTAGTACTCCACCACGTCAAGATGCTTCGGAGGATTTGGGTCAACTCTTGAGGGCTGTTGTAAAGGAGTGAGAAGCCGGGGAAGGCCTAGAGGTAGGCCTCCCACTCGGGCTCGAGGCGGCCCAGAGAGAGCCTCAATCCGTCACGCGGGGCGTACGGCTCGCGCAGCAGTCGCAGCCCCACCTCTTCGGGGAAGCGGTTCTCCTTGCGCGAGTTGCAGCGGCGGCAGGCCGCCACCACGTTCTCCCAGGTGTGCTCCCCACCCCTGGACTTGGGGATCACGTGGTCGACGTTCTCGGCGGCCAGGCCGCAGTACTGGCAGACCCAGCCATCGCGGGCGAAGACGGCCCGCCGGGTCAGAGCGGCCTGAGCCCGGTAGGGAACGTTCACGAAGTACCGCAGGCGAACGACGGATGGCGCAGGCAGCTCCAGTCGTTCCGAGCGGAACACGATGCCGTTGGAGGCAACGATGTCTGCCTTCTCCTTGAGGACGAGCACGACCGCCCTTCGGGCCGGCACGACCGCGAGAGGTTGTTCCGTCGCGTTGAGAACGAGTGATCTGCCCACCTGGGACCCGCGGCGAGTATAACAACGACCTCCTGGGATCCCGGGTCCGGGTTGCTTGACTCCGGCGGCTCACACACGTGTAATTCGATTGGGGAAGGCGGCGCCGCGACATCGCCGGATGATGAATGGCGCCCGACCGGGCCTCGCACCATCGGGTCCGGTCCAGACACAGGGGCCGCGCGGGGCGTCTTCGGGACCATCGGCGAGAGGTGGCACCGTCTTCCCCTGTCCACACGTCCCTCGATCCGGCCCCGGGGACGCATGCGCAGAGAACCTCTCGCCCGTACGCTTCGTCTTCCATCGGGAATGCGGCAGCTGCCCGCGCCGGGAAACTTCACAGGCTGAATAGCCGTATTTGGAGGATAAGATGTCTGAACTGACGGAGCCCGGAGGTGTCGTGGTCGCTCGCAGGGAAGCTGGTGACTGGGAACGGTTCGCTTCGTCCTTCTCCCGCATTGCCGACAACGTCCGACAGGTCATCCAGGGCAAGGAGCAGGAGGTCCGACTGGCGCTGGTCTGTCTGATCGCCGAGGGCCATCTGCTGATCGAGGACGTCCCCGGCGTCGGAAAGACCATGCTGGCCAAGTCCATGGCCCGGTCCATCGACTGCTCCTTCCGCCGGATCCAGTTCACCCCCGACCTCCTCCCCACCGACGTCACGGGGGTCAACGTGTACAACCAGGAGCGGGGCGACTTCGAGTTCAAGCCGGGCGCGATCTTCGCCAACGTGGTCCTGGGGGACGAGATCAACCGGGCCAGCCCGAAGACCCAGTCCGCCCTGCTGGAGAGCATGGAGGAACGCCAGGTCACGGTGGACGGTGAGACGTATCACCTCGGCGTCCCCTTCATGGTCATCGCCACGCAGAACCCCATCGAGCACGAGGGCACGTACCCCTTGCCCGAGGCGCAGCTCGACCGGTTCATGATGCGGCTGTCGCTGGGCTACCCGAGCGCGGAGTCCGAGCACAGCATCCTCGCCACCCACGGCATCGTCTCGACGCTCGACGAGATCAAACCCGTGACGGACGCGCAGGGGATCTCCGAGATGGTGGTCATGGCTCGCGAGGTCCATGTCGCGCAGGCCATCCAGCGCTACATCGTGGCGCTGTCGGATGCCAGCCGGCGCCATCCCGACGTGTACCTCGGTGCGAGCCCGCGAGCCTCGATCATGCTGCTGCGAGGGGCACGCTCCCTGGCGGCATCGGACGGGCGTGACTACGTGATCCCGGACGACGTCAAGGCCCTGGTGGTCCCGGTGCTGTCGCACCGCATCCTGGTGGCCGCCGACGCGGCCATGACCGGACGGACGTCCCGTTCCGTCCTGGAGGATCTGCTCCAGCAGGTTCCCGTCCCCATCCGGGACCGGGCCTGAGATGCCCACCCGGCGGGGCTGGGCGGCCCTGGGAGCCGGGGCGGGGTTCTGGATCGCCGCACGATTCATCGGCTCCGACGATCTGCACATGGTCGCGGTGGGGGTGCTGACCCTTCCCCTGCTGGCCGCGCTGTTCGTCCAATGGAATCGCGTGAAGCTCACGGTCCACCGCCATCTCTCGGCGGTCCGGGTGTTCCCGGGGACGCGCGTGTCCGTCAGCCTCAAGGTCGAAAACCACGGCACCTCTACGGCCCCCTTCCTGCTGATCGAGGACACGCTCCCCTCGGTGCTGGGGCGGTCGGCCCGGGTGGTGGTCACGGGGGTTCCTCCCGGCGGCAGCCAGACGGTTTCGTACGGGCTGCTGACTCGGCAGCGGGGTCGGTACACGCTCGGGCCGCTGTCGACCCGCATCACCGACCCCTTCGGGCTGGCCCAGGTGCGCATCCAGACGGCGCTGCGCAACGACCTCATCGTGTACCCCGAGGTCGAGAACCTCGACCCGTGGTCGTTGGGCATGCACGGCGCCGGGGCCGGAGAGTCCACCGTGCGACAGCTGTTCCGCACGGCCAGCGAGTTCTACACCATGCGCGAGTACGTCACGGGCGACGACCTCCGGCGCATCCACTGGCCCAGCGTGGCCCGGACCGGTCAGCTCATGATTCGGCAGGACGAGACCACCCGACGATCGGTGGCCACCCTCTTCTTCGACAATCGGACCTCGGCGCTGGGCGGTTCCGGTTCGCCCGCGTTCGAACGAGGTGTATCCGTGGCCGCCACGCTGGGACGCTTGCTCATCGAGGCCGGATTCGCCGCTCACCTGTCCACGGTGGGCGCGCCCTCCGAGATGATGTCCGAGACCGCCCTCCTGGAGACGCTGGCCGCGGTCGGGGCGGTTCGAGGCAAGAGCACCGGTGAGGTCCTGGCCGCCCTCCGCCAGTCCTCGCGGGGAGACACGAGCCTGGTGTTCGTCTCCTCACCCCCCATGCCGGGTGAGCTGCCCGGCCTGATCCGGACGGGAACAGCCTTCGGACGGAAGCTGGCCGTGTTCATCTATCCCGTCGATCCGGCGACCCTCCCGCCCGATCCGGCGGCCGAGCTGCAGGGTCGGGCCTCCACGGCCCGGCACTCGCTCCAGCACGCGGGATGGGACGTGTACGTGATCACCCCCGAAGGAAGGCTGGCAACTGCGTGGCAACCTCGCAAGAAACTGAGAAGGCTCCCGGAAGCCGCGTCCTCTATCTCGTAGCCCTGCTGGCGGTCGCCGTCGACGCGGCCGCGGCGTTCGGCAGGGTGTTCCAGGGCTCGGGGACCGCCCTGCGGCTGGGATTGGTGGCCGGCATAGCCATCGTCCTGGCTTCACTGCTGGAACGACGCCATGTGTTGCTGGCCACGGCGGCGAGCGCCTTCGCGCTGGCCGTGACGGTCGGCCTGATGCTGTTCCCCACGACCCTGTGGCACCACCTCCCCACCGCGTCGACGTGGCGGGCGGCGGTCGCTGCATGGGCCAGGATCGGTGACATCGCCAGGACCGAGGTGGCCCCGGCCCGACCCCTGGTCCCCCTGGTCCTGGCGGGGGTCACGGCCGTGTGGGCGGCGGCGTTCTCGTGTCACGCCCTGGCGGTTCGGGCTCGGAGCCCCTTCCTGGCGCTGTTGCCCCCCGCCGCCCTGCTGGCCTTCCCGAGCATCCTCCTCACGGAGGGGGCACGACCGCTCTATGTGCTGACGTTCCTGCTCGCGGCGCTGCTGCTGCTCTTCGCGGACGCCCTTCGCCGGGTCGGTCAGTGGGGGCCCATCACGATCTGGCAGGGTCGCCGGCGCCTGCCACTGGGGACCTCGGGGTCGCTGCGAGGAGCGCGGTGGTTGGGAGTCTGCTGCGTCGGCGTCGCCGTGCTGATCCCCGGCATCCTTCCCGGGTACCAGCGGCCGGGACTGGTCGACGTGCACGACCAGGCGATCGGCGCAGCGGTGGCCATCGATCCGCTCGTGTACATCAAGCCGCAGCTGCTCCGGAGCCAGCCCGTGAACCTGTTCAGCGTGACCGCCTCGCAGCCGACGTACTGGCGGTTCGCGTCCCTGGACACGTTCGACGGTCAGGTCTGGAGCTCGAACAACCTCGACGTCTCCTCCGGCC
>JBIOYQ010000111.1:0-4713 GCA_044870295.1 Actinomycetota bacterium
GCGGCGGCCGAGGTCACCTGACCCGCCTGCTGAATGAGGAGGTCGCTCGGGAGCATCCTTCTCCGTCGGGTGAGTTAAGTCGCCCTGCCCCGAAGCCTCTCGAGTCCGTCCAGGATCAGATCGAGCGCGAACTCGAACTCGGCCTGGTCGTCGCACCAGCCCAGCGTGGTGTCCGCGTCGTGGGTGATCTGCGAGACCATCCCGGTGATGTGCGGGTACTCGCCGGCCATCTGCTGGAGGAACATCTCCATCTCGTCCGCGTCGAGCTCGCCCGAGTCCGAGTAGAGCTCCTGGGTGAACCCCAGGGCGCGGCTCCCCAACGCGTGCATGGCGTGATGGGTCAGGTCGACGGAGAAGCCCGCTTCCTGGAAGAGTCCGATGAGCGAGTCGAAGTACCGCAACATCGCCGGACCGAACTGCGTCCGCGACTCCATGAGTCGAGGGGCCCACGGGTTGCGAAGCAGGACCTGGCGAGCCGAAAGCACCCGTCGACGCATGGCCGACTGCCAGTTTCCAGAGGGCGCGTCCATGTCGCTCGCGACGGCGTTGATCTCCGCCATCACGATGTCGACCATGCCGTCCAGCATCTCGTCCTTGTTCGACAGGTGCTTGTAGAGCGCCATCGGCACGACACCCAGGCCCTGAGCCAGCCTGCGCATGCTGACCGACTCGACGCCGCCCTGATCGGCCATGGCGACCGCCGCTCGCAGGACCCGCTCCCTGGTCAGGGGTTCGCGAGATCTCGTGTTCGGCTCGATCTTCGTGGCCATTCCGCTCCGTTTCTGCCGAATCCCCTGGCCCCAGACACGTCGGCTTGACAAGTGTACGACGTACACCCTAGTCTACGAGCCAAGGTGTACGGCGTACACCGCTTCGGAGGGGAGGCCCCATGAAGGCGATGGTGCAGGATCGATACGGCTCGGCCGACGTGCTGGAGTTCCGAGACCTCGAGGATCCGGTGGTCGGAGGGGACGACGTGCTGCTGCGGGTGCGCGCGGCCGGTTGTGGCCCGGACGTGTGGCACCTGATGACGGGGAAGCCGTACTTCGCGCGTCTCATGATCGGACTTCGCAGGCCGAAGATCGCCAGCCCCGGCTGGGACGTCGCGGGAACGATCGAGGCGGTCGGCGCGAACGTCACCCAGTTTCGGCCGGGCGACGCGGTGATGGGCACCTGCGAGGGCTCCTTCGCCGAACTCGCACGGGCCCGAGCAGACAAGCTGGTTCGCAAACCGTCCCCCATCAGCTTCGAGCAGGCGGCCGCCGTCCCCATCTCCGGCGTTACTGCTCTCCAAGCCCTCCGCGACGTTGGAAGGGTCCAACGGGGGCAGACGGTCCTGGTCATCGGGGCGGCCGGTGGCGTGGGGACGCTGGCCGTGCAGATGGCCAAGGCGTTCGGGGCGGAGGTCACCGCCGTGTGCAGCGCGTCGAAGATGGACCTGGTCCGGTCCCTCGGAGCGGACGACGTGATCGACTACACGCGAGAGGACTTCGCCGACGGGCGGCGGCGGTGGGACGTCATCCTGGATACCGCGGGCCGGCGCTCCCTCTCCCAGCTACGGCGGGCCATGACCCGCAAGGGGACCCTCGTGATCGTCGGGGGCGATGGTGGCGGGCCCTGGACCGGAGGCTTCTTCCGCGGGGTCCTTCGAGCGCCCCTCCTGTCCATCTTCGTGGGCCAGCGGTTGCGCGGCTTGAACGCCAAGCAGAAGCGGGAGGATCTCCAAACGGTAGCCGAGCTCATCGAGTCCGGGAAGGTCACGCCCGTGGTCGACCGAACCTATCCACTAATCGAAGCTGCAGAGGCGCTTCGATACCTCGAGCAAGGCCACCCACGCGGTAAGGTCGTCGTCACTCCGTGAGCGGCATGCAACGAGCACGACCTTCGATGTTCGAGTTCGCCGGCGGCTCGACGGCCTTCCTCAGTCTGGCGACGGCCTTCCATCGGCGCTGTCTGGAGGACCCGGTCCTCGCCCACCCCTTCTCCCATCCCGGAAACCCCGAGCACGTGGAGCGGCTGGCCGACTACTGGGCGGAGGTGTTCGGGGGTCCACCGCGATACTCGGAGTCCTTTGGAGGACACTCGGCCATGCTCGGCATCCACGCGGGCCAGGAAGCCGAAGATGACCTCGCCGTCCGGTTCGTGGCCTGCTTCGCGCAAGCTGCCGACGACGCCGGCCTCCCCGACGATGTCGAGTTCCGATCCGGGCTTCGCGACTACATGGAGTGGGCCGTCGCCGAGGTGATGTCGTACTCACCGTCGGGATCCTCGGTGCCGGCGGACCTGCCGATCCCCCACTGGGGCTGGAACGGGCTCGAACCTTCCCGAATCCTCACCTGATCCCGAACTCGATCCATCGGCCGATCGCGTCCGCAACCAGTTGCACGGCGATCGCGGTCAGCAGCAGCCCCAGGATCCTGGTCAGGAAGTGGATGGCGCTCGGACGGATCAGCCTGCCCAGGGCGGCGGCGAACCGGAGCGCCACCAGTACCACGACCAGGGCGACGGCGCCGCCGGCGGCAACGGCCAGCCGCTCGGTGAGGCCCGGATGCTGCCGGCTCAACACGATGATGGCCACGATGGCGCCCGGTCCGGCCAGGAAGGGCGTCCCCAGCGGGACGAGCGCGATGCTCGTCTCCTCGGGCACTCCCAGAGGAGGGTCGACCCCTCTCAGCATGTCCACGGCCACCAGGAACAGCAGCACGCCGCCGGCCACCATCAAGCTCTCCAGGCTGATCGACAGGTACCGGATCAGCGCGCTGCCGAAGGCCGCGAACACGGCCAGGATGGCGGCCGCGGCGACGACCGCGACGTACGCCGCACGGTTGCGGGCCTTCGGCTCCATCGACCGCGTGAGCGACAGGAACACGGGGATGTTGCCGAGCGGATCGAGGATGACCAGGAGCGTGACGAACGACTGGCCGAACGTCTTCCACACCACGCGGCGAATCGTACCCGGCCGGGTGGGCCGATCGTTACGGCTTGAGCAGCGTGCGCTTGTGGCCGTCGTGGCCGCTGCACGTCTGCTTCGATCCACCCGTCGCGCTGTACAGACCGTCCTGGCATTCCACGACGAAGCTCTCCCCGTTGTGGAAGGTCAGCACGCAGGGGAAGAACGAGCAGAAGTCCGCGGGCGGGTCGAGGATCGTGTCGCAGCACGCGAAGTTGTAGCCCCATGGGTTGCCGAACACCGGCGGCGGGAACGCGATGGCGACGGTGAGGGTGACCACGGTGTCGGGTTCCAGCGTGGCCCCAGCCTTGCGCGATTGTTTCAGGACCTGCCCAGGCTGCTCGGAGGAGGTGTACTGGTTGGTGCGCTTGACCTTGAGTCCCGTCGAGCGCAGCGAATCCTTGGCGTCGGCATAGGCCATGCCCACCACGTCAGGGACCCGCACGAAGAACGGGGCTGGGCTGGGCGAAGGTGAGGGGACGACGATGGGCGACAGCGGGACGTCGGCGGGCGCGGCCCGGGTGCAGGCCAAGGCGACGAGGGCCAGCAGGAGAAGCTTCGGCGCGGTGCGTCTCACCGGCGACATGATTGGGGCCATGGGCTGGTCGGTCAAGGGGCCAAAGGCGGTGGGTCCAACAGATGGGGCCCGGTCGAGCCCGACGATATACTGGCCCCGGTGCCCCCGGGTCGGGGGGCGCGGGGCTTGCCCCCATCGTCTAGCGGCCCAGGATATCGCCCTTTCAAGGCGGAGACACGGGTTCGAATCCCGTTGGGGGCACGGCAACCGAATAGGGTCCCGTGGTGTAGCCCGGTCCAACACGCCGCCCTGTCAAGGCGGAGATCGCGGGATCGAAGCCCGTCGGGCGCGCCAGGCGAGGTAGCTCAGTTGGCAGAGCACGCGGCTGAAAACCGCGGTGTCGGCAGTTCGATTCTGCCCCTCGCCACCAACCGGATGTCCCAAGCCCGCGAGACTTTCTCCGCTTGCCCAGCCGAGTGGATTTGCAGCGGCGCGATCCGACGAGTAGACCTCAAGCTCACGAACCGTCAGGGGGGCCGTTCGGAGCAGAGAGGAGGAGCCATGCGACCGGTATCGCTGGTCGGGCTGACCATCCCACTACTCGCGCTCACTCTGCTCGGCCAACCGGCCTGGAGCGCACAATCCACACGGGGAGCCACCGTGATCGCATTCGAGGGTGACTCGCCCGGCTTCCAACGAGACGGGTTCACGAGTGTCGACTCGTCGATCGCTCACTTCTACGACTCTGAAGGTCAGAACCTGCAGGTCGCAGACTTCGGCAACCAGAGCCATGGGCAGGCCATCGCGGCCGACTACGACGACCCCAGCAGACTGAGGATCAGGTTCGACCAGGACATCTGCTCGATCAGCATGGCCTTCGGGAACGATGACCCCTGCTGTTCCAACGAGGGGGATCAAGCGAGGCTGCGGCTCTTCCTGGGAAGGGTGCGAGTAGCTGATACGGCCGTCACCATGAACCGCAACGACATCATGGACCAGACGATTTCGATCGACAGTGTCACCTTCAACCGAGCCGAGTTCGTCTACGCGGTGAGTACCAACGGGCTGATCGAGGTGGTCGACGACATCACGTTCACGTCCTGCTGAGCAGGGACGCGAACGGACACCTAGAGAGTGCTCGCTGCGCTCTTTGACGGATTCAGTTCAACGACTCCCGATTGAGCGTCTCGGCCCACCGGTTGGCCACGGTCTGGTACAGCTCGGCGGCTCGCGCCATGCCTGCCGG
>JBIOYQ010000112.1:0-5205 GCA_044870295.1 Actinomycetota bacterium
ACGCTCGGGGAGCTGATCTCGGTGGCCGACGACGACTCGACGCAGTCCACGGTCAAGCTGCTGGCTCCCTTCGGAGGAGCGGCTGTGGACGAGCTCCTGGACAACCTGGCCCAGGAGCGGGACCGCGGTCGCCGTGCCGTGCTGCTGGCCGTCCTGTCTGAGGTCGCTCGAGGGCACCACGATCGCGTGGCGGAGCGCCTGGCGGATCCACGGTGGTTCGTGGCGCGCAACGCCGTGACCATCCTGTACCGGTCCGGCGACCGGGACGTCCTGCCCCGGTTGGTCCAGGCGTCCCACCATGCCGAGGCGCCGGTGCGACGAGAGGCGGCCCGAGGCCTCCTGGCGGTGGCCGGGCTGGACGTCCTGCCGGAGCTCATGGCGCTGGCGTCCGACCCGGACGACTCGGTTCGGTCCGCGGTGATCAGCGCGATGGGCGGCCTGAGCGCTCCGGGAGTCGCCGCCGGGTTGGCCCACCTCGTCCGGACCCTGCAGGACCCGACGGACCGTCGCAAGGCCATCGACGCGCTGGCCCGTCATCCCGCCCCCGAGGCGGCAGATGCACTGGCGGGCCTGGCCTCGTCTTCGTCGCGCCCGAAGCTTCCCCGGCGCATCCGCCGCTACGCGAAGACCCTTGCCCAGCGCCGCCGGGAGGGCAAGCCGTGACCTCGAAGGTCGTCAGCCGCTCCATGCTGGACCTCGCCAGCGAGTTCATTCGCCACCTCTCGTCCGCCCGGCAGGTCTACACCCTCTACCCGGCCGGTCACCCGAACCGCGTCGAGCCGGTCCGCGCCGCGCTGGAGACCATCCGGAAGATGCGCGCGGGGACGGATGGCGACCCGGTCCTGTTCGTCACCCGCCATGCGTTGTACTTCGGTCCGGTCCTCCTGGCCAGGGACTCGCTGTCGCGGTACGGCCTGGTCTCGGCGTTCGAGAAGGCCGGTGTGGAGTCGGTCGAGCCGCTGGCGGCCGTGACGGAGGAAGACGTCGATCGCCTGGTCCGGGTCCTCAGCGGTGAGCTGGGGCTGCACACGACCTTCGACGGCATGGCCCTCAACCGGATCAAGCCCAACGTGGACGTCGAGGACGATCCCACCGGCTCCGGTCTCCGTCAGAGCTACGCCCTGGGGCTGGAGGTGCTGCGCCACACGGCCGCCGACGTGATGGCTGGGCACCGCATCAACCTGGGGGCCGCCAGCCGGCTGGTCGAGCAACTCTCGGAGCACGTCTTCCAGGACCCCACCCAGGCGCTCATGCTCGCCACCGTCCGGTCCCACGACGAGCACACCTACTACCACATGCTGAACGTGTGCCTGTTGTCGATCGCGCTGGGGTACGCCGTCGGCCTGCACCCCGACCAGATCATGGCGCTGGGTATGGGGGCCTTGCTGCACGACGTCGGCAAGGTGAACGTCCCGGTGTCGGTCCTCCAGAACGTCGGCCCACTCACGCCTGACCAATGGCAGATCATCCAGCGCCACCCCGTGGAGGGGGCCGGGATGGTGTTCGGAACCGGTGACGGGATGAGCCACCTGACGGCGGCCATCGTCCTCGAGCACCACTCCGCGTTCGACCTCTCGGGGTATCCGGACCTGTCCAATCGACCGCACCCATCGTTGCCCGCCCGCATGGTGGCGGTGGCCGACTGCTTCGATGCGGTGACCACGAACCGGCCGTACCGGCGAGCGGAGGAGCGGCGCCAGGCGCTCAACATCCTGCTGGCCGGGGCGGGCAGGGGCTACGACCCTCGGGTGGTCAGGACCTTCGTGCGGCTGCAGGGCTTGTTCCCGATCGGCTCGCTGGTTCGGCTCACGGACGGCAACGTCGGCGTGGTGGTTCGCAACCACGAGACACTGCTCGCTCGCCCGACCGTGCGCGTGCTGCTCGACGCCGAGGGGACCGCGTGCGACCCGTTCGAGCTCGACCTGACGCAGATGAACGCCGACGGCTCGTTCCGCTGGGACGTGGAGCGAAGCATGGACCCGAACGAGATCGGGGTCGACATGATGTCGCTGATCCTGTTGGGCGAGCTCGAGTCGTCCCCGGCGATGCAGGAGGAACGGCCCAGCCTGGTCCACGAGCCCGCTCACGGAGAACAGGCTCCCCCCGGGTACGTGCAGGCTCCGGCCTCCCACCGGGCCTGACCCCGGCCTGCGCTGTCGGTCACATTCACGTCTGTCCATCCTTGGTCGTACCGAGAAATGGCCGAACGGACGTGGCTGGTCTGGGCTGTCCGCGGGAACAATCCCTCCAGCGCAAGCGTCCTTGGTTCATTCGATCGAGGCGGGAGACCAGCGTGCCGGACAAAGACGAAAGCGTCGTCGAGAAGGCGGTCGATCGGGCGCACGACTGGGGAGCCGAGCTGGGGCCCTTCTGGGTGGCGGTCTTCGACCAGTTCCATGGCGACGTTCGCAAGTGGGCGGAGGAGGTCGGTGTCGATCCGCTCTCGTACGAGTTCCGGGCCTCGTGGTACGTGGCCTGCCGCGCCCTCAAGCAGGTGGTCGAGGTCATGCCGGCCCACCCCTCGCTGGTGCCGCGCCTGCACCGCATGACGGACATCGTTGCCACGGCCGGCATGTGGGGCGCCACCGTCGACAAGTCCGGCAACCGTTCCTCCACGAACTGACCCGCCGTCCAGCCACCGCTCGGTGATGGGACGACACTTCTCCGCGCTGCCTCGTTTCATCGAGCGCCACGCCGGGTATCCCCGCAGTGCTTCATTGAACCGACCTGCACGGCCAACATCGAGGACGTGGTGCGAATGGATTCCTACGCGCGCGAACATGACTGGGACCTCATCGAGCAGGCCCATCCCCAGCGGACCAAGCCCTTTGGCTTCATCTGCTGTTGTGGCGCCGGGGCAATGGCGGCCTACCACAGCGCCCGAGAGGCCATTCGAGCGGCCCGGTCCCACCTCCGCGAGACATCCCGGCATCCTCGAGCCGCCTGAGCCCATGGCGGTCGTCACCATCGCTTGCGGGAAATGCGGGCGCGAGTTCGAGGTGGTCGAGGAGCAGGCCAGGTCCGTCTCTCCCGAGCCGCTCGGCGAGCCCTACCTCGCGGTTCCGGAGCACCAGGACTCGGCGGGGCTCCGGTGCGGCGGCTCCAACCTTCCGGGCGAGCTGCGCGGCGCTGCCTGATCCCGTCCCATCAGCTCGAGCGATCCGGAGCTAGGTAGGAATCACGGGCTTCGTCGGGGGGCATAACTTGTGTCGGCGGCGCCCCCGCTCACCAAAGGAGGTTCCATGCCGACCCCAGGAAAGTCCACGGGGAAGCGCGATCTGATCGCGCCGAATGGCGATAAGAGGTACGTCCGCAGGAACGCGAAGGGCCAGTTCATCGAATCGGACGACGTCGGGCGCTCACTCACCGCCGACCGGAGGACGAAAGCGGCCGGCACGGCGAAGAAGGGTCAGGGGGACAAGGGCGACCGAAAGGGAGGAGTCCGATGATCTCCAGCATCTTGTCCGTCGCCGGCCTGATCGTGATCATCGCCATCGCGGTGGTTGCGCTCATCATCGGGCTCGTCGTGAGGGCCTTCCGGAGGCCTCCCCGCAGCACGTACTGAGGGGCCGCCGTCCTTTCGCGCGCTCGCCCTGTTGTCCTCGCTCGACGTCCCGAGTAGCGTGCGTCCGTTGATCTTCCTGTCGTGATCGAGAGGAGGGTGGTCGTCATGCTGAAGAGGCTGCGGCGTGCGTATGCCGCGGGGCTCGGTGCCGTGCTCGTCGCGGGGACCATGACATCAGCCGTAGTCGTCGGCGCCACGCCGGCGGCAGCCGGAGCAGCGCAGACCGCCCAGATCAAGGTCGACCCGACCTCCGGCCCGCCCGGGACCGCCGTCCTGGTGAGCGGGCGCCGGTTCGGGCCGTGCACCTCGGTTCGCCTGACGTTCGAGGACGCCAACGGGCGCGCCTTCGTCCTCGGGACGGTGATCGTGTCGCAGGGCCACTTCGTGAGTCGGGCCACCATCCCGACCGAGGTGGGTCAAGGCGATGGGACCATCGAGGCGTTCGGAGGACGCACCTGCCCCATCGGAGCGACGTCGGCCTTCCTCGTTACCTAACAAGGCCGGTTGGGCGCGAGAGAAGGGAGAACCTGTTCAGATCGCGTATCAGCCGGCCGCCCCGTCCTGCCAGGCACGCTCTTGTTGTCCCCCCCCGGGAAAGTACTACCATCCTTCGAAACTACCGGTTCCGTTCTGGACTGGAAAAGGTCCTTCGCCTCATCCCTCCGGCCTAGAGCCCACCGGCACTCCGAGGATAGTTAGGGAGGCCAGCATGGACGGGACCGTTCAGCCGTTCAAGGCGACTCGCGTGGACTCCGTTCGGGCTGTGCACCTGGAAGGCGAGCTGGATCTCGCTTTCGCTGACGAGCTCAGCGAAGTGCTGCGCGATTGCGCCGCCCCCGGGGGTCCCCTCGTCGTTGATGCGACCGGGCTTTCCTACTTGGACAGCACCGGCATTCATGTTCTCTTGCGCGCCGCCAAGCTTGTGGCGGAAGGTGGGTGGTGCGTGTACCTCCACATCGACGACGGGATCGTTGAAGAGGTGATGCGTCTCACAGGGATGGACCGGATACCTCACGTCCACGTCATCGACCATCGGGGCTTCAAAGCGCCCAAGAGCTAACCAGCCGGCCCCGCGCGATCGGCGCTCGGGGTCGCGATCACTTCATCACGAGCGTGAGGCTACGCAGGCGTCCGTTCGACGTCAGTCTCTTGTACGACCTTGTCGACGACATCCTGAGCGATGTCCTCGGCGGCCCGCCGCTCCTCTTCCTTTTGTTGGTTCACTTCCACCCGAGCGGCTTGCCAGGCTGACCAGTGGCCCGACACGAGCGCCCACAGGGAGAGCGCTGCCACGTAGGTCACCTTGTCGATCCAGTGGGTGATGATGGAGATCGGTATCATCGTGATCCAGAACACGGTGAGCCATCCATTGACCCGACGCATGAAGACCGCGTCGCCCTGGATCGAAGCCCACAACGACTTGACCAATGCGGACATGTCGATGACAGCGTGGTCTTTAGGATGTCCGCCGCTCGATGGGCAGGAGTGGCGGGGGGTCCGGAAGAGCGCCATCAGTCTTCCGAACGAACCATGTTCCGCACTCGAGGCAGCAACCGGACGTGCCCGACTCGGAGAGGCGCAGAAACAGCCGCGGGGACTCGCACTCTGGACAGCACATGGGAATCTCCTCCCTTGTTCCC
>JBIOYQ010000113.1:0-5388 GCA_044870295.1 Actinomycetota bacterium
GTTCGAGGTGTACCGGCCGGAAGGCCGCGCCTACATCTGGTCGCACAAGGAGCTGGCGGCCAGGGCTCGCGCCACGGTTAGTGTGTGTGGACGGCAGCGGGAAGTGATCGGGACCGCCTTCGTCGACGTGAACGCCGGTTATCACTTCCGCCGGACGCGGTGGCGGTGGGCGGCGGGCGCCATCACCGACGAACGCGGCGAGCACGTGGCCTGGAACGCCATCACCGGACTGTTCGACACGCCCGAGCACAGCGAACGCACGGTCTGGATCGGGGGCCGAGGGACTGAGATCAAGCCGGTGGCGTTCTCCGATGACGACAACGTCGTGACGTTCGAGGATGGGAGCCGGCTCACGTTCAGCCCGGGGGCGACCCTGCGCAAGCGCGTGGGGCTGTTCCTCATCAAGTCGAAGTACGAGCACGCCTTCGGCGTGTATTCGGGGACCCTTCCGGGGGGGATCGAGGTGAGGAACGCCGTGGGGGTTCGGGAGCGTCAGGACGCGCTCTGGTAGCCGCGAGGGCCGGATCTAGCCGCCCGTAGCGCTCGGCTCGGGGCTCGGCGTGGGCTCCTCCTCCGAAGAGCCGGAGTCGCCCTCGCTGCCGCTGCCGGTGCCACTGTTGCCACTGTCCTCGGAGCCACCGCCCTGGTCGCCACTCCCGTCGTGGCCGCTCTCCCCCTGGCCGTTGCCGGAACCTTCGTGCTCCTGCCCGTGCGACTCGTTGCCTTCGTCGCCCTCGTGGTCGGAGCCGTGGTTCGACCCGTCGGACTCCTTCTCCTTGTCCTTGTCGTGACCCTTGCCATGCCCGTGCCCGTGCTCGTTGGCCTCGCCCGAGTCGTCAACGCCGCAGAACTCCTCGACGGACTGCCCCGCGTCGTCGGCCGCTTCCTGCACGTTCTGGAACGCCACGGAGTCGAGCTTGCCGCCGTTCGTCCCGCCGTTGCCGTTGAAGTACGCGTTGCACAGCCCGTCGTGAGCAGGCCCGTTCGCGTCGGGACCGACGGCCCCGCTGTCGTCGCCGTCTTCCGAGGCTTCCTGGTCGGTGACGTCGCCGGAGCCGGCGTGCCGGGGCACCGACAGGCCAATCTTGGACAGGACGACCGACATCGCGTTCTGCGCGGGGGCCGGCAGGCGTCCCGCGTAGGCCACGCCCACGAGGAAGGCCATGCCGACCGCCACGATCGCCGTGGCCAGGCGAACCCGGAAGCCGCCCAGCCGCGTGGGCAGGGGCTCCGGAGCGGGGAGTCTGAGCCACCGGGCGGGGTGGCGCTTGGAGTCGGTGAGGTAGGACACCATCGATTCGATCGTCCGTCGATCCACGGCGCCGCGCTTGGAGTCGGGCTCGTCGGCGCTGGCTCGCACGGAGTCGAGAGCGCTAGCCATCGGACCGAGCGCAGGCGGGAGGTCCTCGCTCGAGAGGGCTCCGGAGAGGATGCGGTCGGCTAGGTTCAGGTCGAGGGGAGGGGCCTGAGGTCGACGCTGCCTGCGCTTTCGGTCCATGGCGTCGGTTACATCGCGCGGAGGTGCTCGGGCGTTACACCCTCCCGAGCCAGCTCGGCGGCCAGTCTGGCCAGGGCCCGGTGCTGCAGGACGCGGACGGTGCCGGCGCGCTTCCCGATCAGGCGTCCCACCTGGTCCGCCGTGAACCCTCCCAGGACTCGTAGCAGGACGACGTCGGCCTGTTCCCGCGGGAGCCTGGCGACCAGGGCCAGGGCCTCGCGCTCGGAGAACCCGTTCATGACCTCGGCCTCGACGTTGCCGGTGGGGAGATGCGGCTCGAGCAGGTCGGTCGGGAGCGGCTCGGTCCGGCGCCTGCGTGACTTTCGCACGTGGTCGACCAGGCGTCGGTGGGCGATGGAGAAGACGAACCGACGGAACTCGTGCTCGTCGCCGGAGAATCGCCGGAGGCCTCGAGCGACGTCGATCCAGGTCTCGGAGGCCAGGTCCTCCGCCTCGCCGGGCGTCTGGACCGTCAGGTATCGGATGACCGGCCCGGACAGGTCCCGATACAGCGCGGCGACGGCCCACTCGGCGCCATCCCGAGCGGCGCCGAGCGTTCGATCGAAATCCTGCCCGAGAGCCATAGCCGTTGTGACTGATATCGGACAGAGCCCGAATGGGCTGGAGATGGCCAAGCCCTCGCCGGTAAGGTGACTGCGTGACCGACGAGCACGTCCGGAGGATCGGCCCGGGCGAACGGGTGCCCGGACAACCCACCGCCGGGATGACCCGGGAGGAAGCGCTGGCCAAGGAGGGTCTGTGGGCAGGCGTGGCCACCACCGACCCCGGCATGGTCTCGGACTGGCACCACCATGGCGACCACGACAGCGTGATCTACGTCCTGACCGGTGCCCTGCGGATGGAATCGGGGCCGGGCGGCACGGAGGTCGTCGACACCGGCCCTGGCGACTTCATCCACGTGCCGCCGCAGGCCGTTCACCGCGAGAGCAACCCGTCGAACCAGGAAGCCCGCATCGTCGTTGTCCGCTCTGGCTCCGGCCCGGTCGTAGTGAACGTCGACGGACCGGAACCCGCCGGCTGAAGCTGTCGATTCCCGTTGTCGTCGTTCGTCGCTATGGTGGATGCGGCGGAAGGCGCCGCCCGAGGGAAGGAGTGGGGATGAGGTACCTCCTGTTGATCTACGGCGACGAGTCGGGGTGGCAGCAGTTCACGCCCGAGCAGCAGGCCCAGGAGATGCAGGCCTACGAGGACTACGGGAAGTGGCTCACCGAGAAGGGCTGGATGCGCGGCGGCGACGCCCTGCAGGCCTCCCAGTCGGCCACGTCGGTTCGTGTTCGAGATGGCAAGACCGTCACCACGGACGGGCCGTTTGCCGAGACCAAAGAGCAGCTCGGCGGCTACTACATGGTCGACTGCGAGAACCTGGACCAGGCCATCGAGGCCGCCTCCCGGATCCCGGCGGCCCGGGGCGGCACCATCGAGGTCCGGCCGATCCAGGAATTCGAGTAGGCCGAACCGGAGGGACGTGAGCTCGCCCGTCCGGTCTCCGGCGGAGGTCACCCGCGAAGTCGTCGAGCGCGTCTTTCGCGAGGAGACCGGACGGGTGCTCGCCACGCTGATCAGGATCCTCGGCGACTTCGACCTGGCCGAGGAGTCGATGCAGGACGCGCTACTGGTCGCCCTGACCCGGTGGCCGCGCGATGGCCTGCCCCAGAACCCGGGCGCGTGGATCACCCGAGCCGCACGAAACAAGGCCATCGACCGGATTCGCCGCGAACAGAACCTTCGGGCGAAGACGCAGACCCTGGCCGAGCTGACGTCGCTAGAGGCGGCCGGTGAGGAGAGCGACCCCGTGAGCAGCATCACCGACGACCGCCTGCGGCTGGTGTTCACGTGCTGCCATCCAGCGTTGGCCATGGAGTCTCGGGTCGCTCTGACGCTGCGGACGCTGGGCGGGCTGTCCACGCGAGAGATCGCCCGGGCGTTCCTCTCCTCGGAGCCAACCATCGCCCAGCGCCTGGTTCGGGCGAAGCGCAAGATCCGCGACGCTGGCATTCCGTACCGCGTCCCCCCCGATCACCTGCTGCCCGAGCGTCTCGACGGCGTGCTCGCCGTCCTCTATCTGATCTTCAACGAGGGCTACGCCGCCACGGAAGGCGATGCGCTGGTCCGCCGCGACTTGTGCGAGGAGGCGCTGCGCCTCGGTCGCGTGCTGTCCCGCTTGATGCCCGACGAACCGGAGGTCCTCGGTCTGCTCGCGCTGATGCTGTTGCATCACTCCCGGCGGGAGGCCCGGGTCGGCCCCTCCGACGAGTTCGTCCTGCTGGAGGATCAGGACCGCACCAGGTGGGATCGGCCCATGATCGAAGAAGGCCACGACCTGCTGAGACGGGCCATGCGTATGAGCGCCCCCGGGCCGTACCAGGTCCAGGCAGCCATCGCGCATGTCCACGCCTCCGCCCTTCGACCGGAGGGAACTGACTGGAGACAGATCTCGCGGCTCTACGAGGCCCTCATGGAGATGGCGCCATCGCCGGTGGTCGCGCTGAATCATGCCGCCGCCGTGGCCATGGCGGAGGGACCGGCCGCGGGCCTGCTCCTGATGGATGAGATCGCCGAGTCGGGCGAGCTGGACGACTACCAGTGGCTGCATTCCAGCCGCGCCGACCTGCTGCGGCGGCTGGACCGGCGTGACGAAGCCGCAGCCTCCTACCGCCGTGCCCTGGCGCTGGCGACCAACCCGGTTGACCGCCGATTCCTAGAGGGGCGGATCGAGGAACTAGGCAAGCTCTAGCCGGGCGAACGCCCCGCCGATGGATCAAGCGTGTCGTCGACCTGGGAATTCCTGAGTCGTACCCGAAGAATCAACCCCAGGGTCAAGCGCCTTTTGCGACGCTTCATCGTCGGGTGCTTCCTGCTCCTGAGCGTCGGTTTCATTGCGTTGGAGTTCCAGGCGGTGCGAGCCGTCCGCGCAGCTCGGCAAGCCACCTTCCCTCCGATCAGCCCACCGGCGAGCATGATCGCTTGTCGGACCGGCCCGACCGTCGAGTGCGCGATCGAGGCGTCGAGGAAGGCGGGTCTCCCGGTGGCGTGGTTGGAGGCTCCTCCCGGATACCGATTCCAGTGGTTGGCGGCCATGGGATTCCCCGACCGGCCTGCTGGCCGCCGTCTGGCGTTCGAGAACCTGGTCTCCGATCGCCTAGTGCTCCAACTCGACACCCAACCTCAGCCGAACCTGAAGATCGATGAGGACCTGGTCGGCGAGTACACGGTCAGCCAGTACATGGTCGGCGACGTCCGGGTTCAAGTCAGAGTCGGGAAGCCCCCGGCCGCCGTTCTGACCTTGTCCTGGATGCATGCCGGGACCAGCTACTCACTGTTCGTTGCGCCCCTCCACCTCCTCGAACAGTCGCCGCTGGATCCGCAGGAGTTCCTTCCCCTGGTTAGCCAGGTCCGGTACACGGGCCATCGCGCGCGGGGCGGTGGTCCAGACCCGGCGGAAGGGCCGCGCTAGATCCGGAGCCTGGTCCTGGCCTCAACCGTGCGCGATCGGAAACGTGATCTCGGCTCGATTCTTTGACGAGATCGCTTCGATCAAGACCGTCGTCGCGCCCCCCGTGTCGGCCATGGGAACGCGAAGGCTGAACGTGTAGGAGTCGTTCGCATCGACGCTGAAGGGCGAGGAAGTAGACCCGGTTCATCCGCCACCTCGAATCGAAGCGCGAGATCGATCCCCGGTAGACTCGCGTGCTCGTGGGGTTCGATCCGGTCGCCGACGATCCGCAGCCCGATCCCCACTTCCCCGCCTCCCTGGTCCAGCTCTCGTTCGACAGCCATGGCTCGCGCCTGAACGGCGTCCTGTACATGGCGGGCGGCCCAGGTCCTCATCCCACCGTCCTGGTTCTCCATGGCTTCCCGGGGTTCGAGCG
>JBIOYQ010000114.1:0-10548 GCA_044870295.1 Actinomycetota bacterium
CTGATGGCGACCAGGATCCTGGTGCGGCGTTTCCTCCTGTTTCCTGCCGGTCGAGGCTCACGATCCGGTGCGGTCGAACCCAACGCGTCGTCCTGTTCCACCCGCATGAGGTGATCTCCTTCGTCTCCGCGTCTCGCCACTCGGCTCATCGAGAGGAGCCCATGCACCATCGATCCAAACCAGTCGCGCACTGCACATCGGGAAGGAGAGGCGCGAGCCTCGAGGGAAGGGAGGGAGAGAGATGCCCGGCGGGCTGCGTCAGTTTGGATCTTCGACGGCTCCGGCTGGCAACGGCAGGCTACCGTGAGGGACCGTTCCAGGACAATCGGCCGCTGTGGGGATTTCAGGTGACCGCCGAACCGGGTGATCGACGGATCCCGGGGGATGGAATGGAGGAAGGTCGGGGGATGCCGGCGGCGAGGTGATGAAGCTAGTCGGTGTCGACCGGCTCGATGCCCAGTCGGTCCAACCTCTGCCGGTGGCGATCGAGCAGCGACAGGATGACCCGCTTGCCGGCCTCATCGCCTCCCAGCAAGGTGCGCAGGCCCTCGGTGGCCTCCAGGGCCCGGCCCGTCTGGGTGAACGCCTCCCCCACGATCAGTTGCGCGTAGCGACGGATCCGCTCGGCCAGCGGCGGATCGCGCTCCAGCGCCCTGGTCAGCTCGTCCAGCGCGAAGGTCTCCTGCGCCTCGCGATCCCCCAGGGCTCTCCTGACCACTTCGGCGGACACGCGGTCGAACAGGGGCACCAGCGAGTCGGCGAAATCCGAGACCAATGCGTCGCCGACGTAGTGGAACACCTGCGCCTCGACCCAGTCCTTCGGCTCGGTATGGGCAAAGAACGCGTCGAAGAACGGTCGGAACAGGTCGGTCATCGAGTCGTCGCCCAGCTCGCGGAACCGCGCCTGGATCAGCTCCCAGTTGGCACGCTCGCGGTCCGCCACGGCCTGCTGTTCCGCCCGCGAGTGGCGGTCCGGCGCCAAGTCGACCGTGTCCTGGGCGCGGCGTGCCCCACACTGCTCGCCATACGCCAGCGCGGCCAGGACTTCGGCCACGGTCCGCGACGCCAGCCGACCGTCCTCCGCCGACGACGTCCCCGTCCCAGCGCTGTCGCGCTCCCGGTCCACGTGCGGATTGTAGAAGGTGTCACCACGCGCATCGCCGCAGGTCAGGTCATGTCAGAGGTGGCCGCTACGATCCGGACATGACCACGGTCATCGACTTCGCCACTTGGCGGCGCCGCCGCGAGGCCGGTCCCGCACCAGTCCTCGGCGACGATCCTCCATCCGAAGACCCTTCCGTGACACGGCTCGAGCGGGCCATCCAGCGCCTGCATGGGGTCATCTCGCGTGCGCTCGACCAGGCGGGCAGGCTCGAACCGAAGGTCGAGACGGAGCTGCTCGCCATCATGGGAGAGCTCACGGTCGGGCTGGTCGGAGAAGCGGCCACCCGCGCAGAGCGCCTGGCCGACCGGCTCGCGGCCGGCAACGGAGGGCCCGGCACGTAACCCGCTCCCCCAGGCCGTGATGGCCCGCTAGGCTCATCCGGTCCATCCCGACCCAGGGGGAGAGCTGGTCGTGAACGATGCGCGCGGCCCTTCGCGCCGCGAGTTGCTGGCCGGGGCGATCGGCGGCGTGGCCGGCCTCGCAGGGGGCTTCGGTCTCTCCGCGCTCCGCGACACCGATGGTCGCGCGGCAGGTGTCGCGGCGCCGGCAGATCTCCCCTATCTGCTGGGATCCCCAGGCGCCGAGCTGCCGAAGGGACTGGTGCGCGCCGACCTGCGCGCCTTCAAGGCGGACACCGGGTCCGACTGGTCCGGCGCGTTCGCCGAGGCGCTGAAGGCCGCCGACGCCGTCTACGTCCCCCCCGGTGAGTGGCTGACCGGCAGACCCATCGAGGTCCCCGGCGGAAAGGTGCTCTGGTCGGATGGCACGTGGGACAAGGAGGACGAGCCGGTGGCCGGCGCGATCGTGCGCTCCTCCACCACCATGTCCGCGACCGTCCGGCTCACCGGGTTCTCCGCCTCACTCTTCGGGGTCAACGTGGACGGCGCGGGGTCCGCCGACGCCGCCATCGAGTTCGCCTCGGATTCGGTGTTCCTGGGCAACACCACCGCCAAGCGCGGGAAGTCGCATGCGCTGAAGGCCACCGGGAGCTTCTGCACGATCTGGGGCGGCGTCTTCCAGCAGCCATCGAATGTGGGCTACGCCGTCTACGTGCAGGGCTCGGACCTGATCATGTGGGGCTCGCGCGTCAAGAAGGGGATCACGCCGCTCTGGCTGGACGGATCGGGGGCCGTCGTCGGGCTGCTGCATGTGACGGGGCGGAACGAGCCCAGCTCTCCGTCGGAGGCCGTGGTGAAGCTGACGGGGTCGCGCAACCAGCTGGTAAACGTCTTCTACGACACCGCTGTGGGTCCATCGATCCTGCTGGAAGGCGGTGGCAGCTTCAATCGGTTCATCGGCATGACCATTCGAAACAGCGGCTCGGACGGCTCGTTCCCGGTGATCCGATGCGACGCCACTGCCGGAGGGAACGTCCGGAGCAACCGGTTCGATGGATTCGGCACCGATGTGGGCCAGGGATCGGGATGGAGCTTCCTGCTCGAGATGCTCGGCCCACCTCAGGCCCTGACCGGCAATCAGCTCGGAAGCGGGTACGCCGACGGCTGCGCCGAGCTGTACAACGTCCGTCCGGCCGCGGTCGGGGACATCGTGATCGGCAGCAGCCTGTCGCGGAACTCAGGTGGAGCGAGCGTCGCCCCCGGCGCCAGCACCCTGTCGTTCCGGCACGGGCTTCACGGACGGCCAAACTCGGTCACCATCACGCCGGCGGACGGATCGACACCTCACGTGGCGGTCGACGCCGACCAGGTACGACTGGAGTGGCCAACCCCGCCGGGTCAGATCTACGTGTGGTGGACCGCCGACATGTGAGAGGCGTCGCTACGCGGCTTCCTCGCCCCGCCGCCGGGCCGACAACCTTCGCAACAGCAGCCATCCCACCACTGCCGCCACCACGGCCGACGCGGCCCCGGCCAGGACGCCGGGAGACGGCGCCTGCACATGGGGAAGTCGCTGCCGCAACCGAACGGGCCGATGGAAGTCGCGCACCTGCCATCCGCGCTTCTCGGCCTCTTTGCGAAGGTCTCGATCCGGATTGACCGCGACGGGGTGGCCGACGGTCTCCAGCATGGGAAGGTCGGTCACCGAATCCGAATACGCGTACGAGCCCGTCAGGTCGATGCCGCCCTGCTCCGCGACCTCTCTGATGGCCTGGGCCTTCATGGCTCCGTAGCAGTAGAACTCCAGCTCCCCCGTATAGCAGCCCTGCTCGTCCACCATCGCCCGGGTGGCGATCACGGCGACGTCGCCCAGCCGCTCGGCCATCGGCCGGACCACCTCTTCCACGGAAGAAGAGACGATGAAGACCTTCCTGCCCAGCGCGCGGTGCAGCTCCATGAGGTCCAGGGCCTCCAGGTAGATGTAGGGGTCCAGGTCGGCCATGGCGTCGCGGATGATCTGTTCGACCTGATCGCGCTCCCATCCGCGGGTGAGGGCCAACATGCCCTCCTTGACCCGGTCCATCTTCTTCTCGTCCGCGCCGAGCAGGAGGTAGACGAGCTGCGCGTACGCCCCCTTCAGCAGCGCCGACCGCGACATCAGGCCGGCGCGGTACATGGGCCCCGTTAGGGCGAGCGAGCTGGACTTCGAGATGACGGTCTTGTCGAGGTCGAAGAACGCGGCTTCCATCACACCCATCCTAAGCCAAGGTCCCGACGGCGCTCCGTCAGCTATTTGACGGGAGAACCTTCGGTGACGGCAAGATGGACGCCCAACGACCGAGCGACCTCACCGGGAGGCCTGGATGGAGATCTGTCTGATGATCGAGGGTCAGGAGGACGTCACCTGGGAGCAGTGGACGTCGCTGGCGCTGGCGGGCGAGGAGCACGGGTTCGCCGCTCTGTTCCGTTCCGACCACTACCTGTCGTTCGGCCATTCGGCGGAGTACGGATCCATGGACGCATGGGCCACGCTCTCGGCGCTAGCCGCCGTGACCGACCGGATCCGCTTGGGGACGCTGGTGTCGCCGGCCACGTTCCGCCATCCCTCCAACCTCGCCAAAGTGGTCGCGACCGCCGATCACGTCTCGGATGGGCGAGTGGAGCTGGGCATGGGAGCGGGCTGGTTCGAGAACGAGCATCGCGCCTACGGATTCCCCTTCCCGCCGGTGGGTGAGCGCTTCGCCATCCTGGAGGAACAGGTCGAGATCGTTCATCGGCTGTGGGACCGCGACGAGCGCTCGGTCACGTTCGAAGGGACTCACTACCAGCTGACGGACTGCCCGGCGCTGCCGAAGCCCGTGCAGCATCCCCATCCACCGCTGATCATCGGCGGCGACGGCGGGCCGAGGTCCCTGCGGCTGGCCGCTCGGTGGGCCGACGAGTACAACGTGAACGGCATCGGCCCGGAGGCCTGTCGAGAGGTGCGCGAGGCGCTCTCGCTGGCGACGGAGGCGGCCGACCGAGACGGCGACGTTCGCCTGTCGCTCATGAACACCACCCTCATCGGAGCCGACCAGTTCGAGCTGGAGGACCGCGTCCGCCGGCTGCTGGAGCGGCGCGGCGACGCTACCGAGCCGGCCGACTGGATCGCCAAGGTGCGCGAGGAGCGGATCGTGGGAACGGTGGACCAGGTGCTCGAACGGCTCCAGGCCTACGCTGACGCCGGCATCGAACGCGTGATGATGCAGCACCTGCTCCATACCGATCTGGAAGCGCTGGCACTGATCGGCCGCGAGGTCATCCCCGAGGCCGCCGGGTTCTAGATCACCGATCCATCGTCGGTCTGAGGCTTCGCTTCAGGCGCAGGTCAGGGCTGCGCGAACTCCACGACGACCTTGATGTCGTCCGGCGCTCGCTCCAACCCTTGGTGGACCGTGTCCGGACCGACGCGGCGGGTCACCAGCTGGTCCAGCCACGCCGGATCGGCTGCGGCCAGCGTCCTCGCCGCGCGATAGTAGTGTCGCCGGTTGGCGTTCACGGAGCCGAACACCGTGAGGTTCTTGAGCACGACGTCCGTTGCCAGCGTCACCGCCGATGCCGCGCGGGGCGCCGCGACTGACCCGATTCCGGTGAGGCAGATGATGCCGCCCGGTGAGAGCGCCTCCATCGCCTGTAGGACCAGCTCGATCACGCCGGTGCACTCCACCACGATGTCCGGATGCAGGCCCAGGTCGGTGATCGCTCCGGTGTGGTACGTCCCGCCCAGCTGCTTGACCAGCGCCGGTTTGGCGCCGCTCGTGGCGCGGTCGAGCACATGGACGTCGCCGCCCAGCTGCGCCCCGATCAGCGCTGCCAGCAATCCGATCGGGCCGGCACCGACTACCAGGACGGTGCGCGGATCCCAGAAGGTGCGCCGACCGATGGCGAGGATGTGCTCCCACGCCTTCGCAACGACCGTGGCGGGCTCCAGGAGCACCCCGAGCATCCCCAGGTTCTTGTCAACCCGCACCACGTAGTCCGGCTCGATTCGCCAGCGATCAGCCATGAACCCGTCGATCTGTTTGATGCCTCGCTCGGTGAAGCGGCCATTGGAGCACATGTCCCACTCGCCCACGGCGCAGTTCGGGCATGGCTCCGGGTCAGGCCGGCGGACGATCCCGACGACGTGTTCACCGACGACGAAACCGCTCGGACCCGGGTCCACCACCCGACCGAGTGCCTCATGACCTAGGATCAGCCGGTCTCGGCCCGGAGGCGCCCACCCGTAGGCACCGCTCGCGATCTCGGCGTCGGTGCCGCAGATGCCGACAGCCAGTGTCTCGACCAGCACCGACCCCAGGGCGAGGTCCGGTTCGGGAACGCCCTCCAGCCGAACGGACCCAGCCGTCCCGGGCGCCACTGTCACGGCCTTCATGCGTCCCCCTTGAGAAAACGGGCGCGGCGCGTGAATCCCCGGTCCCTTCCAACCGGAAACTCTGCGACATCCGCTGCGTGGCTGCTTCACCTCCATCGGGTGATGGTCCGATACCCCGCGATGCCTACGCTGGACCCGACTCCTGAGGAAGGAGCATGAGGCTACTCGTCCTAGGTGGCGGACCGGCCGGTCTGAACGCGGCCCTCCAGGCACGCGAGCTGAATGCCCAGGTCACCCTGATCGAGGCTGACCAGCTCGGCGGGACCAACATCAACCGAGGTCCGGCGCCGGTCCGCACCCTCGCCCGCGCCGCCCGGCTGGTTCGTGACACCCAGGCCTGGCCCGCGTTTGGGCTGCGGGGACCAAGACCGAGTGTGGATCTGGTGGCCACGATGGACAACGCCGGGCGGGTGGCCGAGTACGTCCACGACGACCAACGCATCAGCGAGCGTGTGGCCAGCACCGGTATCGACGTGGTCGAACGCGTCGGACCGGCCCGATTCGTCGACCCCCACACCGTGGTTGCCGCCACCGGTCGCACCTGGCGGGCCGACCGGATCATCATCGCGGTGGGTGGGCACCCGGGGCGACTGAACATCCCGGGGGCCGAGCTGGCCCTGACCTACACCGACCTTCGAGGCCTCACGGCGCTCCCCGGCCGGGTCGCGGTCATCGGCGGCGCCGACACAGGTTGTCAGCTGGCCTCGATCCTGGCCGACTTCGGCTGCCGGACCGTGCTGCTGGAGTACGGGCCTCGGCTCATCCCACGCGCCGACCAGGACGTCTCCACCGTCCTCGGCGCCGCCTACGCCCGGCGAGGGATCGAGGTCATCACGGGGGCGAGCGCCGAACGACTGGAGCGGGTCGACCACGGCATCCAGGTCCACTACCGGCAGGAGGGCGAGCCTGCCCACCGGCTGGTGGACGCGGTGTTCTTCGCGGTGGGGTGGCCCGCCAACATCGAGGGTCTGGACCTGACCGCTGCGGGCGTGACGGCCGAGGGCGGCCATATCCCGGTCAACGAATGCCTGCAAACGAACGTCGGACACGTGTTCGCCGCCGGCGACGTCAACGGGATCAGCATGCTGGTGCCCAGTGCCCGCCACGAAGGCCGGCTGGCGGCCGAGAACGCCGTGCTCGGCACCCGCCGCCGGGTATCCCACGATGTCGTGCCCACCGGCAGCTTCACGGACCCCGAGTACGCCAGCGTCGGGTTGACCGAGGCAGAGGCTCGAGAACGCTATGAGTGTTCGGTCACGGTCGTCCGCTATGACCATCTGCTGCGGGCGGTGATCGACGGCCGCGCCGAGGGCTTCTGCAAGCTGATCGTGGAGCGGCACCACCGCCACATGTTGGGCGCCCACGTCCTGGGCGAGTACTCAGCCGAGGTCATCCAGGTCGCCGCCGTCGCCATGGCCGCCAACCTGCGTATCGAACAGCTCGCGGAGCTCCAGCTGGCCTTCCCGACCTTCACGGAGGCGCTGGGCATGGCAGCCCAGCAGCTCGTCCGGGAGTTGGGGTTGGCCCGCATGCCACCGTCCCCCGGCGACCTCGCGCCAGGGCGCTCGCACGGCGCCGGCGACAACGAGGTGACCCAAACGATCAACGGGTAGGAGCTCCGAAACGGCCGCTATCCTCTGCCATGGAGGCGTCAGGGCGCCTGGTGGGCCCCCCGGTCTTCAAAACCGGTGTGCGGGCGAGAGCTCGCAGGCGGGTTCGATTCCCGTCCGCCTCCGCTCTCGGTCTCTGCCATGGCACCTCCTCCTATCGGAGGGGAGGTGAGCCAGCGGGGGGCTATCGCCTGGATTGGCCGGATGTGGCGGCCGTTTCTGCCTCCGGGATCTCCACCACCTTCTTCGACACATCGAACGAGAGTCGGCCGTCCCTCACGCCCACCGTGACCGAGTCGCCGGCGCTCAGTCCTCCTTCGAGGAGCATCCTGGACAGCTCGTTCTCCACCATTCGTTGGATCGTGCGGCGGAGGGGACGAGCGCCGAACTCCGGGTCGAACCCTCGCTCGGCCAGGTGCGAGAGGGCTTCGTCCGTGAACTGGACCTCGATGTGCTGGGCCCGGAGTCGCCGGGCCACCTTGTCGAGCAGTAGCTTGGCGATCTCCTCCACCTGCTCCCTGGTCAAGGCCCTGAAGACGATGACCTCGTCGATTCGGTTGAGGAATTCGGGCCGGAAGTGCGCCCGAAGGAGCTGCATCAGATCGTCCTTCAATTCGTCGAAGGACTCCTTTCGCCTGGCGTGGGCCTGGATCCGATCCGACCCCAGGTTGCTGGTCATGATCACCACGGCGTTCTTGAAGTCGACGGTCCTTCCCTGGGCGTCGGTGAGCCTTCCGTCATCCAGGATCTGGAGCAGAAGATTGAACACGTCGGCATGCGCCTTCTCGATCTCATCCAGAAGGACGACCGAGTACGGCTTGCGCCTCACCGCTTCGGTCAGCTGTCCCGCCTCCTCGTATCCGACGTATCCGGGCGGAGCGCCGACCAGGCGGCTCACCGTGTGGCGCTCCTGAAACTCGCTCATGTCCAGGCGGATCATCATGTTCTCGTCACCGAACAGGACCTCGGCCAGAGTTCTGGCCAGCTCGGTCTTGCCGACGCCCGTCGGGCCGAGGACCAGGAAGCTGCCGATCGGCCGATTCGGGTCTCCCAACCCGGCCCGGGTCCTCCTGACGGCCTCGGCCACCGCTTGAACGGCCTCCTCCTGCCCGACAACCCGCTCGTGCAGGCGCTGCTCCATCCGGAGCAGACGCTCTCGCTCTTCCTGAGTGAGCTGGGACACGGGGATACCGGTGGCTCTGGAGACGACTTCGGCGATGTCCTCGATCGTCACCTCGGGGGCGCGCTGGCGACCCTGCTTCTGCCCGCTGATCTCCGCCTGCTTCGCCTCGATGCCTCCCTTCAACTCCTGGGCCCGGTCGTAGTCCTCCGCGTTCACGGCCTGGTCCCGCTCTCGTTCCAGCCGCTTGACCTCTTCCTCTAGCGCCCGGGCGTCCACCGGCTTGGTCTTGGCCCGGAGGCGCACACGGGCCGAAGCCTGGTCGATCAGATCGATGGCCTTGTCGGGAAGGAATCGATCACCGATGTATCGGTCGCTCAGCTCGGCCGCCGCGACGATCGCCTCGTCGGTGATCCTGACGCGGTGATACGCCTCGTACCGGTCCTTCAGCCCATGCAGGATCTGGATGGTCTCGTCGATGGTGGGCTCCCGAACCAGGACGGGTTGGAACCGCCGTTCCAGGGCGGCGTCCTTCTCGACGTTCTTGCGGTACTCGTCGATGGTGGTCGCCCCGATCACGTGCAGCTCCCCGCGGGCCAGTGCCGGCTTCAGCATGTTGGACGCATCCATCGCGCCCTCGGCGGCTCCGGCGCCAACCACCGTGTGGAGCTCGTCGATGAAAACGATCATCTGGTCCTTGTTCTCGCGGATCTCGTCGATGACGTTCTTGAGCCGTTCCTCGAACTCTCCGCGGTACTTTGTGCCGGCGATCATCCCGGCGAGATCCAGGGCCACCAGACGGCGACCGGCCAGCGTCTCGGGAACCTCGTCGTTCACGATCCGCTGGGCAATGCCCTCCACGATGGCGGTCTTGCCGACCCCCGGATCCCCGATCAGCACGGGGTTGTTCTTGGTCCGACGGGAGAGGATCTCGATCGTCTGCTCGATCTCGTCGGCCCGGCCGATCACCGGGTCGAGCTTCCCCTCGCGCGCCTGCTGGGTCAGGTCGCGAGCGTACTGATCGAGGGTCTTGGTTGCGCTCGACGTCTGCGGCTGGCCGGCCCGGTCCACTCCCCGAACGACGGCGCCTCTCAGCTTGGTGTGGGAGAGCCCGAATCGCCGGAGGATCTCCCCGGCCTCGGTATCCTCGTCCCGGGCCAGCGCGAGCAGGATGTGCTCTGGCCCGATGTATGAGACTCCCAGCTCCCTGGCCTCGTCGTACGCCGCCAGGATGACCCGTTTCGCATCGGGCGACAGTGATGGGGAGACGCCGGTCGGCTTGCCCTTCTCGGCTTCGTCCTCGATCTGCGCGGCGATGGCCTTCGGGTCGGCGCCCACCTGTTCCAGCACATGGATGACGACCTCATCCCCCAACGCACCGTGGAGGAGATGATCGGTGTCGAGGTCCAGGTTCCCCCAGTCCGCCGCCCTCTCGGCGGCTCGTTGAAGGAGCTCCCGGGTGGCATCGCTGAAGAGTTCCGTGACGTCGATCTGCTCGACCCGGCGTTCAGTGCGTGGCGTCGCCGTCCTGCCCGGGCCCCCCGATTCATTGAAGAAACGAGAGAAGAAGTCGTCGAACATGCCGAGACCGCCGAATCCGGATGGGGATTGCCCCCGCCTCTCCGCGAGGTGGATGTCACAGAGATACTGCGTCTCGGGGGGCTGGCCGGGGCGGACTACCTGGATCGAACCGACTGCTGGCCGAACGCCGCAGACGTCACACATTCGCGTCATGGGCCACCTCTTCCATCGAGGGCCCTCGCTCGTCCACACTCGCACAGCCCGCCGGTACTGGCAAACGCGAGCCGCTCGCTGGGCCGAAACCCGTCCGCCTCCGCTAGGAAACCGGGTGGGCTGTCGAAGCCGAGGGTTCGAAGTGTGCTCGCACCTGGAAGCCGGAG
>JBIOYQ010000115.1:0-7955 GCA_044870295.1 Actinomycetota bacterium
GTATCGGGACGTCATTCGGCGCTCGGAGGGCACGGCCGATGGTCGGAGGTGGACCGACGTCCCCATGTCAGGTCTCCGACCGACAGGGTCCAGTCCCTCCCTCTAGGTTCGAGTCAAGGAGCGTGCCATGCCGGCTTTTCGGATCGATTACGGACAACACGGTGGACTCCGGCTCTCGGGTGAGCTGGACCTCTCCACGGCGCCTCAACTGTGTGACGCCCTGCTGCCCATGGTGGTGAACGGCGGTGACGTGGTGGTCGACCTGGCCGCGGTCGCCTTCATGGACGGCCCCGGGTTTCGTCCGCTCGTCCTGGCGGCCCACTGGCTCGAGGGACGTGGGCACGTCGTGCTGAAGTCGCCGTCCCGACCGGTTGCCAAGGTGCTGAGGTTGGTGAAGGCGGAGGAGTTCCCGAACCTGGAGATCGATGGGAGCAACGTGCTGGTGGAGACAGGAGCGGTTGCGTGTACGTGAGCTGCCAGCTGCGGGTCCTGCGAGCGAGCCAGCCGGAAGCGCCACCGCTCGGCCGAGGCTCGGATCCGGCCCCCCCGGCGATGTTCGCGTCGCTCGACTACCACGACAGCCACCGCGCCGTCGTCGACGCACTCGACGACGCGGCGTCCCCCCTCGAGGCGGGCTTCGGCCTGGTGGCGCGTCTGGTCTCCGAGTACGGGGCGACGGTCGCCGACGTCGACATCCGTGGATGCGACGAGGCCCGGTTCTCCCTGCGGATCCCCATCCCCGAGTCGGTGCTCATGGAGCTGCAGTGATCAGGTGCCCGACGTGCGCCTCCGTTCGCGTGGTGATCAAGCTTCCCGAGCACGGAGGCCTGTGCATCGATTGCGGAACGTGGATCCGGCGAGGCCTCCCGAGGCGGAGCGCTTCTCGAAGAGTCGCCGTGCGTCATCCACCTGATGGAGGGCCCGAAGGCCGCTGGCTCCGCCGGTGGTCGGCGGCGCCGCGCTAGGAGCCCCGGCGGTGGCGGCCGCGCGTGCCCACCCTGCGATCCGAGAAGGGTCGTCGGCGTCGGTCGGCGTCGCCCGCCCTCGCCGCTCCCACCGGAGCGTCGCCGGATTCGAGCCCCTCGAGGCGAAGCTGCGAGCGCCCGGGCCGCGTCCTGATCTTCTTCGACACCCGGCTCTGATCGCTCGACTGCTGGCCGCGCACGACACGCCCGTGGTCCTGGTGGCCGCTCCCCCCGGCTACGGCAAGACGACCCTCCTCGCCCAGTGGCGCGAAGAGGACCAGCGTCCGTTCGCGTGGGTCACACTCGACGACACGGACAACGACCCGGCGCAGCTCCTCATGTACATCGTCGGGGCGCTCGATGGGATCGTGTCGCTCGACGCGGAGAGCCTGGCTCGCTCCTACCGGCGCGATCCCTCCTTCATCGCCCACGCGCTCCCGAGGCTGACGCACGCGCTGGGTGATGAGCCCTTCGTCCTGGTGTTGGACGACATGCAGGTCCTCACGGCTCCCGAATCGCTGGACGTGCTCTGGGTCATCCTGGAGCACTTGCCCAAGGGGGCCCAGCTCGTTCTCTCCGGTCGGGACCAGCCCCCGGCGTTCGTGAGCCGCCTGCTGGCGACCGAATCGCTGCTGCGCGTCGGGCCCGCTCACCTGGCGATGACCCCGGCCGAGGGCGGCCGCCTCCTTCGCGCCGCGGGGGTCGCCATCCGCGATGCGGAGGCCGAACGTCTGGTGGGACGGACGGAGGGATGGCCGGCGGGGCTGCGGCTCGCGGCGCTCTCCCTACGGGATCAGGACAACGTCCGGGAGGCTGCCGAGGCGTTCACGGGCAACGACGGGCCCGTTTCCGAGTACTTCCGGGCAGAGCTGCTGGATCGGATACCCCCGGACCTCCGTGACTTCCTGTACGGAACGGCGGCGTTGGATCACCTGTCCGGCCCGCTCTGCGACGCCCTCCTCCAAACCTCGGGGTCGGCCGCGCAGCTCGAGCGGCTGGAGCAGGCGAATGCCTTCGTGACGCCTCTCGATCGGAAACGGGTGTGGTACCGGCGTCACCAGCTGTTCGCCGAGATGCTCGCGTCGGAGGTGTGGCGTCACGATCCCGAGCTCCTGCGAGTGCAGCACGAACGTGCCTCGACGTGGTTCGAGTCCCAGGGCGATCCGGAGACGGCCCTGGCCCATGCCAGGGCGGCGGGGGACATGGCGCAGGCAGGCGGAGTCATCGCCCGAAACCTGCTGCCATCGCTCTCGTCGGGGCGGGCGGCGACGGTCAGACGATGGATCGACACCCTTCCAGCGGGACAACTCGGGTCCATGCCGTGGTTCGCCGCCGCCGCGGCGGTCGCATACGTGCCGAGCGGGGACCTGCAACGGGCGGCCCACTGGCTGGCCGTGGCGGACCGGGGCACGGGGGCCGAGCAGGACCGACCGCTGCCGGACGGCCGCGCCTCGCTCCGTTCGGCTGTGGCCATCTCTCGAGCGTTGCTCGGTCTGGGCGGAGTTGCCCGGCTGGGAGAGGACGCGTCGCTCGGCTACGAGCTGGAATCCAAGGAGAGCGCGTGGCGAACCCTGTGTGCCTTCCTCCTCGGTGTGGCACGGCACCTGCAGGGCAACGATGAGGAGGCCGTGGCCAGGCTGCAGGAGTCGGTGGACCTGAGCGCGTTCGAGAACGCGGACGTCCATGCGTTCGGCCTGGCGGAGCTGGCGGTGATCGCCGCGGAGCGCAAGGACTGGGAGGCGGTGCGACAGCTGTCGGAACAGGCCAGAAGGGAGATCGAGAACAGCCCACTCCGTGACTATGCCTTGATGGCCGATGTCTACGCGGTCTCCGCCGTGTCCTCTGCCCGCTGGCACCAGCCGGCCGACGCCCGGAAGGACGCGGTGCGAGCGGTCCGGCTCCTCGCGTCGCTCTCGGAGATCGCGCCGTGGATGAACGCCGAGGGGTGGATCCTGGTCAGCCACGCGTATCTGCTGCTCGGCGACGTCGCCGCCTCGCGGGAGGCGCTTCGCAACGCCCGCCGATATCTCCTTCGCCTGCCGGATGCCCCGGTCCTGCACGCTCGCTTCGACCAGCTCAGCCAAGCCGTCGCCACCCGTTCCTCCGAGGTGATCGGCCCGCCGCTCACCGCGGCCGAGATCCGAGTCCTGCAGTACCTCCCGACGCACCTTTCGTTCCGAGAGATCGCCTCGCGCCTGTACGTCTCACGGAACACCGTGAAGACGCAGGTCATCTCGGCCTACCGGAAGCTCGGCGTGTCGAGCAGGACCGACGCCGTCGCGTCCGCACGTGCCTTGGCGCTGATCGACGACGATCCGACCGAGTTCCAGACGCTGAACCGAGCCAGCTGAGGCTTCACGGCCTGCAGGGAATTCATCCCCTCCGGGTGAGGCACGACCTCTGCGGCTCCTGCATCGTCGTCGGCGATGGCCATCGAGACGGTCCCGAGGCCGGACTGGCATGCCACCGCTGCCACGACCGTGGCCGAGGAACTCCAGGTACGGGTCGAGGCGGGGTTGAGTCAAGGGGAGGCTCGGGCCCGGCTCCAATCCACCGGCCCCAACCGCCTGGAAGGCGCGAAGAAGGAGTCGGCCGTCCAGGCGTTCGTCCGGCAGTACCGGGACGTGATGCAGGTGATCCTGGTGGCCGCGGCGGCCATCAGCCTCATCGTGACCGGTGACGTCGCGACCGCGGTGGTGCTGGCCGGACTGACGGTCCTGAACGCGGTGATCGGTCTTCGGCAGGAGGCCAAGGCCGAGGAGAGCGTGAAGGCGCTCGCCCAGATGATGAAGACGATCGCGCGGGTGCGGCGGGACGGCCAGCCCGTCGAGATCGACGCTGAGGAGCTGGTTCCCGGCGACGTCGTCCTGATCGAGGCGGGCAATCGCGTCCCGGCCGACGGTCGCATCTACGTCGCCGCCACGCTGGAGATCGAGGAAGCCGCGCTGACGGGGGAGAGCCTCCCCGTGGCCAAGTCGGCAGAGCCGGTGCAGGGAACCGATGTGCCGCTCGGGGACCGAACCTGCATGGCCTTCATGAACACGTCGGTCACGCGAGGACGCGGCGAGATGATCGTCACGGCGACCGGGATGGGGACCGAGATCGGCCACATCGCCACCCTGTTGTCGACCACGACGTCGGAGAAGACGCCGCTCCAGAAACAGCTCGACGGCCTGTCCAAGGTGATCGCCGGCATCGCCGGCGTGGCCCTGGTCCTGGTGGTGCTGATGGGATTGGCGCGAGGCCAGTCCTTCGACACGCTGTTCATCACCGGTGTCGCCCTGGCGGTGGCGGCCATCCCCACCGGCCTGCCGGCGGTCGTGACCGCCCTGCTGTCCATCGGGACGCGCGAGATCGCCCGCCGCAACGCCATCGTCAAGCGGCTTCCGGCCGTCGAGACGCTGGGCTCCACCTCCGCCATCTGCTCGGACAAGACGGGGACGTTGACGCTCAACAAGATGACGGCGCGGGAGCTGGCCATCCCTGGGCACAACCGCTTCACGGTCTCTGGCCAGGGCTACAGCACCGAGGGCGAGATCACCCACGTGGGCGGCGAGAACTTCGACCTCGATCCCTACCTGCTGCCGATGATCCTGTGCGCGGACGCTGCCCTGGACGGAGCGTCGCTGATCGGAGACCCCACCGAGGGCGCGCTGATCGTCCTGGCGGCAAAGGGCGGGCTGGACATCGAGCACACCCGCCGAACCTACCCGCGGGTGGCCGAGGTGCCGTTCGACTCCGAGTACAAGTTCATGGCCACGTTCCACGAGATGACGGGGAAGAAGGGCGAGCCGGTGATCCGCTGCTACGTGAAGGGAGCGCCGGACGTCCTCATCGCGCTGGGCGGTTCGTACCTCGACAAGCACGGGGATGTGATCCCCATCACGGCAGAGAACCGGACGCTCGCGTCGGACGCCAACGACGCGATGGCCAGCAGCGGCGAACGGGTGATGGTCGTCGCCCAGCGCGACTTCGACCTCGACTGGTTCGAACCGGAGGGGAACCTCCGGGGACTGGTTCGTGATCTGACCCTGCTGGCGATGGTCGGGATCGTCGACCCGCCCCGGTCGGAGGCGAAGACGGCGATCGAGGAATGCAGGAGCGCCGGCATCCGCGTCCGGATGATCACCGGCGACCATGCCACCACGGCGGCGGCCATCGGGAACGAGCTGGGCCTGACCGGACGAGCCATCACCGGCGCCGAGTTCGCCTCGATCCCCGACGACGAGCTGATCACGCAGCTGCCCGAGATCGGCGTGATCGCTCGCGTAGCGCCCGAGGACAAGGTGCGACTGGTGCGACTCCTCCAGCAGAGCGGCGACATCGTGGCCATGACCGGTGATGGCGTGAACGACGCCCCGGCGCTCAAGGCCGCCAACATCGGCGTCGCGATGGGCATCACCGGGACCGAGGTCTCGAAGGAAGCCGCGGTGATGATCCTCACCGACGACAACTTTGCGACCATCGTGAACTCTGTCGAGTACGGTCGCGGGCTGTACGACAACCTGCTCAAGTACCTCCGGTTCCAGATGTCCACGCTGGTCGCGTACGTGGCGATCTTCATCGGAGCGGGACTCTTCAACATCGCGGGCGGGGTTCCGCTGAACCCGCTGCAGATCCTGTGGTTGAACATGCTGGTCGACATTCCCATCGCCGTGGCTCTCGGATTCGACGAGCCGACGGGCGGTCTCATGGAGCGCACTCCGCGTCCGGTCGGTGCCCCGGTCCTGTCCGCCCGGGACTGGGTGCGGTTGTGCATCCAGGGCCTGGTCATGACGGTCGGCGCCCTCACCGCGTACCGGCTCGGGGAGGATCAGGGTCCGGTCGTCGCCTCCACCATGCTCCTGACGACGCTCGCCTTGTTCCATTTCGCCGCTGCGCTGCTGGCCCGGGACCCGTGGAACACGATCTTCCGCCGGGAGGCCATCCCGGGACGCATCCAGCTGCGGCGGTACGGGATCGCCCTGCTCCTGATCGTGGCCGTCACGGGCATCGACTTCCTGAACCGCATCATCGACACCACGGAGCTGAGCTTCTCTCAGTGGTGGATCTGCATCGGGCTGGCGTCCAGCCTCGTCGTCGTCGAGGAACTGATCAAGGCGGTCCTGCGCCGCCGGGCTCGGGCGTCGGCGCTCCCTCTCGGCGCCCGCCCGGCCCTGGCGATGTGAAGGAGGCAGAGCGGATGGCAACGAATCTGAGGAATCGGAGCTTCCTCAAGGAGCTGGACTTCACTCCGGAGGAGTTGCGCGGCCTGCTGGAGCTGGCCGTGGCGCTGAAGGCGGCCAAGTACGGCGGCTACGAACAACCGCGGTTGTCCGGCCGGAACATCGCGCTCATCTTCGAGAAGACCTCCACCCGCACCCGGACAGCCTTCGAGGTCGCCGCGCACGACCAGGGCGCTCACGTCACCTACCTGGAGCCCGGCGGGTCGCAGATCGGCCACAAGGAGACGATGAAGGACACGGCCAGGGTGCTCGGTCGCATCTACGACGGGATCGAGTATCGAGGGTTCGCCCAGGAGACGGTGGAGATCCTGGCGGAGTACGCCGGCGTTCCGGTGTGGAACGGGCTGACGAACGAGTTCCATCCGACGCAGACCCTCGCCGACGTCCTGACCATGAAGGAACACTCCGAGAAGCACCTTCGGGAGATCGCGTACTGCTACCTGGGGGACGCCAGGAACAACATGGGGAACTCGTTGATGGTGGCCGGTTGCAAGCTGGGGATGGACGTGCGGCTGTGCGCGCCCGAGCACCTGTGGCCGAACGAGCAGCTGGTGAAGACCGCCCAGATGATCGCCGAGGAGACTGGGGCGCGGCTCACGCTGACCGAGGACGTCGACGAAGGGGTCCTCGGTGCGGACTTCCTCTACACCGACGTGTGGGTCTCCATGGGTGAGGATCCCGGCGTCTGGCAGGAGCGCATCGAGCTGCTCAAGCCGTATCAGGTGAACCTGGACGTCGTTCGCCGCACGGGGAACCCGCACGTCAAGTTCCTGCACTGCCTTCCGGCCTTCCACAACCGGGAAACGAAGGTGGGCAAGGAGATCTACGAGAAGTACGGACTGGACGGGATGGAAGTCACGGACGAGGTCTTCGAATCGGAGCGCTCGGTGGTGTTCGACCAGGCGGAGAACCGGATGCACACGATCAAGGCCGTCATGGTCGCCACGCTCGGGTGATCGTCGGGAGGTTGGCATGAGGGTCGTTGTGGCGTTGGGTGGCAACGCCCTGATGAAACGGGGCGAGCCGATGACCGCGGACGTCCAGCGCGCCAACGTCCGGAAGGCTGCCCCGGCGCTCGCCTCGGTCGCTCGGACACATGACCTCCTGCTGTCCCACGGCAACGGACCACAGGTGGGGCTGTTGGCCCTGCAGGCCTCCGCGTACAAGGACGTCGAGGCCTATCCACTCGACATCCTTGGGGCGCAGACCGAGGGGATGATCGGCTACATGCTGGAGCAGGAAATCGGCAACCTGCTCCCCGGCGAGGTGCCCCTCGCGACCATCCTGACGATGGTCGAGGTCGACCCGACCGACGCCGCCTTCCGTGATCCCACGAAGTTCGTGGGCCCCGTCTACGACCAGCAGGCCGCCGACGAGCTGGCCGAGGAGAAGGGGTGGGTGTTCAAGCAGGACGGCGACCGGTGGCGCCGGGTGGTCCCCTCGCCTGAGCCCAAGCGCATCTTCGAGATCCACCCGATCAAGTGGTTGCTCGAGAAGGGCGTGGTGGTCATCTGCGCCGGTGGCGGGGGCATCCCGACGATGTACGAGGAGTTCGCCGCGGTGACACGGGCCGGCCGTGCACTGTCCGGAGTCGAGGCCGTGATCGACAAGGACCTTGCGTCGGAGCTGCTGGCCCGTGAGGTTGGGGCGGACCTCCTCGTCATGGCCACAGACGTCGAGGTCGTGTACGCCGACTGGGGCACGCCGCAGCAGCGGCCTCTGGAGCGGGTCACGGCCGACGCGCTCCGCAACGTCTCGTTCGCCG
>JBIOYQ010000116.1:0-4890 GCA_044870295.1 Actinomycetota bacterium
GGATGCCAACAACCTGCCGACCCAGGTCATCCGCCCCAACAACAGTGTCGTCACCATGACCTATGACACGCGCGGCAACCTGCTCACCGTGACTGAAGAAGACGACCCGAACGGCCCGGCGACCACGATCTTCGCCTACGACCCGGTCTTCAGCCAGGTCACCTCGATCAAGGACGCCAGGAATAACACGACGACGATAGACCACGACCCACAGGGCAACCCCGAGACCATCACGGACGCCAGGCTGAAAGTCACCACTTTGACGTGGCTTCCCGGCGGACTTCTCGAGACCATCGAGGACCCGCTCCATCACGTGACGACCTTCGCGTACGACACGCTCGGGAATCTGGACACGATCACCGACCCGCTCCTTCATCTGACTGACATCGACCCCGACCCGGCGGGGAACATCGTGACGGTGACAGATCCGAAGTTGCACGTGACGCAGTACGAGCACGATGATCAGAACCGGCTGACGAAGGTGATCGACGCCGCTCTGGGGCACACGGACTACGTCTATGACCTCAAGGGGAACTTGAGGTTCCTGACGGATGCGCGCGGCAAGACCACCGAGTTCGAATACAACGCCCGGGACCTGGTCAAGACGATCACGAATCCCCTCGGCCAGAGCCGGACGTTCACCTACGACTTCGCCAGGAACCTGAGGTTCGCCGACGACGCCAAGGGGCAGCAGGTCGAGTTCGTCTATGACGACGCGGATCAGCTCACCACGAAGATCCTGAGAGACTCCAACCATGTGGTGACGGACACGGTCAGCTTCACCTATGACGACCTCGGCAGCCTGAAGACCGCCTCGGACAGCGATAGCAGTCTGACCTTCACGCCGGACCCTTTGGGGAGGGTGAGCACGGTCGTGACCGGAGGGATGCAGCCTGCGACGACCGTGGTCTACACGTACGACAAGAACGGCAACCGGAAGACGATGACGGACCCGCAAGGGTTCGAGACAATCTACGACTACGACGAGCTCAACCGGCTCGTGACGCTGACGAGCCACCAGGGCGGGTTCACGTTCGGGCACGACGATGCCAGCAGGCGGGACAGCCTCGGGTACCCGAACGGGCTCAGCGTCGATTATGACCACGATGACGCGAACCAGCTCACGATTCTCCACCTCCTGGACGCGGGCATGAACCTGCTGTCGAAATACGACTACATCTACGACGACGCGGGGAACCGCGAGACCCGCACGACCCTGGACGGGGACACGACCTACACCTACGACCAACTCGACCGGCTCACCGGCGCCGTGGGACCCGATCCCGCGAACCCCCTCCTGACGCTCACGGAATCGTACGACTACGATTCGGTCGGGAACCGGACCTCCTCGCACCTGGCCACGGGTCAGGTCCACGACGACGCCAACCGGCTCCTCGAGGACTCCGAGTTCATCTACACCTACGACCTCAACGGCAACCTGGAGAGCAAGGAGGACAGGGCGACGAACGCGCTCACGACCTACGACTGGGATGTGGAGGACCGGCTGATCGCGGTGCACACCCCCACGCAGACCGTCACGTTCCGCTATGATGCGCTGGGCCGGAGGATCGAGAAGGCGGGCGCGACCACGACGCGCTACATCTACGACCAGGAGGACATCATCGAGGAGCGGGACGGGACCAACGCGCTGACCTTGCGCTACGTTCACGGCCTGGGGATCGATGAACCGCTCGCCAGGAGAGACGTAGTCGCTGCGCAAACCTCGTTCCTCCACGTGGACGGGTTGAGGAGCATCACCGATTCAACGAACTCCGGAGGCCAAATCAGTCCGGTGCATCCGTACGACTCGTACGGTAATGTGGTCGTGGGAGGCAGCTCCAGCGGCCATGCGTTCACCGGCAGGGAATGGGATGCGGAGACGGGATTGTTCTATCTTCGTGCCAGGTACTACAGCCCGGCCGAGGGACGGTTTCTGTCGGAAGATCCGATCGGTTTTGCTGGCGGGATCAACATGTACAGCTATGGGGCCGCGAATCCGACAGGTCTCCTTGATCCCTTTGGTCTCGCACCTGGCGACTGGTGGGATCCTCGGAGCTATTCTGCGTTGCCTGCTGAACTGGACCCATTCAATCCGAGCGGGACGTTTTTCCGAGAGGCAACATCGATTGGGGAGTCGCTGGTCGGTCTGCTCACGTGGGATCTCGATCGCGTGGCTCGGGCGTATCCTAATAGCGTCTTGGGGCAGACGGAGGGCCTGAAGACGAGCTGTGACCCCTTCAGCCGGTATGTCGGCTATTATGGTACCCGAACAGCCTTCTACAGTTCGGCGGTGGCCAGTCTCTCGGCTGCGACTTTGATCGCGCTAGAGGCCGCAAGGGTCACTGACATTGGCTCGGCGCGAATCGGCTGGAAGGGAGGCGAGTTCACTCTCACCCGTCCAGGTGCTCCCACGCCAGATTGGCGCGTCAATCCATTTGGGGATCAGAATTGGCCTCCGCACTACCACAGACGTCCGGGGATCGGAAAACATAGACCATGGGAGGGCTGGTGAAGATGGTCGAGTTCCCAGTCTTTGTGTCGAGTCGTGACTCGGGAGAAATGAGGAGGTACCAAGACCTCCCAGAAATGGAACGCGCCCTGGAACGGATTGATGTTCAGAACGGGGAGTACGTAGCCTGGGACCGGCAATTCCGCCTCGTGAGCCTGCAGGCCAAGGAAGGTGACAGCTGGCTGTCCCTGAGCGTCGGGAACCCCGCGATGCCGGAGTTCCAGAGTGCTCTTAGGCGGTTCGCGAGTTCAATGGGGCTCGAAATGGAGAGAGAAGCAATGTCCGGCACGAGCGCTGAGTTGATGTATGAAGGCGTCTCGAAACGTGTATCACAAGCTAAGGCTCGGATGGGGTGGTTCAAGCGACTCACACGACGGTTTTGATCGGCCAACCGAGAAGAAGTGTCAGGCAGCGACCTCAGTCCAGTGTGGCCGAGGCGATGAGAGCGGCACAATTATGGTAGTCGGAAAGACTGGATGCGCGTGGACGGATGTCTGTGTTCCGTTCCGATTCCTCCTCGAAGTGCCGTCCGGTGAGTTCGGACTGTAGGGCGGTACGGCAGGACAGACCGGAGGCATTGTGGAACTGGATGTTGAAGACGGGGTCACCCGGCGCCCCTACCGCAAGCGTTGAAGAATGGGCTTGAGGCGTTCAACCATCCGGGGTCTCGGACGGCTCCACCCTCTCTCCCAGCGCCAGACCGTTGACTCGTCCCCGCCCATCAGGTCGGGAAGCCGTTCCTGGGAAAGTCCCGACAACCGCCTCATGTGCTTCAGTCGCTCGGGGAAGGACTCTGGCTCGTCCACCGGTGCGTATCCAAGGAGCCGGACGATGGGGGGCATGAACCGCAACGCAGGGGTGATTGCGTTGCGCTCGCAGCCCCGGAGCGCGGCGACATGGGCGCCTATGAGGGCCGCCCGCCTTGGTCTGGGTGAGGTCGAGGTCCAGCCGCCGCTTCCTCAGATGGTCGCCTAAGGTCTTCAGTTCCTTGGGATAGGCAGGCGAGAGCGGTTTCGGGCCCCGGAGCGTGAGCCGGCAAAATGGCAACGCAATGGTGCCACTGCGGCCGCCTGGGCTCGTCCGATCGACCTTGTGAATGCACCCCGGCGATGATCGCCCATTACCGGGGGCGTGTCTCGGGCCCCTTGCTCGATCGCATCGACCTCCAGGTGGAGATGCCGCCGCTGCCGGTGAAGGATCTCCGCGGTGCCACTCCCGGCGAGTCCAGCGCCGCGGTGGCCGCGCGGGTGCTGGCAGCGCGACAGATCCAGCGAGAGCGCTTCTCCGAAGTCGGGATCTCCACGAACGCGATGATGCCCCCCGAGCTTCTTAGACGGCATGCCGCCCTTGACGAGGCCGGCGCCCGCCTCCTCGCGCAAGCCATGCGGCGGCTGGGTCTCTCCGCGAGGGCCCATGACGGCATCCTCCGGGTGGCGCGCACGATCGCCGATCTGGAAGGCGCGGCGCGGATCGAGCCCTCGCACATCGCCGGGGCGATCCACTACCGTTGTCTCGACAGGCCTCTCTTCCCTCATCAGGAGCTGGGGTGAAACCACCTCATCTCCGATTGGGACTCGGCGGATGTGAGGGCGCGCAGAAATGGGCTCTTCCGGATCGATCGCCCCGCAACACTCTGCCGGGCCGACAGCCGGCCCTTTGCATACTCCGTTGGAAAGCTTGCTTGGACCGGGATACGGTGGAAGGTCGGCGCAGAGATCGGCTACCACTGGCCATTTCAAGATCCAGGGGAGCTGGGCGCTGTGATGTATATCATTGAGGGCAAGTCGTTCAAGGACATTTTCACGGAAGAGTACTTAGCGCGCGAGTGTCCGGCCGCCTGTGGAGGCAGATAACGTCCGGGGAGGGGCCACGAGGTATGGATGGCATGCGGTGGGAGATCGACTTCTGGGTCTACGCACTCGTAGCGCTGTCGGTGCTGCTCGCCGTATGGCAACGAAGGCGGCGGTGGGTCAGAGTGTCTGCCGTTGTAGCCGTGCTCGTGCTCGGGTTATGGCCGTACTTTGGGGTTCAGACTTCCAGCAGGGTAGCGATTCTGAAGTTGGCGCCGCCTGTGGGTGACACATCTCGAGGTGCATGGGAGGACGGGTCCATTGCGACGGGGCAGGTAGCTCAACAGTATCTGCCCCTGGGAGCGTTCTGCGCTCTCGGGTTGGCGGTGTTGAGCCTATTCCCGATGACGAAAAGGGAGACATAGGAAGGCCCTTGATGAGCGTAAGCCACTGACCCAAGGGCAACGTGTCCACAGGATCCAGCGGCAGCCACAGCAGGTCCTCGAGCGGGCCGGATGGACCGGCGACGCCCGGCTTGCAGTCTGCGGTTGGTACGAGGCGGCGGTCGACATGGCGCGGCGGAAGCTGGGA
>JBIOYQ010000117.1:0-6930 GCA_044870295.1 Actinomycetota bacterium
TGGGATCGCGCCGAGTGGCCCACGCGATCGTTCCCCACAGGAACAGCACCCCCCATCCGCCCACGATGACGAACCCGATGACCTTGTGGATGGTGGGCATGCCGGGGCGGAAGCCTACCAGCGGCCACCTCCCGTGTTGGGTGTTGTCGGCGGACCTGGTTAGAGTGGGAAGGAACGCGCCTTCCGGCTCGTTGTGAACGTCCAGGCCGACTCACAAGGGGGACCCTCATGCTGGAGCGACTGGCCCGATGGAGCTATCTGCATCGGTGGCGCGTCCTGGGGATCTGGTTCGTCGCGGCCGTGGTCGCGGTCGCCCTCGGCAACGTCGCGGGCGGCGATTATGCCAACAACTTCTCCCTGCCGGGCTCGGAGGCCCAGAGGGCCCTCGACCTGTTGAAAGCGAACTTCCCCTCGGAGTCCGGGGGGACCGCCGACATCGTGTTCAAGGCCCCGCAAGGGGTCGACGATCCAGCGGTGCAGCAGCCCATGCAGGACTACTTCGCGAAGGTCAAGGCGCTGCCGCACGTGGCCAGCCTCACCGACCCCTACGAGGACACCCAGGGAGCCCCGCAGATCTCCCAGGATGGCACGATCGCGTTCGCCAGCGTCGAGTTCACCGTCGAGTCCCAGGACATCCCCAAGGCCGAGGTCCTGAAGATGGAGGACCTGGCCGGCCCGGTGAAGGCCGGGGGTGTCCAGGTCGAGTTCGGCGGCGATGCCGTACAGAGCGCCCAGCAGGAACCGCCGGGCGGCACCGAGGCAGTGGGCCTGATCGCCGCCATCATCATCCTGCTGATCACTTTTGGTTCGGTCCTGGCCATGGGCCTCCCCATCCTCACGGCCCTGTTCGGGATCCTCATCGGTGTCATGTTGGTGTTCGTCTTCGCCAACTGGATCAGCGTCCCGAACTTCACCGCGCAGATCGCCTTCATGATCGGCATCGGCGTGGGCATCGACTACTCGCTGTTCATCGTGACCCGGTACCGACAGGGCTTGCACGAGGGTCGCGAACCTCGCGAGGCGACGGTCGTGGCCCTCACCACGGCAGGGAGGGCGGTCATCTTCGCTGCCATCATCGTGGTCGCCTCCCTGCTGGGGCTGCTGCTCATGGGCTTCGCCTTCGTCCAGGGCATCGCGGTCGGCGCGGCCGCGGCGGTCGCCGTGACGGCGATCGCCTCCATCACGCTGCTGCCGGCCATGCTCGGGTTCGTCGGACGGAACATCGACAAGTGGCATATCCCCCGGCTGCGGCGCACCGAGAACGTTTCGCGGCAGGGCTTCTGGTATCGGTGGAGCCGGCTGATCCAGCGGCGGCCCATCGTTACGGGGGTGGCGGGCCTGGTGGCCCTGGTGGTGTTCACGCTGCCGTTGTTCTCGATGCGGCTGGGCGCCGCCGACGCGGGCAACGACCCGACGCATCTGACCACCCGGCGGGCCTACGACCTCTTGTCCCAGGGGTTCGGGCCCGGCTTCAACGGGCCGTTCCTCATCGCGGCCAGCATCCCCGGCCCGCAGGGGCTGGACGTCCTGAATCAGCTGAAGACCACCCTGGAGCAGACCCCTGGCGTGGCCGCGGTGACGCCCCCGTTCCCCAACGAGCAGATGAACACGGCCGTCATGCGGGTCTACCCGACGACGTCTCCCCAGGATGCGGCCACCAGCGACCTCGTCAAGGAGATCCGCACCACGGTGATCCCGCAGGTGACCCAGGGCACCGAGGTCCGCGCCTACATCGACGGCCTCACGGCGTTCTTCGTCGACTTCGCCGACAAGATCGCCCAGCGCCTCCCGGTGCTGATCGGCGTGGTCATCCTGCTGTCCTTCATCCTGCTGATGATGGTGTTCCGCTCGCTGGTGGTGCCGCTCAAGGCCGCCATCATGAACCTCCTGTCGATCGGCGCCGCCTATGGCGTGATCGTCGCGGTGTTCCAGTGGGGATGGGGCGCCGGTCTGATCGGCGTGGACAAGAAGGGGCCCATCGAGTCGTGGGTTCCCATGATGATGTTCACCATCCTGTTCGGGCTCTCCATGGACTACGAGATCTTCCTGCTCTCACGGATCCGCGAGGAGTACCTGCGAACACGGGACAACGGGCTCGCCGTGGCCAACGGCGTGGCCTCGACCGGCCGGGTCATCACCGCAGCGGCCGCCGTCATGATCGCCGTGTTCCTGTCGTTCGTGATCGGCTTCGACCTCCGGCAGATCAAGGAGATCGGGCTGGGACTGGCCGTCGCGATCTTCGTCGACGCCACGCTGGTGCGGATGGTCCTGGTCCCATCCACCATGGAGCTGCTCCGCGACGCCAACTGGTGGTTCCCCAAGCCGCTCCAGCGGTGGGTTCCCAAGATCGGCGTCGAGCGGGCCCCGGAGGACCTGGACGCCGAGCTGGCCAGGCTGACGGCCGAGGAGCACGCCAAGGACTGATCGGCTCGAAGGCCAGGGGTACACTCTCCGCCGAGACGACCCTCCCGGCGGAGAGGAGGCCTCCCGATGAACATCGGCAGAGAGCGCCGGACGATCTACATCGAGCCGATCGAGGACCCCGGGCCATTCGTCGAACCATCCCTTGAACCTGAGCGGGCGCCCGAGCCGCAGCCGACACCCGAGCGTGCGCCCGAACCAGTCCCGGCTCGGTGACCGGCGCCGAGGAGGCATCGGTATCGATGGCTCCCACACCGGACGTGATCACTCCCATCGAGGCGTACCGATTGTGGAAGTTCACGATTCGCGCCGATGGCAGTTGGCTTTCTCCCATTGCAGCCAAGGGACCTGCCTGGCAGCCCGGGTGGAACACCGCGACCTGCCAGACGGCCCCGGTCCCACTGCTGTCCGCCCCGCATCGCGCACCGGCCGAGGGATGCGCATGCGGGCTCTACGGCCGCATGGAGCTGGACGTTGCTCCCTCTTCGGGCATCCTTGACCAGAGCCTGTGGGGAGAGATCGCCGGCAAGGTCGAGCTGGCCGGAAAGGTCATCGAGCACGAGGAAGGCTATCGAGCCGAGCGGGCTCGGCTGGTCGAGCTGATTCCGTTACCCCATCAGATCGTCCAGGCCGCCATCCTGTCCATGGCGTATGACGTCAGGATCTCGAAGGCCTGGCTGAACCACCCAAACGCCGAGTGGATTCCCCGTGCCTATGTCGTCAGACGAATGGTTCGAAGAATGGTGGAAGCGAACCCGCGCCTCTGGTCGCCGGAGATAAGGCGTCTCCTCGCACGCCCCCTGTGATGGCCGGAAATGATCAACGCCGGGGCCCGAGGCCCTCGTACCGGTAGCGGCCCGTTCGCCCGGCCGCGTCCTTGTTCAGCCGCCGTGACAGGTGGAGCCCTTCCAGGCTCAGCTCGAGCGCCGACGCGGCCACCCCCGGGCTCTCCTCCTCCACCCCGAGGCGACCAAGGAGCTTCCCCAGTCCGGGGATGTCGCCGAACTGCCCCAGGAACTCTCCCGCCGGCGTGAGGTCCGAGGTCTCCGCGGCGAACCCTTCCTCGAACCGCCCCAGGATCTGGGCGAAGTCGAACCCGGCGAGCCGGCGACGGTAGACCTCCAGGACCGCGTTGCGGAGCGCCCGCATGAGGATCTCCTCCTCGCGGCCCTCCTCGATGCTGTCGAATTCGACCCGCCCGATCGAGTCGGCGATCACCGGCGGCAGGTCCACCAGGCGCGGCACGGCCTCGGGCTCGCCGGTTCGCGCGGCCCGTCGCACCGCGGAGGCCACCATCCGCTCGACGTTCCCGATCGAGTACCGCACCGACACGCCGCTGCGCTGGTTCACCTGGGGCGAACGACGCAGCTCCGCCGTCAGCGCGGCCAGCACCTCCTTCATGAAGGGCGGGATCCGGACCGGCACCTCCCCCGTGGACACGGGGGGACGAGCCTCCTGGTCCATGATGGCGATCTCGTCGCCCAGGGTCTCCGGGTAGTGGGTGCGGACCTGCGTGCCGAACCGATCCTTGAGCGGCGACACGATCCGGCCGCGATGCGTGTAGTCCTCCGGGTTGGCCGTGGCCACCAGCAGGAGATCCAGCGGAAGGCGGATCTGGTAACCGCGGATCTGCACGTCCCGCTCCTCCAGGATGTTGAACAGCGCCACCTGGATCCGTTCGGGCAGATCGGGGAGCTCGTTGATGGCGACGATGCCGCGGTTCGTCCGCGGGATGAGCCCGTAGTGGATGGTCAGCTCGTCCGACAGGTATCGGCCTTCGGCGACGCGGATCGGGTCGACGTCCCCGATCAGGTCCGCCACGCTCGTGTCCGGCGTGGCGAGCTTCTCCGCGTAGCGACGGTCACGAGGCGCCCACGCTACGGGGGTCGCGTCTCCCTGCTCGTCCACCAGCGCGCGACACCGAGCGCAGATGGGCCGGTAGGGATGATCGTTCACCTCGCACCCCGCGACGACTGGGAGCTCCCCGTCCAGGAGCTGCACCAGATGGCGGATCAGACGGGTTTTCGCCTGTCCACGTTCGCCCAGCAGGATCAGGTCATGGCCGGCCAGGATGCCCCGCTCCAGGGCCGGCAACACCGAATCGTCGAATCCGACGATGGAGGGGAACAGGGACTCGCCGCGGGCCAGTCGCGCGAGCAGATTCTCGCGCAGCTCCTCCTTCACCGTTCGGTCGCGATACCCGGACGCGCGCAGCTCCGCGATGGTGACGGCCTGGCTCCCCGCACCCGACATAGGCAGGACAGGGTACTGGGAACTTCCCACACGTGCTGGCCGGGGCATCCTGCGAGGAACACAATGAGCCGTGAGCGAGATCCGCGTCGTTCCCGCCGAAGGAGCCCCTCTCGATCGGGGACGGCAGATCGGCCGCGCCCTCGGTGACCTGATCGAGCGATCCCTGGCCTTCTACACGGGGTATTGGGAACGCCGTGGCGTCCGGCTCGATCAGCTCCACGAGTTGCTCGAGCCCCACTTCGTCGCGGCGGACGCCGCCCTGCCCCACGAGGTCGAGGTCATCCGCGGGATGGCCGAGGGGGCCATGGCCCCGTTCTGGGAGCTGTGGGCGGCGAACAGCTTCGAGGAGCTCGAACCGCTGTTCACGATCGACCTCCGCCGGACCTCGTTCCTGGTGAGCGACATCAGCAGGGTGCCCGGTTCCCGGCGGCGGCCGTCGACCGATCGGTGTTCGTCGTTCACCGTCGCCGGGCCGGGGTTCACTCTGATGGGCCACAACGAGCAATGGCTCGCCGGGGATCGCGGGAACGTCGCGGTCATCGTCGATCTGCCCGCCGACGGGTCACCCAAAGTCGTCTCGCCCACCATCGTGTCGTGCCTGCCGGCCGTCGGCATGAACGAGTTCGGGGCCGCCCAAGCCATCCAGTCGGTGTCGGCTGCCGACGATGGCCCTGGGATCCCGCGGGTGCTCGTCTCCCGACACTCGATCGACGCCGTGGACCGCCTCGACGCCGTGCAGCGTGCCGGCATGGAGGGGCGGGCCGGGGGCTACGGGCATGTGTTCGCGATGCGCGAAGGCGACGCCTTCATCGTGGAGACCACCGCTTCGCGCTCGTCGCTGCTGTCCGGCCCCGGCGCCCACACCAATCACTACCTCGACCCGGCCCTTGGCGCGCTCGCCCAACCGCCGGGGCAGGGGAGCGTGGCGCGGTACGAACGCCTCATCGAGCTGATCGGAGAGCGGCAGCCCGAGGACCCACAGGGCGTCATGGACATCCTTCGCGACCATCACGGGAAGCAGTCGATCTGCCTGCACCCCGATCCCCGCGACGGCGACGAGGCCGAAGGGGTGCTGTTCTCCATGGTCTGTGACGTGGAGCACGGCCAGATGTGGGTGGCCGAGGGCAACCCCTGCATCAACGAGTTCGAGGAGATCGATCTCGCCGGCGTCCTGTAGCGACGCGGGAACCTCAGGTTCGTTCCCTCTGGGAGAATGGCCCCCGCCGAAGACGAGGGAGGGGACAGCCGTATGTGGGGGCGACCCCTGCTGTACGAGCGTTTGACCTGGCCAGAGGTCCGGCGGGCCGCCCGTGAGGACCGCGTCTGCCTGATCCCGGTCGGGACCCTCGAGGACCACGGCCCCCACCTGCCGATCGACACCGACGATCGGATCATCTCCGAGATCTGCCGCCGGGCGGCCGAGGAAGCCCCCGACGAGATCGTTCTGCTCCCCACCATCCCCCACGGCTACGACCCCCACCACATGGACTTCCCCGGTCCGATCTCGATCGGGTGGGACACGTTCTGCCGCTACTGCAAGGACGTGGGCACGTCGCTCGCCCATCACGGCTTCAAGCGGATGCTGTATTACAACGGGCACGGGTCGAACCAGAACCTGGTGGAGATGGCAGCGCGACTCGTCATGATCGATCACCCCGGCGTGGTGGCGGCTGCCGCCTTCTACCTGGTGAGCAAGCAGGGCATCGAAGCCGTCGAGGAGATCCGCGAGTCGCCCATGGGCGGCATGGCCCACGCGGATGAGCTGGAGACGTCGATCTACCTGGCCATCGATCCCGACGCCGTCGCCATGGAAAAGGCCGTCGACGAGCAGGGCTACCCGGCGGGCGACAGCGCAAAGCTCGAGTGGTGGGCCGATGGCCCGCTCCGGTACATGCCGTGGTGGTCCTCGTTCAGCGCGACCGGTGTGCAGGGATCACCCACCCTGGCCACGGCGGAGAAGGGCAAGCGATTCCTGGAAGCCGCTGTGAACGAGTGCGTCGCCTACGTTCGGGAGCTCCTCCAGAAACCGCTGCCCGAGCGTCGCACGCCGGAGACTCCGGCCTGATGCCTCGGGCCACCCGGTTCGGCGCGCCGCTCCCGGACGGGGGCTGCATCGGCGTGGCCGCCACGTCCAGTCCCTACTTCAACCGATCCGAGGTCCTGCGCGGAGTGGAGTGGTGGGAGGGGCAGGGCTACCAGGTCAAGCTGGGAGCGGGCGTGTGGGAGCGCGACGACTACATGGCCGGCTCGCCGGAG
>JBIOYQ010000118.1:0-11150 GCA_044870295.1 Actinomycetota bacterium
GACATGAACGCCCGCGAGGCCATGCACCTCATCGAGTTGCGCACCACGCCCCAGGGCCACCCGGTGTACCGGCGGATCGGACAGGAGCTGCACCGCCTGATCGCGGAGCAGGCGGGCCACCGTGCCATCGCCGAGGCCATGCGCTTCGCCGACCACAGCTCGGTCGAGCTGGAGCGGCTGGAGGCCGAACGTCGAACCGAGCGGAAGCGGGCGTCCTCTGGCTCAGCCGGTCGCCCGGCTGGCTGACGCCGGCGCCATCCCGCACCGCGACTCGTCCCACCGGCCGTTCCCGACCAGCAGCTTGCGCAGCACCCGCCGCAGGGCTCGCACGTCGGCGTCGGACAGGTGATGGGAGAAGTACCGCTCGATCCCCTCGAGGAACGCCGGGGTTGCTTCGCGGAGAACCCGTTGCCCCTTCGAGGTGATCGCGGCGTAGACGACCCGCCGGTCGGTCTCGCACGCCTGCCGTTCCACCAGCCCTTCCTGTTGCATGCGGTCGATCAGCCTGGTCACCCCGCTCTTGCTCAGCAGCACGAGGTTGGTCAGGTCCAGCATCCGGAGGCGTCCACCCTCGGCCTCGGCCAGCCTGACCAGCACCTCGTGCTCGGCCAGGGAGAGTCCCCTGGCGCGCTCCAGGGTGTCCTCGAGGCCGGCGGCCACGGCTTCATAGGACTGGATGAGGTTCAGCCAGGCGGTGAGCTCTTCGGATCGGCGGTCCATCACCGTTCGAGCGTAGCAGGCTGGAAGTTGACAGTGCAACTATCTTGCCTCTATAGTTGCGTCCGCAATGATTGATGCGAAGACCGCAGAGGAGGAATCCGACATGGCAGAGGCGTCAGCCACGACCGCGTTCACGGTGCCAACCGAGCTGCAGGGCGAGTGGACCATCGACCGGGCCCACACGAGCCTCTCGTTCGTCGCCAGATACCTGATGGTGACGAAGGTGCGGGGACGGTTCGCCGACTTCGAGGGGAGCATCCACATCGGCCCGACGCTGGACGACTCGCGGGCGGAGATCACGATCAACGCCGGCTCGATCCAGTCGGACGACGACACCCGGGACGGTCATCTCCGGTCCCCCGACTTCCTGGAAGTCGAGCGGTTCCCGACGCTCGCCTTCCGGAGCACGAAGGTGGACCTGGTGGGTGACACGTCGTTGCGCGTCGTGGGAGACCTGACCATCCGCGACGTCACGCGGCCGGTGACACTGGACGTGGAGTTCGAGGGAACCACCAAGGGCATCCGTGGAGACGAACGCGTCGCCTTCTCCGGCGGCACCGAGATCGACCGCGAGGACTGGGGCGTCAGGTGGAACATGGCCCTGGAGGCCGGCGGCGTCCTGGTCGGCAAGCGGATCAAGATCGAGCTCGAGGTGCAGGCGATCCGTCAGGCGCCGGAGGCCACCTAACGACATCAGCCCAGGTGGACGTGGTCGACCGCCGGTAGGATTGGCCCGTGCTCAGGTCGCTGACCGTGCTGGCGTGGGACCGCGAGACCCTGATGATCGCCGCCCTCGCGGCGCTGGTCGTGGCAGGGGTGATCGTGTCGGCGGCGGCGTGGATCCTGCTGTTCAGGGAGCGCCGCCGCTCGCGGTGAGCACGGCCTAGTCGGCCTTGGCCGCCCGCTCCTTCTCCTCGGCGGCCAGCACGCGACGAAGCACCTTGCCCACCAGGGTCTCGGGCAGCGACTCGCGGAACTCGACGAGCTTCGGCACCTTGTACGCGCTGAGCCCGAAGTCCTCGCTCTTGCTGAAGTCGCGGATCTCCTCGGCCGTCGCCGTCTCGCCTTCCTTCAGGACGACGTAGGCCTTCACCGCCTCCCCGGTGGTCGGGTCGGCGACGCCGGCCACGCAGACCTTCTGCACCTTCGGATGGCGGTACAGGACCTGCTCGATCTCCGTCGGATACACGTTGAAGCCCGAGACCAGGATCATGTCCTTCATCCGATCCACGATCGAGAAGAAGCCATCCTGATCCATGGTGGCCACGTCGCCGGTGAGCAACCAGCGCGTGCCGTCGTCCGCCTCGCGGATCATGGCCGCGGTTTCATCGGGACGGTTGAAGTACCCCATCATCACCTGCGGACCGGCCACGGCCAGCTCGCCCGGCTGGCCGGCGGGAACGTCCTTCGTCCAGTCCTCGAGGTCCACGATCCGGCAGTCGGTGTCCGGAATGGGCAGCCCGATGGACCCCGCCCGGGCCCGGCCGTCCAACGGGTTGGCGTGGGTGATCGGCGAGGTCTCCGTCAACCCGTACCCCTCCACCACCGTGGCGCCCGTGATCGACTTGAACTTCTCCGCGACGGCCATCGGCAGCGGGGCGGCACCCGAGAGGCAGGCCTTGATCGACGTGAGGTCGTACTTGGACGTCTCCGGGGCCTGGTTGATGGCGATGTAGAGACGGGGTACGCCCGGGAACATGGTGGGGCGCTCCTTCTGGATCACCTTGAGGGTGGGTTCCAGCTCGAAGCGGGGCATCAGCACGAGCTTCGCCGCGAGGCTGATTCCGAGGTTCATGGCGACGGTCATCCCATAGGAGTGGAAGAACGGGATGATGCACATGATGGATTCCTGGCCGTCCACCAGATCCGGAAACCATGCCGTGCCCTGCAGCACATTCGAGACGAGGTTGTGGTGGCTCAGCATGGCCCCCTTGGAGAACCCGGTGGTCCCGCCGGTGTAGATCAGGCCGGCCACGTCCTTCGTCGCGTCCACGTCGGCCACCGGCGCGGGCGGGTAGCTGCCGGCCATGAGCTCCTTCCACCACCGGACCTTCGCGCCGGCCGGCACGGGGGGCCAGGGCTCCCCGTGATGCCGTGCCTCCCGCTTCATCTTGAAGGGAGCGAGCAGGTTCACCGGGAATGGCATGAAGTCCGTGACTCGGCCGACCACCACCTCGCGGAGGCCGACCTCGTCCTGGACCTCCGCCAACTTCGGGTAGAGCAGATCGAGGGTGACGAGGACCTCGATGCCCGCGTCTTCGAGCTGATGCGAGAGTTCCCGCTCCGTGTAGAGCGGGTTGGTGCCGACGACGACCGCCCCGATCCGCGTGGCCGCGAAGTAGGCGATGACGTACTGAGGGCAGTTCGGCAGCAGCAGACCGACCCGATCACCGCGCTGAACCCCCAGCGCCACCAGGACCCGGCTGAACTGTTCGACCTGCTTGAGCAGCTCGCGATACGTCATGGTCTTTCCCATGGGCGAGCCCGGCACCCAGAACGAGATGGCCGGCCGGCCCGGATGGCGCCGGGCGGCGTCGTCCAGCAGCGAGAAGAGCGATCGCTCCGGATACGGGGCCCGCGACCTCGGTACACCCGCGGGATAACGGTCGAACCAGGGGCGATGGTTCATGGCCCGGCCATTATGCGGCTACGGGCTGAGCGGGGAGAAGCCGGGGTAGCGCTGGTCCATGAACCCGCCCGGCACCGGGCCGTAGATCTGCACGGCCCGGACCACCAGGCGCTGCTTCTGCGAGAACCTCGGGTTGCAGGTGGTCAAGGTGAGCGACGGGCGCCGGGTGGGACCGCTCACCCATGTCGACGTGGGATCGACGACCTTGACCCATTGCACGCGGTACAGGAACGTGCCGCGTCGGGTCTGCAGCATGATCTGGTCACCGAGCCCGAGCCCGTTGATCGACCAGAACGGCGCCAAGTGCGTGGTCCGGTGGCCCGCGATGACCACGTTGCCGCCGTCCCCCGGCAGCGCCGATGCCGGATAGTGGCCGGGGCCCTTTGCCAGCGCGTCGGCATCGATCCCCTGGACGAACGCCATGTCGAGCCCGATCCGCTTGATCTTGATGAACCCGACCGCTCCGCCCGGCACCACCCGCGTCGGGAAGCCGCGGAGATGGATCTCCGAGACCATCGCCGACTGCGCCCTTGCCGTGGAGATGCCGGTTCCCCACAGCTGATAGCCCACATACGAAAGCAGCGTCAGTCCCAGCAGGACCAGATAGCAGGCACCCCATCGGAGGACCCGTCGGGCTCGCCGACGGCGGACGCGAGAGGGGACCAGCGCCTGCGCATCCACGGTGTCGGGGAGGCTGTTCATGGTTCGCGGCTGATACTATCCACCGACCGAACGGAGTTCTCATCTCGATGCCACGATCCAAGGCGAAACGACGCCGCTACCAACCGCCTCCCAGGAAGAAGCCCAAGCCAAGCCCGCGATGGTTCGGGGCGCTGATCCTCATCCTGATGTTCGCCGGCGTGATCATCATCGTGACGAACTACCTGGGGCTGATCCCGGGGACCCACAGCACGGCTTCGAACCTGTACCTCTTCGTCGGCCTGGGGCTGATCGCGCTGGGGTTCCTGGCCGCCACCCAGTGGCGCTGACCCGTTTTGCACCTGGTTATCCACACCTGGGGAAACAGCTAGACACAACGGGCTAGGCAGGCCATGCCCCTGTACGAGTACCGATGCCGCCAGTGCGGCCACAGCCTCGAGGAGATCCAGCCCATGGGCGCGGAGCCTCCCAGCCCGTGCCCCAAGTGCGGCGGCGAGCTGCGGCGGGTGTACGGCCGGGTGGCGGTGCGCTTCTCCGGCTGGGGATTCGCCCACAACGATACCCTGGTCCCGAGCGACCGGCGGCCCAAGGACTTCAAGCGACTGGCCGAGAAGGCAGAGGAGATCGCGGAGAGCTGACCCGGCAGCCGCCCCGGGTCAGGCCCCTGATTGCGCCCGGGGGCGGCGCACCACCTGCATCGGCTCGCCGCAGTGCCGGGGAACCTGGACCTCGCCCAGCCGAGTGACCTGCAACTCGGTCCCGCACTCGGGGCACACGAAGAAGACGTCGAGCTCGACCACGTCCTCGGGCTCGATCCGCTCCTTGGGCCGGCTCGCGGACACGGCCCGAAGGAACGACAGGCCGATGAACGCGATCCCGATCACGATGGCGAGGGCGACCAACAGACGAAGCGCGAAGGCCAGCGCGAGCACGCCTTCCAGGGTACGCCTCAGCCGAGGCGTTCGATGACGGTGGCGTTGGCCATCCCGCCGCCCTCGCACATGGTCTGCAGTCCGTAGCGTCCGCCCCGTCGCTCCAGCTCGTGGAGCATGGTGGTCATCAACTTCGCGCCGGTCGCCCCCAGCGGATGGCCCACCGCGATGGCACCACCGTTCGGATTGACGTGTTCGTCGAGCCACTCGTCGGGGATCTTCAGCTCCCGCTGCCACGCCAGGACGACCGAGGCGAACGCCTCGTTGATCTCGACCACGTCGATGTCGTCGAGCAGCTCCAGGCCGGCTCGCTCCAGCACGCGCCCGGTGGCGGGGATCGGCGCGGTCAGCATGAGGATCGGGGAGTCGCCGGCCAGGGCGAACGACAGGAAGCGGGCCCGCGGCGTCAGCCCCAGTGCCTCCGCCTTCTCCCGGCTGGCGATCAGCACCGCCGACGCGCCGTCCGAGATCTGGGACGAGTTGCCTGCGGTCACCGTCCAGCGCAGCTGCCCGGGGAACATCTGCTCGAACACCTCGGCCTTGAACGCGGGAGGGAGCGTGGACATGCGGTCGCGGTCCGGGTCCATCCGGATGCCTTCGTCGTGGTCCAGCAGGATCTGCTCGCCGCCCTCCCCGGGCACCTTGAGCGGAAGGATCTCGCGCTTCAGGTAGCCGGCTCGGGTGGCGGCGGCGGCGTTGACGTGGGACCGGTAGCCGAAGTCGTCGGATTCCTCGCGCGTGATGTTCCACTTCGTGGCGATCAGGTCGGCCGAGATGCCCTGCGGGACGAGCTTCCCCTCGTACCTGGCGAACAGCTGCTGGCCGAAGGGGTTGGCGCCGGCCATCGAGGAGCCCATGGGGACCCGGGTCATGTTCTCGACCCCCGACGCCACGACCAGGTCGTACGCGCCCGCCATCACGCCCTGCGCGGCGAAGTGGATCGACTGCTGCGAGGATCCGCACTGACGGTCGACGGTCGTCGCCGGGATGGTCTCCGGGAAGCCGGCCGCGAGCCACGCGTTCCGGCCCACGTTGAGCGACTGCTCGCCGACCTGGGAGACGCAGCCCGTGATGTTGTCCTCGATGTGCCCCGGATCCACGCCGGCTCTTGTCACGACCTCCTTGAGCACGTCGGCGAGGAGATCGACCGGGTGGTAGTCCCTGAGCGAACCGTTGCGCTTCCCGATCGGTGACCGCACCGCTTCGACGATGACGGCTTCACGAATCTCTGGCATGGGGACGTCCTCTCCGCGGGTACTTCAACCTACCGATGGGTAACCTCTTCAGACTGTAGGTGTGCCCCGCTCGACCGTCAACGGTGGCGCGCCGAGCGGTTGGCCACGCGCTGCAGGAATCGATCGTACCGGCCGTGGGTTGCTCCATGGCAGGCAGAAAGGGGGACGAAACATGCGCGCGTACGCCATCGATGAGTTCGGGAAGCCGGGGAGGGTCCGCGAGGTGGAGACGCCGAAGCCGGCCGACGGCCAGGTGCTCGTGCGGCTCGCCGCGGCTTCGGCCAATGGGTTCGATGTGGCCGTGGTGAACGGCTACGCCAAGGACTACATGGAGCACCGGTTTCCGCTCATCCCGGGACTGGACGGCTCCGGCGTGGTCGAAGAGGTCGGCTCAGGCGTCGCCGGGATGAACGTCGGCGACGACGTGTACGGCACCGTGCAGAAGGGCTACTTGGGGCAGGGCACGTTCGCCCAGCTCCAGACGTTCACCGCCGAGGGCCTGACCCCCAAGCCCGCCTCGCTGGACCACACCGGCGCGGCAGCGCTGGGAACGGCGGCGTTGACGGGTCTCGCAGCCGCCGATGCGGTGGGCCCGTCCCAGGGCACGACCGTGTTGGTGATCGGAGCAACCGGCGGCGTCGGTAGCTATGCGACGCAGCTCCTGGCGCAGCGGGGTGCACGCGTCGTGGCCGTGGCGCGCGGGGAGAAAGTCGACTACGCGAAGTCGCTGGGCGCGTCGGAGGCCCTGGACTACACGGCTGGCGACCTGGTGGAGATGGTCCGGGTCGCCGCCCCGGATGGGATCGACGCGCTGATCGACCTGTCGGGTGTCGCCGAGCTGGTGACGAGCCTCCTGGACCTCGTGCGCGGGCACGGGGTCGCCGTGTCCGCGGCCGGAGGCGTCGACGACAAGGCCCTGGAGGCCCGCGGGTTGCGCGGCGGCAGCGTCAATCGGGCCGGACTGGAGCGACTGCCCGAATTGAGCCGGCTGTTCGAGGAGAAGCAGCTGGTCCTCCCGGCCATCAAGTCCTATCCGCTCGACCAGGCGGCCGATGCCTTGGCCGAGCAGGCCACTCGTCACGTCAAGGGCAAGCTGGTCGTGACCATCGACTGACCATTCGCTTCACAGGCCCTCGAACGCGGCGTCGATCAGCTCTTCCTGTTCCAGCTCGTGGATGGTGGCCGTCCCGGTGGCCGGAGCGCCACTCTCTTCGCGGGCCACGTGGCCCAGGGCGATCCCGTCCGGCAGGATCGCGTGCAGCCGCGTATGGACGAAGTGGTCGGCCCCCATGTTCTCCGGCTCTTCCTGGACCCACCGTACCTCTCCGGCGTTGGGATACCGCCGCAGCTGATCGAGGAGCTGGTCGCTGGGGAAAGGATAGAGCTGTTCGATGCGGACGATGGCCACGCCGTCGATGTCGTCTCGGTCGCGGCGTGCGGCCAGCTCGTAGAAGATCTTGCCGGAGGTCAGGAGGACCCGGCGGACCGCCTCGGGCGCGGGGTCGGCGGGGTCGGGGAACGCTTCCTGGAAGTGGCCGGACGTGAACGCTTCGGCGGGGCTGGAGGCGGCCGGTAGGCGCAGCAACGACTTGGGCGTGAACACCACCAGTGGCTTGCGGATGTCCCGATGCATCTGCCTGCGCAGGAGGTGGAAGTACTGGGCCGGGGTCGACGGCACCACCACCTGGATGTTGTCTTCGGCCGACAGGGTCAGGAACCGCTCGATGCGCGCGCTGGAGTGCTCGGGCCCCTGGCCCTCGTATCCGTGGGGCAACAGCATGACCAGTCCGCTGGTCTGCCCCCACTTGTCCTCTCCCGCCACGATGAACTGGTCGATGACGACCATCGCCTCGTTCACGAAGTCACCGAACTGCGCCTCCCACAGGACCAGAGCGTCCTTGGCCACCACGGACTCGCCGTACTCGAATCCCAGGGCGGCGAACTCGTTGAGCGGGCTGTCGTAGATCAGGAACGCGCCTTGATCGGGCGCCAGGTTCGCCAGCGGGTACCACTTGCGCTCGGTCTCGTAGTCGACGAGCACGGCGTGCCGCTGGCTGAACGTCCCGCGGCGGGAGTCCTGCCCGGTGAGCCGCACGGGCGTTCCCTCCAGCACGAGCGACCCGAACGCGAGCGCCTCGGCCATGGACCAGTCCACGGTGCCCTTCGCCAGCATCTCCCGCCGTCGCTCGAGCTGCCGGGCGAGCTTTGGATGCGGCGCGAAGTCCCCCGGCCAGGACGTGACGGCGTTCAGGATCCGGTCGAGGATCTCCCGGGACACCCCCGTCTCCACCGGAGGCAGCACGCCCAAGGGCTGATAGTGGCGACGCTCCGGCGCGGGCTGCGGCGGGCGGCTCTCCTTGGTCTCCTCGAACGCCTGTTCCAACCGATTCCGGTAGTCCTCCAGCGCCGCTTCGGCCTCCTCGACCGAGATGTCGCCCCGATTGACCAGCGTCTCCATGTAGCGCTTCCGAACGGAGCGGTGCTGCTCGATCTTCTGGTACATCAGGGGCTGCGTGTAGCTGGGGTCGTCCCCTTCGTTGTGCCCGTACCGCCGGTAGCACGTCAGGTCGATGACGACGTCCTTGCGGAACGCCTGCCGGAAGGCGAACGCGAGCTTCGCCACCCACACGCAGGCCTCGGGGTCGTCGCCGTTCACGTGGAAGATCGGCGCCTGGACCATCTTGGCGATGTCGGTGGCGTACTGGCTCGACCGGCCGGCGCTGGGCGCGGTGGTGAACCCGAGCTGGTTGTTGACGACCACGTGGACGGTTCCCCCGGTGGTGAACCCCGGCAGGGCGCTCAGCCCGAACGTCTCGGCCACCACCCCCTGGCCGGCGAAGGCGGCGTCGCCGTGGAGCAAGAGCGGCAGCACCTTCGAACGATCCTGGCCGTACGTCCCGTCCTGCCAGGCCCGGGCCATGCCCTCGGCCACGGGATCGACGGCCTCCAGGTGGGAGGGGTTGGAGGCCAGCTCGACCACGATGGTGGTTCCGGCCCGGGACGTGAACTTCCCGGTCGTTCCGAGGTGGTACTTCACGTCGCCCGACCCCTGGATGCTCTCGGGATCGATATCGCCCTCGAACTCACGGAAGATCCGGCCGTAGCTCTTCCCGACCACGTTCACCAGCACGTTGAGGCGGCCACGATGGGCCATGGCCATCACGACGTGCTCGACCCCGGCCGCAGCGGAGTCCTCCAGCAGGACGTCGAGCATCGGGATCAAGCTCTCCGCGCCCTCCAGGCTGAACCGCTTGTGCCCCACGTACTTCGTGTGGAGGAACCGCTCGAATCCCTCTGCGGCGTTGAGACGCTCCAGGATGTGACGCTGGTCCTCGGGCGCGATGGCGCGGCTGACGCCCTCCACCCGCTCCTGGATCCATCGCTTCTGGTCGGGCTCCTGGATGTGCATGTACTCGATGCCGACCGTCTGGCAATACGAGTCGCGCAGGAGATCGAGGACCTCACGCAGCGACTGATGGTGCTCACCGGGCAGGTCGTCGACGAAGAACTCACGATCGAGGTCCCAGACGGTCAGCCCGTGGTAGGCCGGGTCGAGCTCTGGGTGGGACAGGACCTCGCCCCCACCCAGCGGATTGAGGTTGGCCAGCAGGTGGCCGCGGACCCGGTACATGTTGATCAGGCGCAGGACATGGGCCTGCTTCTCCAGCTGGGCGTCGGTTCCCGTCGCCGCGGCCACGACCGAACCGGTGTCGGACGACCACCGCACCGGCTCGTAGGGCACGGACAAGGAAGCGAAGACGTCCTCGTAGAACGCGCCGCCGCCGGTGATGAGCTCCTCGAACTTGGCCAGGAACAGGCCGCTCTCGGCGCCCTGGATCACCCGGTGGTCGTAGGTGCTGGTCACGCCGATGGACTTGCCGATCCCCAGCTCCGCCAGCGTGGCGGGGTCGGCCCCCTGCCACTCCGTGGGGTAGTCGATCCGGCCGATGCCGACGATGGCTCCCTGCCCCGGCATCAGCCGCGGCACCGAGAGCTGGGTTCCGATGGTCCCGGGGTTGGTGATGGTGACGGTCGTTCCCGCGAAGTCGTCGGGGGTGAGCTTGTTGGTACGGACCCTGCGGATGACGTCCTCGTAGGCCGCCCAGAACTGAGCGAAGTCCAGCTCGTTGGCGCGCTTGATGTTGGGGACCAGGAGGGTCCGCGAACCGTCATCCTTCTGCACGTCCACGGCGAGCCCCAGATTCGTCTCGTCGTGACGGAGCACGTACGGCTCGCCGTCGATCGCGAGGTAGCTCGACTTCATGGCGGGAACGGCGTCCAAGGCCCGCAGCACCGCGTACCCGATCAAGTGGGTGAAGCTGACCTTTCCGCCGGCGCGCCCCTGAGTCAGGAAGCGGTTGACCACTCTCCGGTTCTCCTCGAGCAGCTTGGCCGGCACGAATCGGAACGAGGTGGCCGTCGGGACGTCGAGGCTCGCCTCCATGTTCTTGACGATCCGCTCGGCGGCGAAGCGGATCCTCTCTGCGCCAGGGGGAACCTTCGAGGTGCGCGCCCCCGGGGCCTCCGAAGTCCCCTCGCTGACGCTCGGGGGCTTCTGCGGCCTTTCCGGAGCAGCAGCCTTCCTTTCCTCCTTGCGTGGAACCGATCCGTCGGCGCTCCCCCCTGGAACCAAGGCCTCAGTAGGAACGCTTTCGAGAGCCTCCTCGGCCTGCTCTTCCATCGCGTCGGCCAGGGCACCGGCAGGAACGGGCTCGCCGATGCGCGGGCGGAAGTCCTCGAAGAACTCGCGCCACTTCTCGTCGACGGACCCGGGATCCTCGCGGAACCGCCGGTACATCTCGTCGACCAGCCACATGTTCGGCCCGAGCGCCGACGCGTCGATGTCTTCGTACCCGCTCATGCACCCACCGTCTTCAACCCAGCGTTCCCCTCCTGACCCTCCATGATTCCACGTCTGCACGCTCCACCGGGAGCCGGGGGCAAAAGGAAGAGGGCCGGCCCTCCAGGGCCGGC
>JBIOYQ010000119.1:0-2552 GCA_044870295.1 Actinomycetota bacterium
TCAGGATCTGGGCGGAGATCTCCTGGGGAGTCCAATGCTTCCCGTCGACCTCGACGTTCCAATCCTTCCGGCCCATCTCCCGCTTGACGGAACGGACGGTTCGGTCCGGGTTGGTGATGGCCTGACGCTTCGCGACCTCACCGACTAGGATCTCGCCGTTCCTGGAGAACCCGACCACCGATGGGGTGGTCCTGGAACCCTCCGCATTGGGGATGACAACCGGCTCGCCCGCCTCCAAGACGGACACCACGGAGTTGGTCGTCCCCAGATCGATTCCCACGGCTCGTGGCATGAGCGAACCCTCCTGAGTACGTTCTTGATCTGAATCGCAGGATAAAGTCTGAGTCCCTTCGTGTCAAGGTTGAGCATGACCAGACGATATCGGGCGTACGGTCTGAGCAGGGAACCCGGCGGGGGCACGGGACGTCAGGTGTGCCGAAAGCCGCCCGGCGAGCCCCCCGAAGGGGGTGAACCTGCCGTGGGCTCCGCATATACACTCGCCAATTGATGCTCCTGCCTGCGGCGATCCTCCTGGCCCTCGTTGGCGCTGCGGCGGGACTCTTCGCCCGGCGGGCCGGCCTGCTGTACGGGCTGGTGCGTCTGGGCCGGCCCGTCGACCGATCGCGCGACGTACCGGCGAGGCTGGAGCGCGAGGTGACCGTGGTGCTCGGCCAGCGAAAGCTGCTCCAGCGCCTCCTGCCCGGGGTGATGCACGCGCTCATCTTCTGGGGCTTCCTGGTCCTTCTGACCACGATCATCGAAGCCATGGGGCAGGCGGTGGAGCCGGGTTTCGCCCTGCCGTTGATCGGCCGCAGCGGGTGGCTCGGGCTTCTCCAAGACCTGTTCGCCCTCCTGGTCGTGATCGGGGTCCTCATGGCCTTCGCCATCCGTAAGGTCCAACGCCCGGAACGGTTCGTGGGCAGCCACATGCAGGAGGCGGATCTCATCCTGGTGTGGATCCTCGGCATCATGCTCACGCTCTTCGCACTGAACGCGATCCGGATCGCCCGAGGCATCGCCGAGGCCGACCCAACGTGGACGCCCATCTCCCGCGGGCTCGCTCGCGCGTTCGAGCCGATGACCCCGACGGTGCTGCGCCTCTACGAGCCGTTCTTCCTGTGGACACACCTCGTGCTCATCCTGGGGTTCCTGGTCTACATCCCGTATTCCAAGCACCTGCACATCTTCACCAGTTCGATCAACGTGTTCTTCTCGAACACCAAACCCCGGGGGTACTTGACCCCGCTCCGGATCGACGTGGACGCGCCCGACTCCGACCAGATCCGGCTCGGCGCGGCGACGGTCGAGGACCTCACGTGGAAGGAGGCCCTGGACCTCTACGCGTGCACCGAATGTGGGAGATGTCAGAGCGCGTGTCCGGCCTGGAACACCGGCAAGCCGCTGTCGCCGAAGCTCTTGATCATGAACCTTCGGGACCACCTGTTCGAGGAAGGACCGAAGATCCTCGAGGCGGGAACGCCGTCCGGGGATACCCGGAGGACCCCGCTGGTTCCGGAGATCGTGGACGAGGAAGTCGTGTGGGCCTGCACGACGTGCGGCGCGTGCATGCAGGAGTGTCCCGTGGACATCGAGCACATCGACCACATCGTCGACCTCCGTCGGAACCTGGTGATGGGTGAGTCACGATTCCCTCCCGAGTCGGCCGAGCTCCTTCGGAACCTGGAGACCGCCGGGAACCCGTGGGGTCAGCCCCAGTCACAGCGCGCGGCGTGGGCCGAGGGGATGGATGTGCCGCAGCTCGGCCCGGGCGAGCGGGCTCCGGAGTTCATCTACTGGGTGGGATGCGCCGGCTCGTTCGACGACCGAGCCCGCGGGATCTCGCGTGCCGTGGCCGGCCTCCTCGGCGATGCCGGAGTGTCCTTCGCCATCCTCGGCCCACAGGAGCTGTGCACCGGCGACCCGGCTCGCCGCATCGGGAACGAGTACCTGTTACAGACGTTGGCGGAGCAGAACGTGGCCACCCTCGACGGCTCGGGAGTCACCAAGATCGTGGCCAACTGCCCCCATTGCTTCAACGTGCTCCGAAACGAGTACCCGGACTACGGTGGTCGGTACGAGGTGCTCCATCACACCCAGCTGCTCGCCCAACTCGTGGAGGACGGGCGGCTCCGGCTAACGAGCCCGGTGCGGGCGCTGCTCGCCTATCACGACCCCTGCTATCTGGGGCGGCACAACGGCGTCTACGGGGAGCCGCGGCAGGTCCTGGATTCGGTCCCCGGCCTGTCGACCGTTGAGATGCCCCGCCACGGGAGCCGGGGCCTGTGTTGCGGTGCGGGGGGAGCCCGGATGTGGATGGAGGAGCGGATCGGCAAGCGCATCAACCGGGAGCGCATGGACGAGGCCGCCTCCACCGGGGCGGACATGGTTGGTGTGGCCTGTCCTTTCTGCCTCGTGATGTTGGATGACGGAGCCCGGGCACGGGGCGACGACGTGGAAGTGGCCGACGTCGCGCAGGTCCTGGCGAAGTCGAGGGATCGCCTAGTCCCTTCGGAGTAGCCCCCTCACTGGTCTTCTTGGACGGACGGGTCGCG
>JBIOYQ010000120.1:0-25358 GCA_044870295.1 Actinomycetota bacterium
CGAGGCGCTCAAGGAAGGAGAGGTGGTGCTCGTCTATCCGGAGGCGACCGTCACCTCCAACCCCGACCGCTCTCCCATGCGAGGAAAGACCGGGATCGCCCGGCTCGCGCTTACCGAGGAGGTCCCCGTGCTCCCGATCGCGGTGTGGGGATCACAGAACGTGTGGCAGCGCAAGGGGGTGCAGAGCCTGAAGTTCGGACGCCCCATCTGGCTGAAAGCGGGGCCGCCCCTCGACTTCTCCCAGTTCGAAGGCCAGCGCGACGATCCCCTGACGCTCCGCAAGGTCACCGACACGGTGATGGACGAGCTGGCCCGGCTGGTCACCTTGCGGAGCGTCAGGGAATCGTCGCGCTGGCCTTCGAACTGGGAGAAGTCGAGGGGCGGCCCGGCTTTCAACCAGATGGGGCGTCCGAACTTCAGGCTCTGCATTCCCTTGCGCTGCCACACGTTCTGCGATCCCCACACCGCGATCGGGAGCACGGGGACGTCCTCGGTGAGCGCAAGCCGGGCGATCCCGGTCTTCCCTCGCATCGGAGAGCAGTCGGGGTTGGAGGTGACGGTCGCCTCCGGATAGACGAGCACCACCTCTCCTTCCTTGAGCGCCTCGCGCGCTGTTTCGATGGGCGCCGCCGACCCGCTCCCCCGCTCCACCGGGATCTGCTTCGTCCCTCGCAGGACGCTGCGCAGCAACGGGTTCCCGAACAACTCCTTCTTCGCGAGGTACCGAGGGCGCCGTCCCGCCTTGACCAGCATGTAACCGTGGGCCAGGGGATCGAGATAGGAGATGTGGTTGCACGCGACCAGTACCGCGCCTTCGCGGGGGATGTGTTCGAGGCCCTCGAACCGCCAGTTGAACCACATGGCCAGTGGGGGACGAAGGGTCGATTCGACGAGTCGGTACCACGGCTCGGTTCTGCGCACACGATCTCCTGCCGGCAGGGCGCGGCTATTCTAGGCCAGCCATGCAGGTCATCGCGGTTCCCGTGAAGTCGCTGGAATCGGCCAAGTCGAGGCTCGCCCCCGTCCTGTCACGGGCGGAACGAGCCGTGCTCACACTGGCGTTGTTCGAAGACGTGCTGGACGCCTGCCAGGCCCAGGCCGGCTGGGACGTCTGGGTGGTCTCACCGTCCGAGGCCGTGCTGGAGGAAGCCGCTCGGCGAGGCTGCCGGCCCGTCGAGGAGCAGGGCACCGGTCTGCAACCGGCGGTCCGCCAGGTCGAAGCATCCGTACGTGGCCGGTGGAGCCACCTCGCGGTCGTCCTGGCCGACCTGCCGCTGGCCACGGCCGGATCGTTGGGGACCGCCCTGGCCATGGGCTCGGACGGCCCGGTGGTGGCGGTCCCGGCGGGCTCCGACGGCGGCACCAATGTCTTGCTGCGGCGACCGCCCTCGGTGATCCCGCCGCGGTTCGGTCCTTCGTCCTTCGCCCGGCACCGGGCGGAGGCGCAACGCAGGAAGATCCCGTTCCGCGCGGCCCTCATCTCGGAACTCGGCTTCGACCTGGACCGGCCGGCGGACCTCGTGCGGCTGCTCGAGGAACCGCGGCCCGGCCGGACCCGGGCCGCTTGCCTGGAGATGGGACTGCCGGACAGACTTGCCATCGGCGCCTGAGCGCGACCATCGAGCGACAGGAAGGAACGACCATGCCGCAGGGAACGATCAAGCACTACGACGAGGAAGCCAGGACCGGTTCGTTGCTCATGGACGATCGCACCGAGGTCGCCATCGACCCTTCGTCGACCGAAGGGTCGGGCCACATACGCTCGCTGAGAATCGGACAGCGCGTCGTGTTCGACCTCGGTGAGGATGCCGGCCGGCCGGTGGCTCGGTCACTCAAGGTCATCAGCTTCGCCTGACGTCCTGGGCGCCGCACACCCGGAAGGTCTCCAACGGGAAGTCGGCCACCTACTCGCCCTTCGAGTCGATCGTCGTCGACGAGCGCCGGTCTCATTGGACGAACTTGGAACCGCCCGCTAGGGTGGCCGAGTCTTCGGGTGCTCGATCGTGCCGGCCATGACGGGTACGATCAAGGCGCCCGTCGAGCTGGAACCGACCACGGGAGACGAGACCACGGTGTTGACCGTGACCTGGGCCACGTATGACGTCAAGGCTCACATCCAGAAGACCTCCAACGGAACGTCGGCCACCTCTTCGCCACTCACGTCCATCGTCGTCAGCTGATCCTGTTCGACAACGGAGGCAAGACATGATGCGAAGCGCCCCCCCGCGTTCGAACCATCCGCGCCGAATGGGCCATGTCGCGCGTCTCGCTGGTCTCGTCCTCTGCGTGGGCCTCCTGCTGGCCCCGCCAGCGTCGGCTGCTCACGCCCCGCCCGAATCTCCCTCGACCCAGGACGCGCTGATCGATTGGCCCACCTTCCACAACACGCCCGACCGGACCGGCGTCAACCCTGTCGAGCGGCTCCTGAACGTCGGGAACGTCGACCTCCTCGACGTGGAGTGGTCGTACAAGACCGATGGAGAGATCTGGTCGTCGCCGGCGGTGGTCGACGGCGTCGTGTACATCGGTTCGGATGACAACAAGGTCTACGCGCTCGATGCGATCACCGGAACGAAGATCTGGAGCCACGGCACGTCGGGAGACGTTCGATCCTCTCCGACGGTGTGGCGGGGAATGGTCATCGTCGGTTCCAACGACGACAAGATCGTCGCCCTGAGCACGCTCACCGGGAACAAGGTCTGGAACTATCACATCTCGGACGACGTCGGGAGGGCCTCTCCCCTGGTGTCCGGCTCCACCGTGTACATCGGGGCGCAGGACGGGAACTTCTACGCACTCGACGCGAACACCGGCGCCCTCCGCTGGCAGCTGAACACCTGGGCGGTGTGGGGAGCCCCCGCCGTCTCAGGGAACACGCTCTACGTCGGCTCGGACAAGTCGATCCTGTACGCGCTGAATCCCGCGACCGGTGCGACGAAGTGGTCGGCCACGCTGGGGGACAGGGTCCGGTGCACACCGTCCATCAAGAACGGCACCGTCTATGTGGGGGCGGACGACTATCGCGTGTACGCCTACAACGCTTCGACCGGAGCGCTGAAGTGGAAGACGTCGGCCTTCCCCCACAAGGGCATCGTCAGGTCCTCGCCGGCCGTGTGGAACGGGATGGTCTTCGTCAACACGGGAGAGACCGATCCCATGGGCAGCCACGTCTACGCGCTGGACGCCGATACGGGAGAGACGGTGTGGTCACACACCATGGCCGACTATGCGACCTCGTCTCCGGCCATCGCAAACGGCGTCCTCTACACCGGGTCCTACGACCATCAGATCTACGCGTTCGACGCCCGGACCGGGGAGAAGCTTTGGACCTCGGGCTACGACGAGATGCAGGCTGGCATCCCCGGGTCCGTGGCCGTGCTCAACGGGACGGTCTACATCGGGTCGAAGGACGACAAGGTCTACGCGTTCGGTCTGTAGGTGCCTGGCCGTCAGGGGTGCCCGATAAACTCGGGTGCCATGGCGGATCCGGTGGTGGCTGGCCGCGGCCTGGCGAAGCGGTTCGGTGACTTCGAGGCGGTCCGGGGCATCGAGTTCACGGTCTCGGCGAACGAGTGCTTCGGTTTCCTCGGACCCAACGGCGCCGGGAAGACCACCACCATGAAGATGATCTCGTGCACGTCGCCTCCCACCGACGGTGACCTCACCGTGCTGGGGCTGCGGGCCTGGGACGACGGTCGGCGGATCAAGGCGCGCATGGGCGTCGTGCCGCAGGAGAACAACCTGGACGAAGAGGTCACCGTCATGGAGAACCTGGTGATCTACGCTCGCTACTTCGACATCCCTCCCCGGGTATCCAGACCCAGGGCCGAGGAGCTGCTCGCCTTCGTCGCTCTGGAGGACAAGCGAGATTGGCGGATCTACGGCCTGTCGGGAGGCATGAAGCGACGGCTGCTCATCGCCCGCTCCCTCATGAACCAACCAGAGCTGCTCATCCTGGACGAGCCGACCACCGGCCTCGACCCCCAGGCGCGGCATCTGGTCTGGGAGAAGCTCCGATCGCTGAAGCGCCAGGGCGTGTCGCTGGTGATGACCACCCACTACATGGAGGAGGCGTCGCAGCTGTGCGACCGGCTCGTGATCATGCACGAGGGCCGCATCCTGGTGCAGGGCTCGCCGCGGGAGCTCATCGCGGCGCATACCTCCGCCCAGGTGATCGAGGTGTTCGAGCCACCACCCGACGCCGAGGCTGGGCTGGCCGCCCTCGGATCCGTCGCCGAGCGGGCCGAGCGGCTGGCCGACCGCTGGATGCTGTACACCGACGACGGTGACGCCCTCCTCGCCAAGGTGCGGGCGATGGGGCTCGAGCCATCGCAGGTGTGGCTGCGGGGTGGGACGCTGGAGGACGTGTTCCTGTCGCTGACCGGACGGGGGCTGCTGGAGTAATGGCCCGGACCGCCACCGCCGTTCACCCGGTCGAGCGACGTGGATGGCTTCGTGACGTCGTCCGGGTGCCGGACGTCCAGCCGGCGGCGGCGTGGCGCCTGTGGCTGAGGAACGCCGCCATCTACCGCCGGACCTACAAGCTGAACATCGTCCCCAACTTCTTCGAGCCATTCCTGTACCTGCTGGCCATGGGACTGGGGCTGGGCGCGTACCTGGCCAGGATCAAGGGCTACCGGTACATCGACTTCATCGCGCCCGGCCTGGTCGCGACGGCGTCGATGTTCGGGGCGTCCTTCGAGGTCACGTTCAACTGCTTCGTGAAGATGCAGTTCGGCAAGATCTACGACGCCGTCATGGCGACGCCGCTCACCATCGAGGACATCGGCCTGGGCGAGATGCTCTGGTCCACCACCAGGTCGCTGATCTACGGATGCGTGTTCCTGGCCATCGCATCGGGGTTTGGGGTGGTGCATTCGTGGTGGGCCGTCCTGACGCCGCTGGCCGTGGCCCTGACGGGGATGATGTTCTCGGCGATCGGGCTGTCGTTCACCGCGGTCATCCCGTTGATCGACTACTACACGTACTACTGGACCATGTTCATCACACCCATGTTCCTGTTCAGCGGGATCTTCTTCCCGCTGGATCGGCTACCCCATTGGGTGCAGGTGGTGTCGTGGTTCATCCCGTTGCATCAGGCGGTCAACTTGATGCGAGGACTGATCCTGACCGGTGACATCGGTGCGGCGGCCGCGGCGGCGCTCTGGATGGCCGTGCTGACGGCCGTGCTGTTCGTGGTGCCCATGAACCTGCTGAGACGGCGGCTGGTCAAGTAACGGGGTGGATCGGGGAGGTCACCGAGATGGCGTCAGGGCGTCGGTCCGAGCAACGAGGGGAGGACGCCCCCCGCCATCGCCATTCGCGCACCCGATGGAACGGCGACCTGTAGCGTCCTCTCCCTCGTTGTCAGAAGTGGGGCCTGGTGACGTCCCAGGGGAAACTCGCCACGGTTGCCAGAGCGAGCATCACTATGGTCGCCACCAGCACGGCCAATCCCTTGACCCGCCTCATCTTGTCCCCCTGTCGCAAGCGGTGCCCGGGATGTTACTCAGGGGAGTGACAGAAAGTCAACAGAGACTGTCATTTGACGGCCCATGGTGGTTGAATTGAGCGCCATGGAGCTGGCCAAGCGGTTCCGCGAGCTGCGGGAGGGGGCTGGCCTGAGCGGCCGCGCCCTGGCCCATCCCCGCTACAACCCCAGCTACATCAGCCAGATCGAGGCGGGTCGTCGGCAGCCCTCTACCGAGGCCATGCACTTCTTCGCGGAGCGGCTGGGGGTCAGCCCCACGTACCTGGCCACCGGCATCCCGGACGGCGTGGAGTCACGCCTCCAGTACGACCTGGAGGAGGCGCGCGAGCGCATCCGCCTCGGAGACCCGGTCGAAGCAGAGCAACATCTGGAGAAGCTCCTGGCAAAGGCCCAGGAATACGATCTCCCCCGTCTCCAGAGCCAGACTCTGACGGTGCTCGGCGACTCCCTTCGCCAGACGAGCCAGCACCGAAAGGCCGTCGATGTCTACGAACGAGCCCTGGCCGGACCGCTCACCCGGCGCGAGCAGGGCGTGGCCGTCGGCGGCCTGGCCAGGGCCCTGCTGGCCCTGGGCGACCTCAACTATGGCGCCGAGGTGGTGGAGCGCTACCTGGCCGAGCAGTCTGGAGAGCGCATCGACGCCGCGGTGCTGACGGACCTGCAGTCGGTGCTGGTCTCGATCTACTTCGAACGTGGCGAGATCATCAAGGCCGAGCGCGCCGCCAGCCGGGCCCTCGCCTCGGCCACCCCGGACGTCCCGCTCCCGGTGCGCGCCGTGGCCTACTGGCACGCCAGCCGGGTGGTGGCCGAGCGGAAGGAATGGGACGAGGCCCTGGAGCTGGCCACGCGGGCCCGGGTCCTCATGGAAGAGAGCGAGGACCGGCGCAGGGTGGGGCGCCTGCACAACGCCTACGCGTTCCTGTGTCTGGAAGCAGACCCCCCGCGGCTCCAGGAAGCCAAACAGCATCTCGAGGCGGCCGAGCGCATGCTCACGGAGGCCTCCGGCGACGACCGCGCGCAGGTCTTGACCGAGCGAAGCCGGCTGGCCCTGCTCGAGGAGCGGCCGGAGGAAGCACTCGACTACGCCGCGCGAGCCCTCACCGAGGTGACGTCCGATCAACTGGAGTACGCGCGCTGCCTGTTCCTGAAAGGTCGTGCCCTGTCCGCGCTGGGGCGCCGCCAGGAGGCCGCCGACACGTTGCGCGAGTCGGCGGCGTTGTTCCGGGCGAGAGGTGCCCGGCAACAGGAAGCGGCCTGCTGGCGTGAGGTGGGCGAGGTGCACCTCGACCTGAGCGACCTCGACGGCGCCATCCTGGCGCTCCGGGCCGGGCTCGAGGCCCTGGACCCCCGTCGATCTCGGGCCTGACGGCCCGGGCCTCCTAGCGCTTCGCCTTCGCCGAACGGCTGGAGGCCGCCGTCCGTCGGCGGCGAGAAACGGCGTCGCGGAACGGCTTCCCGGGCCGGAACGAGGGAACGTTCCGAGGCGGGACCCTCAAGGGCTTGTCGGCCCAGATGTTGCGGGCGGTGCGTCGGGCCCTCGCCTTCCGATGGAATGTCCCGAAGCCCGAGAGGACCACCTTCTCCCCGCGCACCACCGTCCTGGTGACGATGTCCATGAGCGCATCGATCACCCGGGCCACGTCGGAGGCTCCCAGCTTCGTCTTCGCCGCGATCTCCTCCACCAGTTCGGCCTTGTTCACGTCGGCCTCCTTCCGGCCGCCACCATAGCTCAGCCTCGCGCACCCATGCTGGACCGGTCTGGCCCTGATCGCTAGGATGGTGGATCGTGCTGCATTGACCTCCCGCTTCCTGCTCGGGCCTCGCTCGAGGCCCACCGGCCGCACCGGCCCAGTTTCCACGCATCGCACCGTTCGCAGCAGGGAGGTCTGACAGTGTTCCCGATCGAAGCACGTGGGCTCACCAAGTCGTTCCGCCAGTTCCGCGCCGTCGACGGCGTGGACCTGGTCGTGGACGAGGGCGACACGGTCGCCCTGCTGGGTCCCAACGGCGCTGGGAAGACCACCACCCTGATGATGTTGATCGGGGCGACGCTGCCGGACGCCGGCGAAGTCTCGCTGCTCGGCCGCCGGCTGCCGCAAGGTCGAGCCGAAGCCATGACGCACGTGGCCTTCGCGGCCAGCTACCTGTCCATCCCCGGCGATCTCAAGGTACGGCAGTTCCTCGACGTGTTCGCGGACATCTACGGCGTGCCTCGGTCACGATGTCGCGAGCTGGCCGAGCGGTTCGGCATGGCCGACCTGCTGGAGCGGCGCGGGACGCAACTCTCCAGCGGCCAGCGAACGGTGGTCGGGATGGTCCGGGCGATGGTGGCCGGACCGCGGGTTCTGGTCCTGGACGAACCCACCGCCTCGCTGGACCCCGAGGCGGCCGCCACGGTCCGCGCGCTACTCGCCGACGCCCAAGCCGAGGAGGGCTTCACCTTGCTGATCACCTCGCACAACATGCGCGAGGTCGAACGGCTGTGCCGCCGCGTCGTGTTCCTGGCGCGGGGCCGGGTCGTCGCCGACGGCTCGCCGTCCGAGGTGTCGGCGCAGTACGGAACCGAGGACCTGGAAGCCACCTTCCTCCACGTGGCGCGGGTGAGCCGCTCATGAATCGCCGAAGGGTGACCGCGGTGGTCCGGCGCCACTGGCTGGCGGCCCTCCAGTCGCCGCCGCGGATGATCGATATGTTCTTCTGGCCGCTGGTCGACCTCATGCTGTGGGGCATGATCACCACGTTCCTGACCAGGGAGCGCGTGCACCTGGCTGTCCCCGTTGCCTTCCTCCTTGGCGGGCTGCTCCTGTGGGACCTGGTGTTCCGGGCGAAGAACAGCATCTCGGTGGCGTTCCTGTCCGAGGGTTACTGGCACAACGTGCTCAACCTGATGGCCTCGCCCCTGGAGCCGATGGAGTACTTGGCGGGAGTGGTGCTGTTCGCGATCAGCCGGGCCGCCGTCAGCTGGCTGCTGATCACCAGCCTGGCGTGGACACTGTTCTCCTTCCACATCGTGACCTTCGGGCCGATGCTGGTCCTGTACGTGGGCCTGCTCCTGCTGTTCGGCATCGCGCTGTCGCTGGTCGTGGTCAGTCTGGTCCTTCGATTCGGGCAGTCGGTGGACGAGATGGCGTGGGCCATCGCGGGCCTGGTGGTCCCGTTCGCGGCGGTGTTCTATCCCCTGTCGGTGCTGCCGGGATGGGCACAGGCGGTGGCCAAGGCCATGCCCCCGGCGCACGTCTTCGAGTCGATGCGAGCGGCGCTGGCCGGTTCCGGGGCCCGCGCCGGCGAGCTCGCGTGGGCGATGGGCCTTGATGTCGTGTATCTGGCCGCCGCCTTCGCCTTGGCCGCAGGGATGTTCAGGACGTTCCGGCGCCGGGGCTACGTCACCAGGTACATGTGAGCCCTTCGCGGCGCGTGCGCCAGGCGACGATCAGTTCCCCCACAGCGGCCGAACCTCGATGGTCCCCGTTTGGGCAAGCGGGTGTGCGGCCGCGATCTCGACGGCCTCCTCGAGGCTGCCGCACTCCAGGATGTCGAACCCCCCGATAGCTTCCTTCGTCTCGGCGAACGGACCATCCGTGACCAGGGCCTTCCCACCCCTCACCCGAACGGTCCGGGCCCGGCGCGGCGGGGCCAGTTGATCGCCGGTGACCCAGACTCCCCGTGCCTGGGCGTCGTCGAGCCAGGGGAAGCTGTCCGCGCTCTCGGTCGGTGGCGCGTCCGGCTCGGTCTGGGCATTCATCCTCTCCGCGTCCCAGCAGACGAACATCAAGTACTTCACGGCCGCTCCTCTCGTCCTCGTGGTTGCGTTCCCTTCCTCGACGAACGAAGCCCAGTGGAGATCGACACCGAGCCTTGCCAACCCGAGACGGTGCGAACGTCAGGCCCGGTTCGCCGGGCGCATGCGAGCCACCAGGATCGGTGGAATCTCCAGGAACACCCTGGACAGCGAGTTTGGCTCCATGTCGTCGGGCTGCAGGACCGGCTCGCTGAGGGCGTCCAGGACGAACCCATGCCGGAACCACACGCCGAACAGCTCCTCCATCGACCGGTGGAAGTACCACTGCGTGACCGGCTGGCCCTCGATGGCCACGCCCTTGCCGACCAGGGGACGGATGTAGTGCGACATCTTGATCGAGTACTGGCGATGCACGCCAGCGTCATCTTCCGTCTGCTCGGCCATCCGAACGGGATCGCCGCTGTTGAAGGCGGGGTGCTGGGTCGAGAACACGAACCGTCCCTCGGGCCGGAGCAGCACGGAGGCGGCCGAGACCATCGGCTCGATCTCGGCCATGTCCATGATCGCCATGTTCGAGACGATCGCGTCGAACTCACCCGGTGAGCCCAGCGCGAGCAGCTGGCCCTCATCCGTGGCATCGGCGATCCGATACTCCACCTCGCCTCCTCGGCGACCGGCGGTGCGCAGCATCTCCTCGCTGAAGTCCGTGGCAAGGACCTTCGCGCCGAGATCCGTCATCCGGCGGGCGAACTCGCCGTTGCCGCAGGCGATCTCCAGGACCCGCTCGCCGGCGCGGAGGTCGAGGATCTGCTCGACCGCGGGCTCGATCAGCCTCTGCTGCCACGTCTGGCCCGCCTCCATGTTCTCGTCCCAGAAGTCGGCCATCGCATCCCAGGCCGCGCGGACAAGGTCACCGGTGGGTTTCGATTCGGTCATGGTGGCTCGGATGCTAGACGACGAGCAGTCCCTGCCGAGCCGCCAGCAACCGTGCGCTGTCGGACCCCCTCGGTATCCTCGGCTCTCCATGGTCACGATCGACGACGTCCGGCGGGTGGCCAGCGCCCTTCCGCGGAGCTACGAAGCGGTGGTTCGCGACCGCGTGAAGTTCCGCGTCGGCCGCCTCGTGTACCTGGCCTTCTCCCGCGACGAGTCCCAAATGGGGTTCGCCTTCCCCAAGTGGGAGCGGGAGGCGCTCGTGGCCTCCGAGCCGCACAAGTTCCTCATGCCCGCCACGTCCGACCTCCGCTATCACTGGGTGGAGGTCCGCCTCCACGCGATCGACGAGCAGGAGATGCGGGAGATCGTGATCGAGGCCTGGCGCATGGCCGTCCCGAAGCGCGTGGCCGCCGAGTACGACCGGACGCAGCCGGACTGACCCTCACTGTCACACCCGTCTGCCAGGATGGGCCCGATGGCGGTCGACGAACCGGTCCGGCCTGGGACCGTCACGCTTCCGCAAGGCATCGCGCTGTACGTGGGCGCGGTGCTCGGGACCGGCATCCTGGCCCTCCCATCGCTGGCAGCCCGGACCGCGGGTCCGGCGTCCCTGGTGGCGTGGGTCGCCATGGTGGCGCTGTCCATCCCGCTCGCCGCCGCATTCGCCGCCCTGGCCGCGCGGTACCCCGACGCGGGAGGCGTCTCGACTTTCGTCCGGCGAGCCTTCGGGCCCCAGGCCGCCGCGGTGGCCGGATGGTGCTTCTACCTGACCATCCCAGTCGGGGCGCCCGCCGCGGGGATGTTCGCCGGCTCCTATGTCGCGGACGCGGTCGGTGGAGGGCGGGCCACCGTGCTGCTCGTGGCGGCCGGCCTCATCGCGGCCACGATCTTTTCGAACCTGTTCGGGCTTCGCGTGTCCGGCAAGGTACAGCTGGTGCTGGCGGGGCTCCTGGTCGCCCTCATCTCACTGGCGTCGATCGTTTCCCTGCCGCACGCTCGCCTGGCCAGCCTCTCCCCGTTCGCTCCGCACGGGTGGTTCGCCATCGGAACGGCCGCGGAACTGCTGCTGTGGAGCTTCGCCGGCTGGGAGGCCATCACGCACCTGTCGGGTGAGTTCCGCCGGCCCCACCGCGACCTCGGGCTCGCGACGGCCGCCGCCGTTGCCATCGTGGGCGTGCTCTACCTGGGCGTGGCCGTGGCCACCATCACCGTGCTCGGCCCCGCAGCCGGCCGGCGGGAGGCCCCGGTGGCGGATCTGCTGGCCCTCGAGCTCGGCGGCTCCGCGCGGGGCATCGCCGCGGTGATGGCCGTGGTGCTCACGCTCGGAGTGATGAACGCGTATCACGCCGCGGCGGCGAAGCTCGGCGCCGCCCTCGGTCGCGACGGCGCCATGCCGGCGTGGCTGGCTCGCGGGAGCGAGGTGAACGAGATCCCGCGCCGCGCGTTGGTCGTGCTGGGCATTGGGAGCGGGCTCACCATCACGGCCGTGGCTATCACCCGCATCGATCCCCGGCCACTCGTCCACATGGCCACGGCCTCGCTCGTCACCGTGTACGTGCTGGGCATGGCCGCGGCCATCCGGCTCCTCGAACCTGGCCGCCCGGGCCGACGGGCCGCCCTGGTCGGGCTGATCGCCGTCGGCGCGATGCTCGTGGTGGCCGGTCCGTTCCTGCTGTGGCCGGCCCTGCTCACCCTAGGGTCGCTGCTCTACGGTCGCCAGCGTCGCCGGCAGATCGCGGGCGCCGTGTAGCATTCCCTGTTGATCCAACCCACTGGCCCGTGGGGTAACGGTAGCCCGACTGACTCTGGATCAGTTAGTCCTGGTTCGAATCCAGGCGGGCCAGCTACGTCGAATAGGCGACGGTGCCGAAGTCGACTCCCCGGTCGACCCTCCCCGTGACGAACAGCGCGGACCCGTCAGGGCTGACGGCCATGTCGGTCGCCACGTCGTCGAACGCGGTGTGCAGCCGCTCCACCCATAGGGTGGCTCCGGTCGCCGCGTCGTACGCCACGGTCGCGAAGTCGTAGTTGCCGCCACGTCGGGCATCGAGGGTCCAGCCGGTCACGAACACGCCGGACCCGTCGGGGGCGACCTGGATGGCGGTCGGGATGTCGTCGTGACGCCCCGGTCCGGTGAATCGGGCGCTCCACAGCTGATGGCCGGTGCTCGCGTCGTACGCCAGCGTGGCGAAGTCGCTGTCCAAGCTGTTCTCGAGCTGCGTGCTGGTGCCCGTCACGAACACAGCCGAGCCGTCCGGACTGACCGCAAGGGCGAGTCCACCGTCAGACTGGTCGCGTGGACCGTTGAAGGTGGTGAGCCATTGTCGCTCCCCCGTGGCCGCGTCGTAGGCGATGGTGGCGTAGTCAGGGCCGCCGTAGCCCGTCACGAAGACGGAGGAGCCGTCGGGGCTGATCCCGATGGCGTACGCGGCGTCGCTGTCGTGGCTGTCGTAGCGGGTCGCCCACAGCGCGGTACCGGTCGCGGCGTCGTAGGCCACGGTGCCCATGTCGTAGCCGGCCTGACCGGTGACGAACACTCTGGACCCGTCGCGGCTCACCTGGAGGGCATACGCGTAGTCCTCTGCCTCCGGCCTGCCGTAGCGGGCGGCCCAGAGTTGCTGGCCGCCGACCGCGTCGTAGGCAACCGTGGCGTAGTCACGCTTCGAGTTGTCCGGACGGGCACTGAAACCCGTGACGAAGACCATCGAGCTGTCCGGGCTGACTCCCACCGCGACTGCGGTGTCTTCCCGCCTGCTCGGGCTGGTGTAGCGCGCCGCCCACAGCTCGTCCCCCGTGGTGGCGTCATAGGCCACCGTGGCGTAGTCGTCATCGGATCCGTCCCCCACGCTGGTTCCCGTGACGAAGACGGCCGATCCGTCGGGGCTGACCGCCAGCGCGTAGGCCGTGTCGTTCCCGCCGCTGCCGTCGTAGAGCGCCCTCCAGCGAGCGGTGCCGGTCGCGGCGTCGTAGGCCACGGTGCCGTAGTCCTGCGTACTGTGCACACCGACCTCGGTGCTGCCCGTCACGAACACCGTGGAGCCGTCGGGCGCCACACCGACAGCGTTCGCAGTGTCGACGCCATCCGTGGGGCCATTGAAGGTCGAGATCCACAGCTGACCCTGCGCCGGAGCCTGGCCGGACGCCGAGACCGGCATCGCCGGCACCGTCAGCGTGAGCCCCCCGAGGAGGGCGACCAAGACGGACGTTCGCCGAGTGGTGCAGCAGCGCATGGATACTCCTCTCGGGTGGAGGGGTTCATGCTCTCGGTGCGACGGCAGGGACGTCAACCAGAGCAATCCCTGATTGACCTGGCTGGGGGTCCCACAACGGGGAACCTCTTCTTCGCCCGATCGGCATGGATAATCGTTCCGACACCGAAAGCCACATGGTCCGGAGCCCCGATTGACCGCGCCCCGTCATCGACCCAGAGCAGCCATCGCCACCCTTGGTCTGCTCTGCGCGCTGGTCGCCGGAGGCAGGCCCGCTGCGGCGGCCCAACGACCGACCATCCTCCAGGACGTCGAATACGCGAGCCCAGCCGGCGTGTCCCTGCGGCTGGACGCGTTCATCCCAGACGGCGATGGACCCTTTCCCGGGCTCATCGCGCTGCACGGCGGCGGGTGGGTCGCGGGCGACAAGACCGAGTGGGACAACAACTGCAAGCAGCTCGCCGACCTTGGATTCGCCTGCTTCTCCGTCGACTACCGCCTGGCCCCGCAGTACCCGTATCCGGCCGCCGTCGATGACGCCCTGGCCGCCGTGAAGTGGGTGCGCGAGAACGCCGCCGAGTACCACGTGGACCCCACCCGGTTGGGTGCCATCGGCAGCTCGGCAGGAGCGTATCTGGCCGCGATGATCGGCTACACGGGGAAGGGCTCGCTCGACACCGGCACACGCGTCCGCCTCGTCGTGCTCTGGTCCGCCCCGACCGATCTCGCCACAATATGGGCGGATCGGGTCGATCCGAACAAGGCTTTCTCCAACGCCAGCGACTTCTTGGGCTGCGACCTCACGGCCTGCGCGGCCAAGGAGAAGGACGCCTCACCGGTCACCTACGTGGACGGCTCCGACTCCCCCACCCTGATCGCGAACAGCACCGACGAGCAGATCCCGCTGACCCAGGCGCAAGAGCTCTCCGGCAAGCTGAAAAGAGCCGGCGTCCCTCGTCAGCTGTATGTGGTCCAGGGAAACAACCACGGCGCCCGCCTGAAGAGCCAGTTCCCGCAGGACGGCGGAGGCAAGTCCGTCTTCGACCTCTCGGTCGAGTTCATCCAGAAGTGGATCGACACCGGATCGGGTTCCGGCTCGCCCACCCCGACTGGCCCCGGTCCGTTCCCGACCAGCACGTTCGACCCCAATCCCGTCCCGACGTCGGGCGGGGACTCGCTGTTCCTGGCCGTCGCCGCAGTGGGCGTCGCCGTAGTGGCGGGGCTGATCGGGATCCCGTTGCTTCGGAGGCGCCGGCTGCGCTGAGCTCGGCGCTCGTTAGACCGCGACGGTCACCTTCGACGGCAGCAGGGCGATCTCGGGATGCTCCTGCTGGATGCGCCGGACGTACAGGACACTGAGGACGATGCCGAGCACCGTCGTCACCGCGTGCACCGGCGGCTCGACCAACATGAACAGACTCGGCGAAGCTGTCAGGGCCATCAGGATCTGCTGGCCGCCGGTCGCCAGCATCAGCAGCCCCCACCCGACCGCGAGGATGCGGAACACGGCGTGCGCCTTGGGGTGCGACCAGCGCTCGGCCAGGCGCCGGCGAGCCTCCTGGTGGTCGGAGGACAGATGCAGGGCCATCGTGCGGGTCAGCGGCCGTCCCACGATCGCGGAGATGGCGAAGGCCAGGCCCATCAGCCCGCTGGTCACGCCACCCTTGGCCAGGAGGAACACTGGCGAGTGCAGCGTCGCGGCCAGCCCGATCCCCACCGCGGTCATGGGCAGGAACACCAGCGCCATGCCGTTCTGGGCGCGCCCCCGGATCCTTCGGACCACGGCGTCCGCCACGGGCACGGTCGCCGCGACCGTCAGGGCGATCATCACCCCGACGTGGGGGCGCAAAGAGAAATAGAGCAAGCCTGGTAGGACCAATCCGGGCAACGCATGACGAAGCATCGAGCGCAGCTGTGGCCACGACGCGGGAACGGGGGGCGCGTCCATCATTGCAAGGATCGGACCTTATCAGCGAGCCCTTGATCCGGAACGGGCCGGTGTGACCTTTTGACTGAGATCGGGTCTGCCACCTGACTACGTCGAGCGACCAGACCTCCAGAACCCCGAGTCAGGGAATCGTCAAGCCCCTCAGGTCATCGCCGTTGTAGACATCGGTTCGGATGCAGCCCTTGATGCCGAGGACGTGCCCGCACTTGGCCGTCTGCCACAGGGTCCATCCGCGACCCGCCCAGTTGCCCGCCGGCACGGCGGGGACGGTCGCTCCCCAGCTGGCCACGTACAACGGGTAGCCGTCCTCCGCGAAGCTGGTGGTGTCGCCCATCCAGGTCCGCCAGAAGTCGAGGTTCGTGTAGATCATCGGCTTGACGTGGATCTTCGCCTCGACCCGCTCCAGCCACGCCCTCACCCATCGCTGCAGCTTGGGCGTCGCCATCCCGCCCGACTCCTCCAGGTCGAGGACGGGCAGCAGGTCGCCCGGTCCCACACCCGAGACCCTGAGGAACAGGTCGGCTTCCTTCACCGCATCCCCCCGGGCCCGGTCGGGCCGCGCGTAGTGGAAGGCTGTGAAGGCCAGGCCCGCCGCCCTGGCCTCCTTGCGGATGGTTCGGTACGCCCCGTCCTTCCGCGAGTCGCCTTCCGTCGCCCGCGCGATCACGAACCGCAGCCCGAATTGCGCGGCCTCGGCCCAGTCGATGGGCGGTTCATGCGACGAGACGTCCACGCCGGGCAGACGCCCGCCCGGTGAAAGCGGTTGCCGGACTCCTCGGCGGCCCAGCAAGACGACGGTCGTCGTCACCACCGCCACGGCCAGTCCGAGCAGTGCGAACCGAGCCAGAACGGTCCTTCGAGGGCGCATGGAGTTCCGACCCTACCGGACGCGGTTAGCGCTGGTGCTCCCGTCTCATCTGGCGCCGTGCGACGAACACGCCCGCGTCCCACCCGGGTGCGCGACCGCGCGATGGCGGTTGGAGTGAGTCGGTCACCACGCCCACCCGCTCCAGCAGCCATGAGACGAGGGAGTTCGAGTTCCACATGTCGCCGGTGCGCAGCTCGTCTCGACCCCACGTGGGCGTAGGGACGGCCGGCACCAGGTCGACGATCCGGTGCGCGACGGCAAGGTCGTTCACCACTCGGACGGGACTCGAGACGGCCTCGCTCGCGTCCGGGATGGAGCCTCCGCGCCAACAGCGGATCTCGTAGCGAAACAGGCGGAACCTTCCGAGCCATCTCATTCCGACCGGACCTTCGGCGACCACGCCACGCTCCCGTCTCCCTCGGTCATCGCGTATCGGCGCGGACTCGATCACGGCCCACCCGTCGGGAAGGCCCACCTCCAAGGCGGTGTGGTACAGGGCGAATCGAGGCCGACGCTCCATGAGCGCCTTGATGGCCTCGTAGACCTTCCCATTCCAACGGACGACATGGCCACCCGCACCCAGGGGGATCCACAGGAGGTCGACAGCTCCGGGCGCGGAGGCCACGTCCGGGACGCCTGGCACGAGCACCTCGTCGGCCTCGGTCGGCTTCAAGGCCCCGGCGGACGCAGCCGCGTCGTCAAGGTGCACGCGGTTGTGCTTCTCGTCGGAACAGCGAGCCCGGCTCCCACGGCGTGCCGAGCTTCGGCAGCAGGAACCGGTCCAAGCCGATCCACCCGGCGTTCCGCCATGCCAGGACCAGCAACACCTCCAGGATCAGGAAGGCGGGGTTGACGCCGGCGATGCCAGCCAGCCCGAAGGCCGTCGTGAGGAGAGCTCCGAAGAAGGCGGCGATCCCGGTGACCAGGCCGAGCAGGAGGGCGACGCCGATGAGCGCCTCGCCGACCGCGATCACGGGCGCGAGCCACCCCCCGCTGTGCTCCAGCCATCTCAGGAACGCCGCGTACCAACCGTAGTTCACCGGCGCATGCGACCCCGTGCTGTTCTGCAGGGCGAACGCGGCGAACCCCTTCAGCCCCGCGCTGGAGCGCAACCAGGAGTCCGGCGTGTAGGCCCAATGCCATGTCCACGTGCCGCCAGAGGTTCCGGTGATCTTCTCCCATCCGGCGTGCAGCCACAGGTATCCAACGTAGATCCGGGCCAGCAGCCAGATAGGAGCGGCGTACGGCGAGCCGAACAGGAACCTCGCGAAGCGCGGCTCTCCGATCGTGGAGGTCTGTCGGATGGTGCCGCTCACAGACACTTCAGTTCACCTCCTCCTTGACGTTTCCCATTCGTCCAGGTCGGAAGCCCGCGACGGCGCCATTTCACCCACCTGGTCGCGGCTTCTCTCGACCCTCGTTCCTACGTACCCAGCACAGAGCGCACCTCCCGGGCGATCTGCACGTCCTCTCGCGCCTGGATCACGAACGTCCGAGCCATGCCGCCATCGGTGCCGATCTCCCTGTCCCCGTTCGCATCCGCATTTCGCACGCCGTCGATCTCCACGCCCAGGAAGCCCAACCCGGCGCCGGCCTGCTCGCGCACCACGGGCGCGTTCTCGCCGACCCCGCCCGTGAACACCAGGGCGTCCAACCCATCCATCGATGCAGCCATGGCGGCGATCCCCGCCCGCAGGCGATGGACGTACACGGCGAGCGCCAGCTTGGCGGCTGGATCCCCGGCCCGCGCGCGCTCGATGACCTGCCGCATGTCCGCCGTTCCTGCCAGGCCGAACAGACCAGACCGATGCTCCAACGTGGCGGCCAGCTCCGACGGTGGCGTTCCGGCATGCTCCTCGAGCCAGAGCACCAGACCCGGATCGACGGTGCCGGATCGCGTCGCCATGACCAGGCCCTCCAAGGGAGTGAACCCCATGGTGGTGTCGACGGATCGGCCGCCTTGCACGGCCGCCAGCGATGCTCCCGCACCGAGGTGACAGGTCACGACGCGAAGGCCCTCCAACGGGCGGTCGAGGAGACGCGCGACCCGGTCGGCCGCGTACGCGTGCGACAGGCCGTGGAAGCCGTACCGCCTGAGACTCCACCGCTTCCGCCACTCCGGTGGTAGCGCGTACGTCGCGGCCGCCTCGGGCATCTGGGCGTGGAACGCTGTGTCGAAGCACGCGACGGCCGGAACGCTGGGCAGCAGCCGGGTGACCACCTCGAGCGCGGCGAGTGACTTGGGCTGATGCAACGGGGCCAGGTCCGTGAGGGCGCGGAGCTGCATGACGACGTCGTCGTCGATGCGGACCGGGCCGAGGAAGTCGGTGCCACCGTGGACGATGCGATGACCAACGGCATCGATGGCTCCGACTCCCCCGACCGCCTGCTCGATGGAGGTCCGCTCGGAACGCCCCCGCGGCGCCGGCAGGTCCAGCGACGAGGTGACCTGGTCCTGGTCGTCCAGGACTCGGAGCTTGAGGCTGCTGGAACCGGCGTTGACCACCAGGATGGCCATGGGCTCAGTAGGGCCACGTCCAACCGCTGATCTCCGGGTCGTCCTCGCCGAACTCCCGCGTGTGGGCTCGGGCCGCCAGGCGACGGTCGCTCATGTCCTGGCGGATGTGACCCGCCCTCGACGACAGCCCGGGCACCCGATCGATGACGTCCATCACCAGGTGGAACCGATCAAGGTCGTTCAACATGACCATGTCGAAGGGTGTCGTGGTGGTCCCCTCCTCCTTGTATCCGCGGACGTGCAGGTTGCCGTGGTTCGTGCGTCGGTACGTCAGACGGTGGATAAGCCAGGGATACCCGTGATAGGCGAACACGATCGGCCGGCTCGCCGTGAACAGCGCGTCGAACTCGGCGTCCGGCAAACCGTGCGGATGCTCGGTGGGAGGCTCGAGCCGCATGAGGTCCACGACGTTGACGACTCGAACCCTCAGATCCGGGAGATGCTGGCGGAGGAGATCCACGGCGGCCAGGGTCTCCAGGGTCGGGATGTCACCGCAGCAGGCCATGACCACGTCGGGCTCGCCCTCCTCGTCGTTGCTGGCCCAGTCCCAGATGCCCGCCCCGCGGGTGCAATGGACGATGGCGTCATCCATCGAGAGATAGTTCAGCGAGGGCTGCTTGCCGGCCACGATGACGTTCACGTAGTTCCGGCTGCGGAGGCAGTGGTCGGCCACCGAGAGGAGGCAGTTCGCGTCGGGAGGCAGATAGACCCGGATGACCTCGGCCTTCTTGTTGACGACATGATCGATGAACCCCGGGTCCTGATGGGAGAATCCGTTGTGGTCCTGCCGCCACACGTGGGAGGACAACAGGTAGTTCAGCGAGGCGATCGGCCTCCTCCACGGGACGGCTCGAGACGTCTTCAACCACTTCGCATGCTGGTTGAACATCGAGTCGATGATGTGGATGAAGGCTTCATAGCAGTTGAACAGGCCGTGGCGCCCGGTCAGCAGGTAACCCTCCAGCCAGCCCTGGCACTGGTGCTCCGAGAGCACCTCCATCACGCGGCCATCGGGTGCCAGGTGATCGTCGGTGGGCAGGATGTCGGCGTCGAACGTCCGATTGGTCACCTCGAAGACGGCGTCCAGCCGGTTCGAAGCCGTCTCGGCGGGGCCGAACAGGCGGAACGTCTCGGAGTTGCGGACCAGGACGTCTCGCAGCAGCGCGCCGAGCACCCGCGTGGCTTCGGAGAACGTCGTCCCCGGCTTCACGACGTCAACCGCGTACTCTCGAAAGTCCGGCACGGCGAGATCGCGAAGCAGGAGCCCACCGTTCGCGCGGGGGTTCGCGCTCATGCGGCGGTGGCTCCTGGGAGCGAGGGCCTGGAGGTCTTCGAGGAGCGCGCCGCCTTCGTCGAACAGCTCCTTGGGGTCGTAGCTCCGGAGCCACGCCTCCAGCATCGCGAGATGCTCGGGGTTGGTCCTGACCTCCGCGAGCGGTATCTGGTGTGCGCGGAACGTGCCCTCGACCGGGACGCCGTCGACCTCCTTGGGCCCCGTCCAACCCTTCGGCGTCCGGAGCACGATCATGGGCCAGGCTGGCCGACCAGAGTTCTTCCTCTTCCTGGCCACCCGCTGGATCTCGTGGATCTCGGTCACCACGCGATCCAGGGTCTCGGCCATCCGTGGGTGTACGTCCGCGGGATCGTCTCCCCCGACCTCGTACACGAGATGGCCGAGCCCTTCGAACATGGCTCGGAGCTCCTCGGGCGGGATGCGGGCGAGCACGGCGGGGTTGGCGATCTTGTAGCCGTTCAGGTGCAGGATCGGCAGCACCGCCCCGTCGCGAGCCGGATCGAGGAACTTGTTGGAGTGCCATCCGGTGGCCAGAGGGCCGGTCTCGGCCTCACCATCGCCGATGACGCAGCACACCAGGAGGTCGGGGTTGTCGAACGCCGCCCCGTAGGCGTGCGCCAGGGCGTAGCCGAGCTCGCCGCCCTCGTGGATCGATCCCGGCGTTTCGGCCGTCACGTGGCTTCCGACACCGCCGGGGAAGGAGAACTGGCGGAACAGCTTGCGCAGGCCCTCCTCGTCCCGCGTGATATGGGGGTACATCTCCGAGTACGTCCCTTCGAGGTAGGCGTTCGCCACCGCGGCGGGGCCTCCGTGCCCGGGCCCGATCACCATGATCGCGTCGAGATCCCAGTGGCGGATGGCGCGGTTCATGTGCGCGTAGATCAGGTTCAGCCCGGGCGTCGTTCCCCAGTGCCCGAGGAGACGGGGCTTGATGTGCTCGGGCCGCAGCGCCTCGTGCAGCAGCGGGTTGTCCAGCAGGTAGATCTGGCCCACCGAGAGGTAGTTGGCCGCTCGCCAGTAGCGATCGAGCGTTCGCAGCTCTGGGTCGTCGAGCGCCGGCGGTCGTCCATCGGTCTCGGTCGATCCAGCGCTCATCCGGTCCACCTCCTTCTCAGCAACCGTCCCACCTTTGTACTCCATCCACGGTCCGGGGCGATCTCGCCGGCGATCGCCGTGGAAGAGTCAATCCGGGCCGGGAGCAGCGGACCGGAGTTACTGCGGGATCGCCCAGGTCGTCAGGACCCCCACCGTCCGGTCGAAGGTCAGTCCCGTCTTCTTGGCCATCTCCACCAGGAAGGCGACCGCCCCGACGCCGCAGGGTCCCTTGTTCTTCAAGGCGACCACACCCTGGGCGTCCGTCGTTCCGGAGACGGAACGACTCGTCCAGTAGTCGTCCAGGAACCGTGCCTTCACCTGGACGCCGCTCAGCTTCGCTCCGGTCTCGCTCGTGACCGTCACCTTCACCTGGGCCTTGTTGTACGCGTTGCTACCAGGGGAGCAATGCCCCGGATCGTTCGGATCCTCGACGAACATCGCCTTCATCTGCAGAGCGTCCACCCTGATGCAGGACGTGGCGCATGCTGCGGCCGGGACCATGCGCATCAGCCGGACCGCTCGGCCCACCATGACCTCTGCCAGGATCTCCCCCGCCTCGTTCATGGGGCCGCCCACCGTGATGACCCGATCCTTGTAGGCCGGCGACAGCAGATCGACCAGGGGCTGGGCCAGACCGTTCGGACCGGAGGCGACCATCCCTTCGCCCACGATGGTGGCGGTGACGTCCTGGTCGTCGGTGATGGAACCGATCCCGTAGATGGTGTTCACGATGGCGGTAAAGGAGATCTGCTGCCACGTCCCCTCGTGATGGAAGCGGAACAGAAAGAGCGGGTGCTGCGCACCAGTGGAGATGAGGAAGCGAGCCTGGTCCCCCGCGTCGTTGATGGCCGTAGGAGAGGTTCCGATCGAGAAGCCGGAGGGAGCAGGCGGCATCGGCGTCACGCTGCCAGGGTCCTCCAGCCGATACCAGAAGGCCGCCGTTGCCACCGTTCCCCCTTGACTGAGGGCGAGCGGGATCTCCGCGGGGAACCCTTGTGCCCCCAGGTCGACCATGCCTCCTGACTCGGTCCACATGAAGGGCGACCCAACCGGTGGGAAGTTTAAGGTGCTCGACCAGCCGACCGCGCGACCCAGGTCATCGATGCCGATCGCGTCGGAGATGGTCTTGCCTGGGAGCGTTCCGAGGTCGATGGCCTGGTAGGTGTCACCTACCGGCTTCCACACCACGGCGTGCGTGGTGGTACCGATCAGTCCTGCGTAGCCGGCAACCCAACCGTCCGCGTTGATCCCCCGGACGGTGATCGTGTCGAAGCCGGGGACCAGCGGGAGGACGATCCTCTTCCCCGCCCGCCACACCACGGTGTCGAGGGGCGGGAGACAGAACGAGCCACATCCGGTGTCCCGGTACGACGTGCCCGTCACGTCACCGGCGTCGTTCATCGCTACTCCGGTCGCCGCTGTGGAGACGAAGTCGGCCGCGTAGAGGGCGGCCGTGGCCTTCACGCTCGTCGGTGTCGCAGCTTCGGCATTCGCGCTTGGCATTGAAACGGGCCGACCGAAGAGGGCCGCCGAGACCGCCAGCACTGCTAGGAACATTCCGATACAAATCCGCCTCACGTCCATCGGCCCGCTTCCGTCATCGATGGGGGTCCTTCTTGCCGTCGGTATCAGTTTTCAGCGAATCCCGTCGGTCGCGTTCGTGACGCAGAGGCGTGGTCGATGACGTGGGCGGTCTCACAAGTTCGCGGGACCTTCCCCGTCATCGTGAAGATGAACTTCATGACCTTGTGCGCGCCATCGGCAGTCGGCGCGAACATCAGCGGGCACCCACCGTCGATCACCGCTATCCCATGCGCCCGGCCGTACCGTGTCGCCTCGTCCGAGACGCTGCCCGTCCCGAAGGACCGGTGCATCCAGACATGACGAATGTCGAGGTCGACGCACTCGCGCATGGTGCCCTGGGCGAGCGCGGGCCTCGTCCCAATCACGACCGCGTCGACCCCACCAGGAATGGACCGGAGATTGGGATAGCTCGGATCGCCTTCCACCTCCGACGCATTGGGATTGACCGCGAAGACCTCGTATCCGCGCTCCCGCAGACGCCGGTAGACCACGTTGCTGCCGTGACTCTTCGGCTGCCTCGACACCCCGGTCACCGCGATGCGCCGCAGTGTGAGGAACTCCGACGCTGCCTCCTTGATGGTCTGCATCGCCCTCTCCTTCCTCCCAAACCCTGACGCTACCCGGACAACCGGAGCCTGGGGCGGCCGAAGGTCCCACTTCGGACGGGACCTTCTCCGATCGGACGGGTCGCGTAACGGGAGATCGGGCCTACGCTGGATTCGTCGGGCTCGTTGGTCCCCCCCGCCCAGGGACCACCGGCCTTGGAGGACCTTCCCCATCGCGGGACGCTCTAGACGACCGCGTGATCCCACGGAAGGAACCGCGGGCACCGGTCGAGGAGGTGTTGGAGATGCGTGCCATCGTCTACCACGGACCGGGGAAGAAGAGATGGGAGGAGGTCCCGAAACCAGGCATCCACGAGGACACCGACGCGATCGTTCGGGTCGACGCGGTGACCATCTGCGGAACGGACCTCCACATCCTCAAGGGAGACGTGCCGACCGTGACCGAGGGCCGCATCCTCGGCCACGAGGCGGTTGGCACCATTGAGGAGGTTGGATCAGGAGTGACGACGATCGCTCCCGGCGACCGCGTCCTGGTCTCGTGCATCACGGCTTGCGGGCGGTGCCGGTTCTGCCGGGAGGCTCATTACGGGCTGTGCACCGGCGGAGGCGGGTGGATCCTGGGTCACCGGATCGATGGGACCCAAGCGGAGTTCGTTCGGGTGCCGTTCGCCGACACGTCGACGCATCTGGTGCCGGAGGGGGTCTCCGATGAGGCCGTGCTGATGCTGGCCGACATCTGCCCCACCAGCTACGAGGTCGGCGTGTTGAACGGGCGTGTTGGGCCGGGCGACACGGTCGCGGTGGTCGGGGCCGGACCTATCGGGCTGGCGGCCATCCTCACGGCCCAGCTGTTCTCTCCCAGCCGGATCGTGGCGATCGACCTCGCCGACGCCAGGCTCGACGCGGCGGCGAAGTTCGGCGCCAACGTCCTGGTGAACAACGGCCGAGAGGATGCAGTTGAAAGGATCCAGGAGATCACCGGCGGGCTCGGGGTGGACACGGCCATCGAAGCGGTCGGGGTTCCGGAGGCCTTCGAGCTGTGCGCCGGCATCGTCCGTCCCGGGGGCGCGGTGGCCAACGTCGGCGTGCACGGCAGGCCCGCGACGCTCCACCTGGAGGACCTGTGGATCAAGGACGTCACCATCACGACAGGCTTGGTCGACACCTTCTCGACGCCGACCCTGCTGAGGTTGATCCGGTCGGGGCAGCTCGACGTCGGGGGATTCGTCACCCACCGATTCCCGATGGACGAATTCGAGGCAGCCTATGACACGTTCGCCCGGCCTGCCGAGACCGGAGCCTTGAAGGTGGTGGTGAGGCGCTCATAGGAAGCGGGCGCTCCGCTCAGCGAAGGGGCGCCACGACTTCGAGGAATGGCCTGGCAACCGGTCGGTGGGCCCTGGGATGCGTGCTCAGGAACCTGCGGCCCACCGACTGGATCCTTCGGTACCGGATGTCGGCGGAAGCATCCCCGTCGGTGGCGGGGACGTGCTGAGATCCCAGCGTTTCGAGGACCATTCGGTCGGCGGTTGCCACCCTGTGCTCTGCGTCCATCGCTCCGCTTGCCTCGACCGTCCGTTCATGCAGGCCGGGCCGGTCACGAAGCAGGACGAACACATGCCACCGTTCGAGCCCTTTCGCACTTCTCGTGGTGTCGTTCTGCGGCCTCTGGCCGGATCCGTCCATCATCCCGACCCCTCCTGCGTTTGCTCACGGTCAGCGTGTCAGGTCGCGTGGGCACCAACCCAGGGCGAACGTCCCGGAGAACCCAGGCTGACCGACCCTCGTGGCGGCCCCCGCACAGGAGCGATCTTCACCTGGGCACCAAAAGTTGGCAGCCCGAACCGAGGTGAGCGAGCATGGCCGGTAGCGTGCTGGTCGTCAGCGAGGACCTCGTCGAGGCCGATCGCTGGGCTCGGTGGCTCGAGGGAGCCGGCTTCCTGGCGGTCATGTGCGCCGGTCCTCGTCTGCGCCATGACTGCCCCCGAGTCGACGGCCGCCCCTGCCTCCTACGCGAGGCCGTCGCCGCGGCGGTCGTCGCCGATGATCCGCTGCAGGGCGCGATCGATCCTGTCGAACCCTCCTGCACACGACTCCCTGACGACGGGAC